>JBDKKN010000212.1:0-8885 GCA_039796075.1 Planctomycetota bacterium | reverse complement strand
AGGAAGACGACTACATGATGGTGGTCAATGCCTCCAACCGCCTGAAGATCCTCGATTGGTTCGGGTCGATCAAGGCGCGTGAGAACATGACATTCCAAATGGAAGATGTCACCGCAGACACCGCGATGGCTGCCATTCAGGGGCCAAAGGTCATTGATATTGTGGGAACTTTCAGCCGCGAAATTCCCACGCTGAAGCGGTACCGCTTCGCTGAAAAGAGCCTGATGATTGCCAAACTCACCGTGAGCCGCACCGGTTACACCGGCGAGGACGGCGTGGAGATAGTGATGGGATCGACGGTCGCCAAGTTTGTTCTGCCGATGCTCTTGCGTGAAAAAGAGGGCGTGACTGCCATGGTGCGGCCGGCAGGCTTGGGCGCGCGGGATTCGCTGCGCACGGAGGCATCAATGCCTCTGTACGGCCATGAAATTACCGAAGAAATCGACCCGCTGAGCGCTGGTCTCGGCTTTGCGGTCAAGCTTGACAAGGGTGATGTGGACACGCGCGAAGGCCGTTTCATTGGCCAAGAAGCTTTGTTGAAGATCAAGGCTGATGGCGTGCAGAACAGCCTCGTTGGCTTTGAGGTGGAGGGTCGTCGCTCCGCGCGCCAAGGGATGCTGCTCCATCAGGGTGGCAAGCACGTTGGGCACGTGACCAGTGGTTGCCTCAGTCCCACGCTCGACAAGGTCATTGCCATGGGCTATGTGCCCGCAGCGATGAGCGCGGTCGGTACGGAATTCGAACTTGATCTTGGCAAGGTGAAGACCACGGCGAAGGTCGTCAAGATGCCGTTCTACAACCCGGTGCGCACCAAGACGGCGTAAGGGGCGATGTACGCGCGGTGACGTGATTCCACGGCCTCGGGGTCGCGTGATCACACGCTCACGATGTCATGTGATGACACGCTCACGCTGTCATCTGATGACACGCTCACGCGTTCGCCGGATCGCACTATCTGATACTCACACGCTCTGACTGTCACGCACCCGGTGCTTGCTTGCGCTTGCGACCCGGGCGAGCCTTCTCAGTGTTCTCCACTGGCATGTTCTCGCGGAAGAATCGGCTTGGTTTGGCATCGGTGAGTTGCATCTGCAACTTCTTCAAGGCCTCAACTTCAATCTGCCGGACGCGCTCGCGCGTGAGTCCCACCTCCACGCCAATTTGCTTGAGCGTCAGTGGTTCCTTGCCCTCAAGACCGAAACGCAGGCGCAGAACGCGTGCATCTCGTTCGTCAATGGAATCAAGGAGCTTGAGGATGGTGGAGAAGTCTTCCTTGCGCTCAATGTCATGCTCTGGAGCAGTGTTGCGCGTGTCTTCAAAGATGTCGCCGAGGTCTGCTCCCTCGCCGTCTTCGCCGGTCGGTGACTGGCTGGGGGCGTGGTACGCCTTCACGGCGCGGCGGACGATCAGCAGCTTCTTGACCGGAAGCCCCATCGCCGTTGCCAACTCTTGCAACGTGGGTTGGCGACCGAGACTCTCTTCAAGCTTGCGGTTGGTGTGCTTCCAGCGCGCAATCAATTCCACCATATAGGCGGGAATGTGAATGGGCTGAACTGCGTTGATCAGGGTTCGCTTGATGGCCTGCTTGATCCACCAACTGGCGTAGGTGCTGAATCGGGCACCTTGCGCGGGGTCAAACCCTTCAACGGCCTTGATGAGGCCGATGTTGCCCTCTTCGATGAGGTCGGAGAGTGGCAGGCCGCGGTGGGCGTAGTTCTTGGAGATGGAGATCACTAGGCGAAGGTTCGCCTTGATCATCCGATCCTTGGAGTTCAGGCACTCATCATTGATGATGCGCCAGCCCAACACCTTTTCCTCGTCGGGAGTAAGGAGTCGTTCCTCCTTGATTTCTCGGAGGTAGAGCTGAAGTTCGTTTTGGACACTGGTTCGCGCCATACACCCTCGCGATCAGCAAACCAGATCATGAGCCACACGCTCATGCTGGGCGTTGCATCGTACGCAACCCATCGACAATCGCAAGGGTCGTCTTTGGAACAAGTCAACATGAATGTCAAACTCTTTTGGGAGTTTCACATATGCACGAGCCAGATCCCAACAACCCTGATCACGATTCCTCGCATTCCTCGCATGGCGGGGAACCCAACCATCCCAGTGACCGAAAATCACCGTCTCCAGATGCTGCAAATGCTGATTCATCTCACTCAAGCCGTGCCGATGACACCGCTGCCGGCCCGGAAGTGGACCTCACGGAGAGCCTCAGATCGTGGCCGATCGGCGGCAATCGCCCGACGGTTCGGATGATCCGAACAGCCACCGGAGAGCGTGCTGTTCAGGTTCGGTTAGAACTGGGAATTCTGCAATTGGCCCTCACCGGACGTCCGGACGGGCGCCGTCCCCACGGCGCGGACTCCCTTTTGGACTGGCACATCGCCCGGTTGGAGGCACATCGCCAACGCGCGGGGAGCGATGAGGGCATGCACCTCACTTCAAAGGAGTGCGATGCCTTGCGCGACGAGGGGGTGCAGGTCTATCACCGCTACGTGGCGCTTTTTGCCCTTGAGGAGTATGAAGCCGTGGTGCGCGATACCGGGCGCAACCTGCGTATGTTTGACCTGTGTCGTGACTTTGGCGCTAGCCAAGGTGATCGCACCGTTCTGGAACAGTTCCGGCCATTCGTGGTGATGATGCGAGCGCGTGCCGAGGCAGCCATTGGTATGGCAGGCGGCGACGCTCGACAAGCGTTGTTGGCGGTAGAGCGAGCGCTTACTGAATTACGTACGCACTTTGATGACCATGGACCGATGGGCGGATTCGAACAGTCCAGCGAAGTCATCTTGCTGCGTGGGATGCGCGATGCATTGGTGCCGCGTTTGCCCGCAAGCCAACGCTCCGAATTGGAAGAACGATTGCGCCGCGCCGTCAACGCTGAGAACTTTGAGCTTGCGGCCATCCTGCGCGATGAGTTGCGTGCGCTGGACTATTGAGGTTGATGGAAGTTGATGGAGTTTGATTGAGGTTGAACGTGCCTGTCACCCGCGTAGCGCGTGGCTTGCACCCATTGAACGCTCACTCATGTCGCGCGGCCACTTCAAGCATGCTTGCTGCAAACGCCGGGCCACCCAGTGCTGGGTCGATGGCCTTCAGTCGAGCAACCTTTGGAGCAATTGCTTCGGTCGATCGACTCACTCGGTCAAGAATCTGTAGGCGACGCGTTTGGCATAACCACCACGCGGGCGACTGTTCTGGCACTGCCCGGGACACCTGTTCATAGAGTGCAAACGCCTCGGCGAGCGCAGCGTCTCCGCCGATTCCCCACAGTGATTCCGCGAGCGCAAGCGTGAGATCGGCGCGATCTCCGCGCGCAGCGATGGCGCGTCGTGCGGCGGCCTGTGCAGAGTCATGCATGCGGGCCACAATGAATGCGCGCGCAAGAATCTCATCACGTTCAGGGGTCGGAGCGGCCAAGTGCATGGTGGCATCGGCCAGTCGCGCGATGCGCGCAACCTGTTGTTCATCAACCGCCGCTGCGGCAACACTGCCTAGGTCAGCAGCGGACATTCTTCGTAAGACGCGCGCCGCGGCATCGGCAGTACCGTTGGCATCCGCTGCAGTTGCTTCGGCCACGGTGCGGTCCATTTCAATGGATCGTGTGGCCAGTACCAGTGCGCGGATACGTTCTTCAAGCAGGCGTTGTCGAACCGCTTCGGGCAGCACAGTTCCTGGTAGTGGACGCGCGCGGTCCAATGCTTCAATGGCTGCATCAGCACGCACTTCGTCATTCAGTGCATCGGCGGCTGCAATGGCCAAGTCAGCACGCAATGCTGGGTCAGTCACGCCGGAACGATCGGCACGATCAAGGCCGTCGAGTGCAAGTGCCGCGCGCCGCGCGGGCGATTCGCGTGACTCCAGTGCAGTGTCACTGGACAGCACCAGCGCGGACTGTTCAACTCGCCATGCCGCATGGTCTGGGTGATCTGGGAACCGAGCGACGGCAGTGGCAAGAACCCGTGCAAACAGCACGGAATCGCCAGTTCCGCGCGCTGCTGCAACCGCTGCATCAATCGCATGACGCGAGACCGGCTCCGAGGGATACGCCTGCGCAAACTCCAAGAGCGCGGTGGCGCCCTCGGACGGATGACCCAAGAGAAGTTCTGCGCGACCGAGTTCCAGCATGGCAAGTGTGCGGACGCCGGCATCAAGAGCCGGGTCAGCAAGCGCAGCGCGAAGCAGCGCCGTGCCGGCCGCGCGACCATCACTACTACTGCTCGCCGCCAATGCGCGCGCTACACGCACCACCGGGTCGTCCATGCTGCCAGCATGTTGCGCGATCCGCGCCAGCGCTGCCGCGCGAACGGCGGTGCGGCGCGCGGGTGGAGTGGCTGCAACGGCGTCGAGCCATCCACGCCACGCCGGCAATGGGCCGGGCGCACCAGGCGTTGCAGTGCTGGTGGCATCCGCTGCCGCGGCGCGAGCGAGCCGAAAGTCCAGGTCACCAAGCAGGAGGCGTGAGTCATCGTCAAGTGCAGCGCTGTATCGCGCGCGGAGTGCGTCGAGCGCGCGGCGACGACCACTGGCGTTTGCTGCTGCGTTCTCTGCCAGCGCAGTGATGGCAAGGATGCGGAACACCGGTTCTGCAGCTGGGTTGGCAGCGAGGGGCGCCAGTACGGCGTCCGCTTCGGCGTGGCGACCGATACGCGCTAAACCAAGGCCGCAGCACGCATCGGCAAGGGTGCGCGCATTCCCGGAAAGTGCACCGCGCATGGCGGCGAGGCGCGTGGCGGCGCTCTCAACGATCGCTGGTGCATCGGTTTCTGGAAGTGCCCCGGACCAACCAGCAAGGACTGCAGCGCAGGCGCGAATCAGGGGAATTCGTTGCGCAAGTTCCACCGCGTCCAGGCGGGTCGCCAGTTCCGGAGTGACCGTGCCCGCGGCAATCGCTGCGCGTGCCGAGCGTTCAGCGGCGCGCGTCCACGTCAGTGCGTTGCGTAGCAGTGCGGTGCAGCGTTCGCGCTGTTCGGGTGTTGGAATGCCAACGATGGTTGCCACACCGCAGCCATCAATGGCGAGGCCAAGTGTGATGGCGTCTTCCGCGGCATCCGCAAGCCACGCAGCGCAGCGCGGATCGTCTGACTCAAGGAGTGGTGTGCGTAAGCGTTCCAGTCGGGTCCACGCCGCCGTTGCCGCAACCGATGTGGTGTACGGACGCCGTGCCTCGGCGCGGGCGACTTCCGTTGCAGCGGCCAGCGCATCGATGCCGTCCGGCGCGGGTGCTTGCGCGACCAGTGCAGCCACGGTCATCACGATGGCGATCACGGCGCGTTCCCCACCACCGTGGCGCGTGGCTCAAACCCAACGTTTCGGAAACCTGCAGCCACGGCGGCGTCAAGCACTTCGACGGCAATCTCCCAAGGAGCATTATCAGCGGGTGCGATCACCACTGGAAATGCTGGCTGAAACATGCCATTTGGGTGCGCACTGCCACGCAATTCGGATGCCAATACAGCGCGCAATTCGGCGGGGGTGAACGTACGCCGCAATGGGGCGCCGGCAACAATCACTCCATCAACGCCCACTGATAGATGCAGCGCTTCGTCATTCATGGCGAAGGGGTCGAGCTGCTTGAGTGGCGGCGTGGCTCCTTGGGTGCTGGCGCCACTTGGTGCTGTCACTGCGATGCGGCGCGAGAGGTCCATGGCGATCACGCGCTCGTCGGTTGCGTAGTGGGTAGTGGCAATGAAGAACACCAACAATTGAAAGACCACATCAATCATCGGCGTCATGTTGGTGCTGATGGCGGCACCGAGTGATGTGCTGCGCAGGCGGCGCGGCGCGCGCCATCCACGTCGTGGCCTGCCACCGATACGTGCTTCGGGCAACGCCGCTGCAAGCGCGTTGAGCGCATGAAGCGCTTCGCTTGACGTATCCGCGTTCTGGAAGTGTGAGCCCGCGTTACTCACTGGTAACTCCACCAAGTACCACCAGTCGAACCCGTGCTCGCGCGCGATCAATACCGCTGACCGTCAGTGCATCGGCCACCGCATTCATGGCTGGACGAACCCATGAGTACGCCGTGGCGCGGTCGGCGCGAATATTGACTTCCACGCTGGGCTGTCCCTTCATGGCCTGCGCTATGGCTGCTACGAGTTGCTGCAACCCCGCCGTATCCGCGGTGAATTCACGCTTTCCAAGGCGGTAACCGGCAGCGCCGCCATCGGTCGCGGGAATCACATTCACCACAATGCGCTCCGAGCCATCTTGCTGCTTGGCTGCGCCGGATGTGGGATGTGGCAAGGAAAGGTCCACCATCTCCGCACTGGTGACCTGACTCACCAGCACGAAAAACACAATCAGTAGGAACGCCATATCGATGAGCGGCGTCATGTTCGCCTCAAACGATGCAGGTCCTCTGCGATGGATCCGACTGGCGCGCATCAGGCTTCTGCGCCCGTGTTGTTGGCGTTCGAGTGGTGTGCACCGATCACTGCCTCAGCACTCTTGGCCTCGGCACGCAACGCTGCAACAGGAGATCCTGCGCCGCCTGGTCGGAAGCGCATGAGAATCTGCTCCACTTCGCGCGCGCCTTCAGAACCCGCAGCGTCAATTCGATTGCGCACTACTGCGAACACGCTGAGTGCAGGAATGGCAATCAGTAGACCCCAGAAAGTGGTCACTAGGGCGGTGCCGATTCCGCCTGCAAGCGCCACCGGATCGGCGGTTCCACCCATTTGTGCAATGGTGAAGAAGGCCACAATCATTCCATACACCGTTCCAAAGAGGCCGATCATGGGTGCAACTTGGCCAAAGACATTGAGCACTTCGATTTTCCGTAGGCGTCGCACCACCAATTCATCAGTCATCGATTCCGCCGCTTGCATCATCGCGTCATGGCCAGCAGGGGCAGCCAGCAATGCTGCGTGGATCACACGACCAAAGTCACCACCCTTGGTGCGCGACCACTCAAGCGCCTCAGCAAACTTGCCGCTACTCACCATTGAGCGCATGCTGTCAACGGCGGATGGAGGGAGCATGTCACTCACGCGGTTCGCGGTGAAGGCAATCCAGATCAGTGCCACACTGGCAACGCTCATGGCAATCAACACCCAAATCATGGAGCTACCGATCCAGTCCACACGCACGCCGCCATCGGGCAACTGATCGAGCGAGATGAAGAAGGCGGTTGCGAACGATGGTCCAGCACATGCTGGCGCGGCGATGCATCCGGCGGCAAGACTTGCCACTATGGCGGTGGACATTCCGGTGGCATGGCCAAGGGTGCGGGTAGCAACGGCTGGGAGTGAGTAACTAGTCATTTGCTGATGTTTCCTGCAGGCTGGTTGCGCGAACGCATCGGTGCAAGTCCGAGCGTGGCGCGGTCGAGAAGTAGGTATCCGTTGCTGCCGCCGTGGCGTTCCCCGAGTGCGCGCAGTGCGCCGTCGGCGGATGTTTCCACGAGTTCGACGCAGAGAAATGTGGCAAATCGAGAGCCATCCGTCGTAGTGGGATTGAGCCGATCGGCGGTGGAAAGCAGTGTGGCGTTGGCGCTACGTGCTGCGGTGCGGAGCGGGGTGGGCGCGCCACGAGCGATGACGCAGATGGCGTCCGGTTCAAGCGCACGCCACACGCTTTCAAGTGCCGCACCAAGGTCCGGCGTGCCTCCGGGCGCACTGCGTTCGGTAAACCAACGCAATGCAGCGGCAGTGTTTGCGCGCGTGGCTGCAGCTGGTGTTCCGGGTGCAAGTTCCACGCCGTTTCCGCGGGCGATGGCGACAGTGAACTGCTGCGTGGGCATGAGTGCCGCCAGGCGCTGGGCAAGTACCGCGCGCGCCGCTGGCAGCGCCGAAAGCAATCGTCCGCCGCCATCAATGAGGAATGCCACGCGCTGCTTGTCCATGGCGAAGCTCGCGGCGCGGAATCGTTCAGGAAGTGCGCCGCCGAAGCCGAGTTGGCCACCGAAACGGCCAGCAGCATTCGCGGTCACTGCGATTGGCGGAGCCAGTCGCTCCAAGCGATCAGCGGCTGCGCGTGCGCCGGAAGCGCTGTCGAATACGCCGCGCGCTGCGGGGCCTTGGTAGACGATCGCGCCTCCCGGAATGGGTAGTTCAGGCGGTGATGGCGCAATGCCGATCGGTGGTGGCGGAGTCCATTCGGCAACCAAGATGGGCGGGGCCTCACGGCGCATGGCGCGCGCGGCGGTGACTCCCATGGCCACCAGTGCAAACGCGATGAGTGCATGCACAATGGTTGATGCAGTGATCGCCACGATCGGACTGCGGGGGGAAACGCCGGTTTCTGCGGTAGTGTCGGCGCTGGTTTCTACGCCGGTTTCGACGCCGGTGTCCACACGCGCGTCCACATGCGTGTCAACCGCGGTTTCCACGCGGCGATCCACGCTGTGCGCGGATTTCTGACCCGAGCCATCGAATTTCTCCGCGTCGCGATTCATGCCGATGTTGACTTGCGCTTCGGACCGCCGCGCTTGGAGCGACGGAAGATGGCACGGTCGAGACTCATGGCACCAGGGCCCACAAGAAATGCGCCGAGTGCAAGGACAAAGAGCCCCATTTGTGCAAGTACCAGGTTCTGTTGTTCTGCACCGAGTGCGAATGCCCCCTGCGACTTGATGATCGGCAGGCTAGTCATCACAAACAGTGCTGCCAAGATCAGGGACATCAGCAGTCCCCAGACGCGGCTAAATAGTCCAAGGAGCACGCACGCTCCGCCGACCAATTGGATTCCGGCAACCGCCCACGCAATCTCGGTTGGAAACGGAATGCGCGCGTGGTCAACTAACAGTGCCAACGTGTACAGGCCTCGTTGCGTCAGCGGGGCAAGCGGGCTCGCGAGTGCGTTGGGGCGTTCGGTGATGACCGGTGTGGGCGCGGTCGGTTTCGGTGGAGTGTTTGGGGTCACCTGTGAGGCGCTGC
>JBDKKN010000211.1:0-5615 GCA_039796075.1 Planctomycetota bacterium | reverse complement strand
TGTCATGATTGATATCTCAGGCCCGCTTGACGGCGGTTGGTTGTGCAAGTTTGTTGCGCACGGCGAGTGATTGCGTGAAATCAGCGAAGGCAGGGCGGGGTACATACTTGCCCCAACCTGCTGTTGCGTGGAGTTTCCCGTCTTGCCACAGAACCGCACCGCGGGAAAGGGTGACTGCGGCATTGCCAGTGACTGTCATTCCTTCAAAGACGTTGAAGTCGCCGTTCTGGTGGTGCGTGCGTGCGGAGATGGTGCGTGTTGCCGCTGGGTCCCACACAACGATGTCGGCGTCGCTACCAACGGCGATGGTTCCCTTGCGGGGGTAGCAGTTATAAATGCGCGCGGCGTTGCTGCTGGTCAGAGCAACAAACTCACTTGGGGTGATGCGCCCGCTGCCGACGCCGTGGTGCCATAGGACGCTCATACGGTCTTCGATGCCGCCGGTACCGTTGGGGATCTTGCGGAAATCGCCACGTCCTGCTCGCTTCTGTGCAGTGTCAAAGACGCAGTGGTCGGTACCGATGACCTGAATAGCACCGGATTGGATGCCATGCCACAGCGCGGCTTGGTGTTCGCACGGTCGGAACGGCGGGCTCATGACGTAGTGCGCGGCTTGATCCCAGTCTTCTTTTCGATAGACCTCTTCACTGATGATCAAGTGCTGAATAAGCGCCTCGCCGAAGGCACATTGGCCTTCACCGCGTGCGCGAGCGATCGGATCCAGTGCATCGCTGCAACTGGTGTGCACCACGTACAGCGGTACACCAATCACTTCAGCAATGCGCAGTGCGCGGTTGCTCGCTTCACCCTCAACTTCCGCGGGGCGCGACAGCGGATGGCCTTCTGGGCCGGTGATGCCGCGCGCAAATATTTCGCTTTGGAAGTGTGCTACTAACTCGCCATTTTCAGCGTGCACCAGGCAGATTCCGCCGAGGTCGCGCACGCGGATGAAACTCTTCACCAGTACCGAGTCATCCACCATGATGGCGCCCTTGTACGCCATGAAGTGCTTGAAGCTATTGATGCCGCGGCGTGTGACCTCCGCCATTTCTGCGTGCGTGCGGTCGCTCCATCCCGTGATCGCCATGTGGAATGAATAATCGGCAGCGGCTTTCGCGGCGCGTCCATTCCAGATGTCCAGCGCTTCCAAGAGGCTTTGCTCCGGACCCGGAATCACAAAGTCAATGATCATGGTGGTTCCGCCGGCTGCTGCCGCGGCGGTACCAGTGAAGAAATCATCTTTGGAAACCGTTCCCATGAACGGCAACTCCATATGCGTGTGCGGGTCGATGCCGCCCGGCATGACAAACGTACCGCCCGCTTCAATCACGCGTGCTCCAATCGGCGCCTGCAGGCTCTCGGCAACCGCGGCCACCTTCTGGCCAGCAATCAGAACATCCGCGCGCCATTGCCGGTCAGCGGTAACGACCGTTCCGCCACGAATCAAAGTGGTGTCGCTCATAGAGATCTCATTGACGAGTGATTTCTGGATACGCCTCGGGGCGTCGGTCGCGATAGAACTGCCAGACGCTGCGCACTTGATCGATCACGGCTAGGTCAAGGTCGGCCACCAGCAATTCGTCATTATCCTCGCTGGCCTGCGCGACGGTCTCGCCGCGCGGGTTTACAAAGTAGCTGGTTCCATAGAACTTTCCAATGTTCCACGGTGCCTCTGTGCCCACGCGATTGATGCAGCCCATGTAGTAGCCGTTCGCCACCGCATGCGCGGGCTGCTCAATTTTCCACAGGTATTGCGAGAGTCCTGCCACGGTGGCTGACGGGTTGAAGACAATCTCCGCGCCGTTCAGGCCCAAGCATCGTGCGCCCTCTGGGAAGTGACGGTCGTAACAGATGTACACGCCGATGGTGGCGTAGCGCGTCTTGAAGACGGGGTAGCCGCCGTTTCCTGGCTTGAAGAAGAACTTCTCAAAGAAGCCGGGGTTCACTTGCGGAATGTGTTGCTTGCGGTACTTACCAAGGTAAGTGCCATCAGCGTCGTAGACAGCAGCGGTGTTGTAGAAGACGCCACTCATCTCGCGTTCGTACACCGGAACGATCACCACCATGGCATGCTTCTTAGCAGCGTTGGCGATCAGGTCGGTGGTGGGGCCGGGGACTTCTTCGGCAGCCTCGTACCAGCGCGGATCTTGGCTGGGGCAGAAGTATGGGCCATTGAAGATCTCTTGCAGGCACAGAATCTGCACGCCCTTCTTGCCGGCGTCTTCGATCATGGCAAGGTGTTTGTCCACCATCGCCTTCTGAATTTCCTTGACGGGGCGCTTCTCGTCGTTCAGCGGGTTGCTGCATTGGATAAGGCCGCAGCGGACGATCTTGCTCTTGGTAGTCATGTGGTGTCTCTTATCTCTGGTGCTCAGTGAGCACCCTTTTTCGGCCGAAGAGGTTTGCCTTCGTTGGCAAATTCGTTCCAACTTGCAGGGGAGTGCCCGTTATCTACTGGCGTCATAGTGATGCAATCTGGCACCGGGCAGACGATTTGGCAGAGATTGCAGCCAACGCATTCCGCCTCGTCAACGTGGGGCACGCGCGTGTCTTGTTGCGGATGGATGCACTGGTGCGCCCCGTCGTGACATGCGGCGACGCAGAGTTGGCAGCCGATGCACTTGTCGGCGTCGATCTTTGCCACCGTCTCATAGTTCATATCCAGGTGGCCCCAATCCGTGTACGCGGGAATGGCTTTGCCAACCATTTGATCAATGCGATCGAAACCATGCGTGCGCATGTACTCATGCAACCCGTCCGTCATGTCTTCCACAATGTTGTAGCCACGCAACATCACTTCAGTGGCAACCTGTACGGTGCTGGATCCAAGCAAGATGAACTCAACCGCATCACGCCAGTTACTGATTCCGCCAATGCCGCTGATCGGCAGTCCAAACTGCTTCTCGCGAGCAAGGGCCGCCACCATGTGTAAAGCGATTGGCTTGACGGCTGCGCCGCAGTAGCCACCGTTGGTGCTCATGTTCCCCACCAGCGGCAGTGGGATGAATCGATCGATATCCACACCTACGATGCTTTTGATCGTGTTGATCAACGACACGCCGTGCGCGCCGCCGCGTCGCGCTGCCAAGCCATGCGGCACGATGTTGCCAACGTTCGGAGTCAGTTTGACCAGTACTGGCACGGTGCTGTACTTGACGGCCCAGCCAGTAATGCGCTCATTGATGGCAGGCTCTTGGCCCACCGCGCTACCCATGCCGCGCTCGCACATTCCGTGTGGGCAACCGAAGTTCAGTTCCAGTCCATCCGCGCCCGCATCAATGGATTTCTTGATGATTTCCCGCCATTCCACCTCGGTTTCCACCATGAGGGAGACAATGATCGGGTTCTTCGGAAAGAGCTTCTTGGTCTCGGCGATTTCCCGTAAGTTTGTTTCCAAGGGGCGATCGGTAATGAGTTCAATATTGCTGAAGCCCGCCGCCTGCACGCCCCGGATGGTGTGTCCAGCGAAGCGGCTGGACACATTCTGAATCGGTACGCCGAGCGTCTTCCACACCGCGCCACCCCAACCGGCTTCGAACGCGCGTTGAATCTGCCGGCCACTGTTCGCTGGCGGTGCGCTGGCAAGCCAGAATGGATTCGGTGATTGAATGCCGCCAGTATTTGTGCTTAGGTCAGGCATGTGACGTACCTCCAGTGCGAGCGATCTTGCTTGCTGCGTTCCCGTTGGCCTTCATGTGTCCCATGATGGCTGCATCGATGGCATGTGCTGCAATCTTCCCTTCAGCCACCGCATTCACTACTTCCTTGCCAGCGTTGGTGCAGTCGCCACCGGCGTACCAACCCGGGCGACTGGTGTAGCCGTGTTCATCCACCATGATTCGACCGCGATCTACGCGGATGCCCGGCAGCGCCGCCAGCATGTTCCCCAGCTTTGCTTGTCCGATGGCCATGAGAACCAAGTCGGCTTGCAGCGTGAACTCTGTTCCAGCTACTGGATTCTTGTTGGCATCAACGCGCACACACTGAACGTGCTGCACATGTCCGGCGCCGGTGCATGCCGTGACTACGGCTTGCCACTCCGCGGTAGCGCCCTTACTGAATGCAGCAGACCATTCGTGGGCATATCCACTCATGTTGTCTTTCACGCCTCGATACACCATGGTGACTGACGGAACCCCAAGGCCACGCAGCTCACGTGATGCATCAACCGCCGTGTTTCCGCCGCCAATCACCACCGCGTGGCGAACCTTGGAAAGATCGATTGTCCCGAGTTTCATAGCCTCAATCCACGCCACTGCGCCATGCACGCCCGCCAGGTCTTCACCCGGAATACCCAAGGAACTGTCAGCGCCCAGTCCGGCGCCAACAAACACTGCATCGAAATCTTGCTCAAGCGAGGCAAGCGAAACCTGTTCACCGACAGTGACGCCGGTGCGCACTTCAATGCCACCAATAGCAAGCACCCAGTCTGCTTCTTGCAATGCGCGCTCAGCCTTCATCTTGTAGGGTGCAACGCCACTCGCGTTGAGACCACCAATAGTGTTCTTGCGCTCAAAGATGGTGCAGGCGTGCCCGAGGCGGCGCAGTTCGTGCGCTGCGGCCAGGCTTGCTGGACCCGCGCCAACCAATGCCACGCGCTTGCCGGTGTCCTTGCCCGCTTCGAAGAATTTCCATCCTTCAGCAAATGCAATGTCAGTGGCATAGCGCTGCAACTTGCCGATGGCGATCGGAGGTTGCTCGAGGTCGTTGTAGACACACGCGCCAACGCACAACACCTCTACTGGGCAGACCCGTGCGCAACTCATGCCCAGGATGTTTGACTCAAAGATGGTCTTGGCAGATCCGTGCACATTGTCCGTGGAAATCTTGCGGATGAACTGCGGAATGTCGATGTGCGTCGGGCAGGCCTTGATGCACGGCGCGTCGCTACAGAAGAGGCATCGGTTGGCTTCAACCATTGCAGCGTCGCGCAACAGCGGAAGTTTGAAGTCCTCAAATACGGTTTCAGCGCGATTGCTAGGGAGATGCTGATTCATGGTTATACGAGACACGCGGCCGGAGACATCCGGCCGCGTGTCTGCGGTGCTTAGATTACCTGTATCGGGCGTTATGTCGCCCGAGCGGTTGGAGTAATGCTCAGTAAACGCTGTTTGGGAAGTAGTACTTCGCCGCGTTCTCTGGGGTCACCAGGTCAACATCAATCATCAGGTGCTGGGGCATGTAGCGCATCTTCTCTTCGCGCTTGCCGCCACTCAGCACTCCGGCGGCCAGTTCCATTCCAGTAGCGATCATGGACGGCGGATAAGTGACATTGCCTGGGAACATCGGGTCCTTGTTCATGACGCGCTTGATGATGTCCTTCATTCCAGCGCCGCCCAGGATCCAGACGCCGTCCACACCCTTCTCGATGAGCGCTTGCTCGGCGCCGAGCGCCATGTCATCGTCGGAGGCCCAGATGGCGGTCACCTTCCCAGCCTTCTGCAGCAGGGTTTCGGTCACTTCGAGGGCTTTCTGACGGTTCCAGTTGGCAGCTTGTTGGCCAACGATCTTGATGCCCGGCTCCGCCTTGAAGACTTCCAGTGCCGCAGTCACGCGATCGGTATTCACCGTGCAAGGAATTCCCTCAAGCACAATGATGTTGCCAGTGGCCTTGC
>JBDKKN010000210.1:0-7366 GCA_039796075.1 Planctomycetota bacterium | reverse complement strand
ATTCGCAGAGTTGCGAGGACAATCGCAGACCTTGCGGGCGAAGTTGAAGTCAATGCAGTCTTCTTGGCGGAAGCGCTGCAATATCGCACGCTTGGAAGTCAATGAATTATTGGGGCAGGGTTTTTAGGCGCTTCACGGTTTTGTGTTGGTAAGTGACTTTTTGGGGTACATATCAAGTCCGCCCAGGTGAAACATGATCGCGTTGCGGAAGTGTTGACGATTGAGATAGCCGCAGACCTGCGACTTGATCTTCTGGATCTTCGCATTCATCGATTCGCCCAAGGCATTGGTTGCCTTCAACACGATTGCGTTGATGATTCCGTCCTTCAGGTTTTTGCACCATCTGCGCCGCAAGGGCTGAGCGGGCTGAGTTGTCTGAGTTGATCATCGGCGCAAGCTTGCAATTCGTCACCCCCCGGTTTACGGGCAAATCGGGCTGGAAATCGAGCGTTTTTTGCCCGTAGACAGGGGGGTCGCATAAGGCGCGGCGATATCTGCCCGTAAATCTGCGGTAGAGTCAACCTGTCCACTGAAAGTGGGGAAGTCCAGAGCATGGGATGCGTCGAATCCCTCTCCCTATAACCCCAAGATGGGATTATTCGGAAGTGGCGGCTATCCACTCCACCCAGTGCTCGCTAGTTGGAAAGCGATCACCCCATTGAGTTGGCGACGCTCCGAATGGATGTACGAGTGGCAAAGTGCGTCGCATGGGGAAGTGTTCGGAGTGTTCTTTGTTGGCGGTGCGATTGTGCATTGGGTGTTTGGTCGAGGGCTTTTTGACGAAGTGTTTGTCGAACGGATGTCTGGTGTCGAGTTCTCCGAAAATGTTGCCAGGCAGCGAGGTTGGCTGGGTAGTGACAAACTTGCTCACGAATTCACAGCACCACCGTGGCTCGATGCCCCCGCCGGCATAGTGGCATTTGGGAACCCTATACCAAAAGTATTCGGCACTTCGTGGTGGCTTCGATCAATCAAGGTGCCGCTTGGTGGGATGACAGAAATTCGGGATGACAGGCGCAGACGCGAAATAATTGAAGCGCCAAAGGAAGAGCAAGTCTCCCCAGCTGATTGGGGCGTGATGACTCGTGACGGCGACTGGCTTCCACAGACCGAGTACGAAGCATCACTCACCGACGAGTCCTTCACGAATTCACGTGAAATCCAACAATTCCGCGCGTTCGGTTGGCCGCTTCGCAGTGTGATCCTGCACGGCGTAATGCGCACTGTTGAGTGGCCGCGGTCCCCCGAGAACGAGCGCTACGAGCGAATCGTTCTCTGGCGCATTCGCGCCGACATTGTTTATCGAATACTCGATCGTTCCCGCGCCAGGCTCGCTCGCTCTGCTGGCATTTTCCTCACTTCTCGCTCGCGGGCGACGTCGACGGCGGGCATAAAGCACGATCGGTCTGCGATCACCTGATATTTGTTCCTCCAAAACCATTGGATGATTCCATAAAGAAGAAACATTTCGCACCGGGCCACTACCGCCCAAGACCCAGGGCAAATTCTGCAGAATCATTTCTTCGCTGAGTGCAAGAGTAAGAATTCAGAAGGCTCGCCTTTGTCAACTACTTTGTCCACCACTTTGTCCACCATGAGTGTGTCAAGGGGAGTTTCGTCTGAACTGAACCTAAGTTCGAGCAAGCATTCGTTGGCGGAAGCATTCGTCCATAATCGAAGTGTCTGAGTGTGATTTTCGAAGTCGAGGAACTCCCAACGCCACTGCGCCGCACTGTCGTTTCCAGCCGTGCATACCGTTTCAAATGGCCAGTGAAAAACTCCAGCGGCCTCTACCTTGACCTCGACAGAGCCATCCGCCTTCAGCGTGAAGCCCTCCATGTGGTCTTTGCACCACTTCCACCAAGAACGATCCACAACCACCTCGCGAAATTCTTGAGCATTCCGCGGCGTCGGAACTGCAGGCCGCGGACCACCGCAACTCGCGAGCAAGATGGACAGCGTAAACACCGCCATGAGTGCGCCCTCGAAGATGCGACGTATTTTTGGTGCAGGAAGGTGGACTGCGATGGGCATGTGACTACTCTGAACAGCGTTTATGGTTGAATAGAATCGGGAGGGATCTCAGGCGGAAGTAACTCTAAAATGCGTCCACGCTGGACTGGGTCGTTGTACCAAGGTTGTTCCTCATAAAACGGTCTCCAGCCAGCTGGATAGTGCATGGGGATTCCAAACTCGTAACCATAGCCGGGCCAGTAGTGTTCAGACACCTCAGACACATCGGGCGGCCACTGGATATATCGGTGGAACGGTCCAATTGATAGGAATTCGCTTTCCCATCGTCGCGTGCGCGCCCGACAAATCCACTGCGAAGCGGCGGTTCCATGCGCTGTTTCATGCGTTGAATGTAACACCTCGGTGCTGAAACACAGATGGCAGGCTCGTTGGCAACCTTCGCCCTCGCCGCGGAGCGGTTTGCGCTCGCCTGTATTGGCTACGTTCGCGTGGGGGACATTGCGCGACAGTTCCATGCGGCAGACGCGCAATTTAAAATATTATAAATATTTCAAATTGCGTGTGTCGCTCCAGCTTCAGCGCGGTGGATTGACTTGCAGGAACCCATGGACCTTTAGCACTTTCTTCTTCAAGCTGTCCACCAAATCTGGGGAGGTCCAACCAATCGAGATCTTCTTGGCCAATCGCGTGAAACAAAATCCCCGCCAAGGAAAATGAGCGCAGAACTTGGGTTGTTCAGCGTCCTGTTCGTTGCCTAACCTTCGGCCCTTCGCGAGAGCGCCGCAATCATGTCAGTTGCTTCCTTGTCAAGTTCGTGACGCTTTTCGAGCGCGTCGGCGAGGGCGGTCGTAAGCCCGTCGCCTTCGAACCCTTCCTCGAGTGCTGCCTCTTCATCAGTCCACGCAAGAAGCACTTGCTCAAGTTGGGAATTCGCGATCGACCATCGGTCGAGCCAAAGATCATGTGCTGCTCGGAGACTCGTCAGGCGCGGCGAGTTTTCGACAGATCGTTCCATCGCAGCATTGAATGCGGCCGCAGGCGAAGCTGGATCGGGGTAGATCTCCGGAAACACAGTATGCAACACTTGCTCAGAGAAGCGTGCGCGATTTTCAACATCCAGTGCCAGCCGAATTCGATCAAAGACCGCCACCGCAGAAGCACGGATGGCCCTTCCAATGAGCATCGGAGTCGCACGAGCATGCCGCGTGGTTGAGGTGATTGATTCCGCAGCAAGTTCGCCGCGATGGACTCGCGCGAATGTCGCAGAAACGGTCGGAGACAACTGCCAGTAAGCGCGTGCGCGGGCGGGCTGCTGTTCGGCGACCACTCGCTCATGCTGTAACACCAGCACTTCGACGACTGCGCGCTCAGCGATCGGCATGTCGAGCGCGTCGAGAATTCCGCGGAGGTCAACGCCATCAGCCCAACGCACCTTCGGAAGTTGTTCGGCGCAATGACGCCAATGACTCCTCAAGAGCAAGTGCTCAATGAGTGCACGCCCATCTGCACGCTCACCGATGCATGCCACAATGTTGGAAAGAAAAATTGCTTCGGCGTCCTGCAAACGATTGCGAATCGACTCGATCTGTCGGCTCGCATCGCGGAGAGATTGCGTATACGAATCGGTTCCGAACTCAAGCGAAGAACGCTCCGCAAGATCGGAGCAGCGTGACAAGTATCCTTCTGTCGCAGCGGAACGAATGCCGTCGTACTGCACAACAAACGCTGGATACAAGTCACTCGCGCACGACACGATCAGATTTCGATTATCGGGATCGATCGGAAGCGCATCAATTGCGGACGCGAGTTCGCTGCGATCAAGAACATCGTGAAAGCGCACGAGGTTGATAAATCCTCGACTGGGCGTTTCGCCTGCGGCAAACGTAGATGCCGGATCGATCAACCCAAAGCGCCCTGGCTGTGTCGATTCCATGCGCTGTTCCAAATCAATCCGCTTGGTCGAATCAACCGCAATACCGTCGATCGCAGGAACGGCGCAGAAGGACAAGATTGCGGCGAAAAACCGCCGCATCACGGACATGAGGCACATGCCGCGATCGAAGGCTCGCAACTCAAGGCGAACACCTGACCAGTTTCAGCGCAGAGATTGAAAGTGCACGCCTTTAATCGAATTTCGCACAGCAGAAATGGAACGATTCCAACGCCTCCGAAAACACTGCGAGTGAATTTTTTAAAAAACATTCAATCCCCCTTTGGACGGAGTTTTCTGAACGCCAATGCATGCGAGTTTATTTGCGGTGGGTCCAGAACGCAAGGCACTGACAGGCTGACTCGCGTGGCGAATCACTTTCAATGATGCTCGAAACTCAACCGCACTTCGGAAATTCGCACGGAGTGCCCAACATCGGGAGATTGGCGTTTCAGCAATACGTGCTTATTTTGAGGCGGCGCAGTTCAAGGCATAGTCAATCGATCCACGAATTGCAGGCAAACTCAAGTTGGTTCGTATGAATGCGTGTCCACTGAAAGTGGGGAAGTTGAGGGGTGTCCGTGATTCGAGTGGAAGATCAGTTCGATCTTTGAATGGATTGAAGTTTGGTATCAGCGCGAAAGATCGCACAGTTCACTTGGTTATCTCGGCCCCGAAGCGTTCGAGGCGGCCAGGAGAGTTGGTTCGTATGAATGTGTGTCCACTGAAAGTGGGGAAGTCCTGGGGGTGTCCGTGATTCGAGTGGAAGTCCATTGGGAGTGAGCACACCCTGGAGCAGGTTCTGGCACTCATCGCCCAGTCTTTTGCGAGGCTATATTGACCGATAACTTGCCGAATGGCAGAGTGCCGCAAAGGGCAGAACCTTGGTTTTTGTTCTGATAGTGCTTTGAAACTGCTTGAAAATTCCGACCATATAGATATTTTAACGATCATTCCAAACACTTGTATGGAAAGTGATTTGAAATGGCGATATACTTCATATATGGAACGAAGTCATAGACATAGTTTAATCAAGCGGCTTCAGTTAGGGCTTCATAGAGGAACTCCTTTCGATGTGGCCACGCTGGAGCGCCTTGGCATAAGTGCTAAAGCTGCTTCGTACTACGCCAAAGAGGGCTGGCTCGTCCGTCTAGGGCACGGGGTCTATGCATTCCCTGGCGACCAACTTTCGCCACACGGTGCTGTCAAGTTTCTCCAAACGAAAGTGCAGGGGCTCCATGTCGGAGGGAAAACGGCCCTCGCCCTCCAAGGTGTACAGCACAACCTCGCCTTGCGAGAAACGCTCGTCCTCTGGGGCGACGGTCGCTTTGTACTTCCCGCGTGGTTCACCTCGTTGACTCCTGCTCGCTATGTCTCCGCCCACCTCTTCGACTGGCCAACTGAGAAGTTCGCCGAATCTACAGTGACAACACCTCCCGGAGAAACCGAAGGTCTCCGTGTCTCAACGCCTGAGCGAGCAACTCTTGAGATGCTCTACCAGGTCGGCACTTACGAGATGCTTGAGGAGACTCGAAACGTTTTTGAAGGGCTCAGAAATTTCCGGACCGACGTGGCGGGCAAACTGCTTGCCTGCTGCACGGCCGTCAAAGCGGTTCGACTCTTCCTCAAGTGGAGCCGTGAGACTGGGCTCTTGGATGTAGAAAAACTCTACGCACAGTTTGACATCCGCGTGGGCAGCAATCGGCGGTGGATAAACCGCCTCCCTGACGGTTCACTGCTGACACTCAAGCCTAATGAATAAAGTCTACGCCGATACAGTCAGACTGCTGCTCACCGTAGCACCCGAAATTTTTCGGAGCGACATCTTCGCCATGAAGGGCGGAACCGCAATCAACCTCTTCGTGAGCGATATGCCGCGACTCTCTGTGGATATCGACGTGGCTTACACCTCTTGGGAGACGCCGAGGGATGCGGCACTTAAAGCAATTTCGGATGAGATCGGAGCCATCGCGAAAAGGCTCCGTGGAATGAAACTTGAGGTGAAGACCACTTCTGACTCAGACCTTGGCGACAGCAAGTTGTTGGTCAGCAACACCCAAGTCAAAGTCCAAGTCAAAGTCGAAATCAATCTCGTCTTCCGTGGAACGGTGCTGCCGGTTGAGAAGCGACCACTCTCAGCACGTACCGCTGAAATGTTCAGCGTAGAACTATCCGTGCCCACGCTTGCGGTTGAGGAACTCTATGGGAGCAAAATTGTCGCCGCCCTTGATCGCCAGCACCCACGAGACCTCTTTGATGTCGCTCAAATGTACGAAGCCGATGGACTCACTGAGAAGACGGTCGAGTGCTTTGTCACATACCTTGCCGGGCACAATCGGCCAATGCACGAAGTGCTCTTCGCGGCGCCCAAAGACATCGCGCAGGAGTATCAGTCCACGTTTGTCGGCATGACGAGAGAACCAGTGACTCTGGAAACGCTGCTTCAAGCGCGAGCTCGGCTCTTCGGCGAACTTCCGAATCGTATCAGTGACAAGCACAAAACGTTTCTCGTTGGTCTAGCGCGGGCAGCACCCGATTGGTCCCTCCTTGAGTGCAAACACGCGAAGGATCTTCCGGCCATTTGCTGGAGGATTAAAAATCTTGAGAAGTTTCGAGCGGCTAACGCGGCTGAATTCGAGCGTCAAGCAAAAGAACTTGAGGATCGACTTCGGGGCGAATGACGGTTTAGCAGGGAGTGCGGAATGATTTGGCTGGCACTGGAGCAATTTTGCTGTCGGTCAACGCATCCGGTGGACCGCGACCGACAATCACGCGCACTTTGATCGCTTCATGGCCGCGTACCCGCGCGACTATCAATCGCGCTACGGCATGTTGCGCGGTTTGATCCCAGAAGTGGTAGACAAGTTCGTGGGGTGCGGCGACTTGGCCAAAGGCTTCGCGCGCGTGCACTGCGACGAGTGCAGTCATGTTTGATAGGACTTCGCTTTTTCAATGTCGCGCGCGGGCGCCCGACAAATCCACTGCGAAGCGGAGGTTCCGTGCAGTAAGTGTAACTGCGCTGTGCTGATATGCAAAAGCCAAGCGACACTGTGGCACATTGGCGACCTTCGCCCTCGCCGCGAAGCAGTTTCTGCTCGCCTGTATTGGCTGCGTTCGGGTGGGGGACATTGCGTGAAATTCGGATGCGACAGAAGCGTGATTTAAAATATTGCAAAAATTTCAAATAGCGTTTGCCACACCAACTTCAGCGCGGTGGATTGACCTGCCGAAACCTATGGTCCTTCAGCACTTTGTTCGTCAAGCTGTCCACCAAATCTGGGGAGGTTCACCGGTGGAAATCGATTTCAATTTGTGAGCTCCTTGAATTTTGACAAACAATTTAAAACCCGTGGAGGTAAGGTTAGCCTTGGTCGATTTCGTTTGCAAGGTTCATACTGCAATAGAACTTACGTTGCTAGGTCATCGAGTAAGTCAACGATCCCCGAATCGATGTCATGGTGT
>JBDKKN010000209.1:0-9994 GCA_039796075.1 Planctomycetota bacterium | reverse complement strand
GCTCGTCAGCCAGAAATGGGCGGCCGCATCTTCACCAACATGATTCTCACCGCCGCACTCGTCGAGGGCGTTGCCCTCTTCGCAGTGGTTGTTTCGCTGCTCGGCATCAACAAGTGATCCGCGCGGCTGATTGATCGGCCAAACATATTCGGGTTCCCGTCCTGAAAAGGGCGGGAACCCATTCACGAAGCCCGCACCCCGCGGGCGGAACCACGCTTGGAAACATATTTGGAGCCACCCATGAACGCTCTCCTGATTCTCGCCTCCGAAGGCGGCGCCAATCCGGTCTCATTCCAGATCCTGCCAGCAGCCACAGCATTTGTGGTCTTCGGCGTGGTCTTCATCGCACTCGCCTACTTTGTCTGGCCAACGGTCGCCAAGGGTCTTGATGACCGCAACGCGAAGATCGTTGGCGAAATCAAGGGTGCAGAAGAAGCCCGTGCTGCCGCCAAGGCTGCCCAGACTGAGTTTGAACGCAGCCTTGCCAACGCACGGGAAGAATCCGCGAACCTGATTAAGCAGGCGCGTGCCGATGCACAGCGCATCGCTGATGAACTCAAGGCGAAGAACGAGCAAGAGCTTGCCGAGCGCGTGGCGCGCGCCAACGCAGATATCGAAGCTGCTCGCAAGGCTGCCGTTGCTGATCTGCAAGCGCAGTCCGCGATGCTTGCAACAGAAATTGCCAGCAAGATTCTGCGCCGTCAGGTGAATGATCAAGACAACCAGCGCCTCGTGCAAGAGTCGCTTCAGGAACTCGGCTCCAGCCGCCGCTGAGGAACGCACCATGGCCACTCAGATCGACGAAGTCGCAAAGGTCTATGCACGGTCGCTGTTTGAGCTTGCTCGCGAGCTCGGCGGCAATCCCGGCGTGGCGGCAATGGGCGAAGAACTCCGTGAAGTGTGCGCGATTGTGCGCGCCGACCGCAGTGTGTTGGAGTTGTTCCGCTCGCCAATCATTGATCCTGGACAGCGCGGCGCATCACTGACGCGGATCTTCAAGGGACGAGTCACTGACACGTTCTTGAATTTCATCTTGGTGCTCAATCGCAAGGGCCGACTGGCTCAACTTCTCTCCATTGAGGATGCGTACGACGCCATGGAGCAGGACGCATTTGGACGCATCGAAGTTGATGTGTTCACTGTGTCTGGTTCGATTGATGCAGCGACGCAGGCAACCTTGGTGGACGACCTCACTCGTTCGCTCGGCAAGCAGCCAGTGTTGCACTTCTACGCAGACCCCGCCATGATTGGTGGTTTGAAACTGCGCATCGGTGATCAATTGATTGACGGCTCCGTGGCCGCCCAATTGCGCCGCATGCGTTCCACGCTCCTCGACAAGGGCCTTGCCGGCCGCGACGCAGGCACCTTCCTCTCCTAAACAATTCACACTGCACTCAGCGCTTCGCGCGCACCAAGCCACGCTTCTTTCGAAAGGCACACTATGAAGATCAAGACCGACGAGATCACCTCCGTCATTAAGCAGGAAATTCAGAACTTCACCTCTCAGCTGGAGATCTCCGAGGTCGGCCAAGTGGTCGAAGTGGGCGACGGCATTGCCCGCGTCTACGGACTCGGCAAGGTCATGTCTGGTGAGCTCTTGGAGTTCCAGACGCAGAGTGGCAAGTCAGTCACCGGTCTCACCATGAACCTGGAGACCGAGACCGTCGGCGCCGTGCTCTTTGGTGACACGGACCTGATTCGCGAAGGCGATACCGTGAAGGCCACCGGCCGCATCTTGGAAGTGCCAGTCGGTCCAGAATTGCTCGGACGCGTGGTCGATCCGCTCGGCGTTGCCGTCGATGGCGGTCCGGCGATCCGCACCTCGCAGACCCGTAAGGTTGACATTGTTGCGCCCGGCATTGCCGCGCGTCAGCCCGTCAAGGAGCCGCTCCAGTTCGGAATCAAGGCGATTGACAGCATGATTCCCGTGGGTCGTGGTCAGCGCGAGCTGGTCATCGGCGACCGCAAGACTGGCAAGACCGCTGTCTGCCTTGACTGCATCATCAACCAGAAGCAGTACTGGGGCACCCCGGAAGCCGTGGTCTGCATCTACGTTGCCATCGGTCAGAAGGATTCCACGGTAGCGAGCGTTGTTGAAATGCTCCGCAAGAACGGCGCGATGGATTACACCATCGTCGTCAACGCTGGTAGTTCCGCTCCTGCTCCGCTGCAGTACATCGCTCCGTATTCGGGATGCGCGATGGGTGAGTACTTCATGTGGCAGGGCAAGGAAGGCAAGACGCCGAAGCACGTGCTGATCGTCTACGACGATTTGTCGAAGCAGGCCGTTGCGTACCGCGAGCTTTCGCTCCTTCTCCGCCGTCCGCCAGGACGCGAGGCCTATCCGGGCGATGTCTTCTATCTGCATAGCCGCTTGCTTGAGCGTGCAACCAAGCTTTCCGACGCCAACGGCGGCGGTTCGCTGACTGCTCTGCCGATCATCGAGACGCAGGAAGGCGACGTGTCTGCGTACATCCCAACCAACGTGATCTCCATCACTGACGGTCAGATCTACCTGCAGCCCGAGTTGTTCTCCGCCGGCGTACGTCCCGCCGTGAACGTGGGTATTTCGGTGAGCCGCGTCGGTGGTAACGCGCAGATCAAGGCGATGAAGGAAGTTGCCGGTTCGCTGCGTCTTGACCTGGCGGCGTACCGCGAGCTGGAGGCCTTTGCTCAGCTCGGAACGGAACTCGATGTCTCTTCGCAGCGCCAGCTTGACCGCGGCGCGCGCATGGTTGAACTCTTGAAGCAGACCCAGTTCACGCCGTTCACGGTCATCGACCAGTGCATTTCACTGTTCGCCGCGTCGCGTGGCTATCTGGATGATGTGGCCCTCACCAAGGTCAACGCCTTCGAGAAGGGGCTTCAGGAATACTTCCATGGTCCAGCCAAGGCGCTCCGTGATCAACTGACGGAGAAGAAGTCCTTTAAGGGACTTGAAGATCAGTTCGGCGCGGCGGTCAAGACGTTCAAGTCCACCTTCAAGTGATCTGACGTTTCATTGCATACATCACACAGCGCCCGGTTCGGCCGGGCGTTGTTGTTTTTGCGCGCGCTGAGTACGCCGCGTTGAAGCAGTTCTATACGTTCACTTCGCCAAACAATTCGACCGGGGCTGCCCACACCGCTCGGGCAGCACACCGGTCATTGTCCCTTCCACATCCTCCCGTCACCTTAACGGTGCCGCGGGCGGTGCGGCGAGTGATTCGTGTTCCGTGCACGGACGCCGACCGGAATCGGTCGTGGTTGCAGGTGGCCTCCAGAAGTTTCGTTGCGACTGAACTTGCGGTTCAAGTGCGTGGCGATTTGTTGGAAGATGTGCCAGATACTGCGCATGTTGCCTCCGTGTAGGAACAGGAGAAGGATGGAATGCGGCAAGGCGGTATGCAAGCGATGGAATGAAAATCGCGCACGATTTTTTCGTGCGCGATTGAGGTTTATTCAGGCGTGTGCGCGGGAAATGCGGGTGAGTGCAGTTGGGACTGGCCTGATTCGCCGCCCGTACCGCTTCCTATTCGCCGATGTCCTCAGCCCAAAGATCGGGCTTCTCGCGCTGCAGGCGCTCCATCAGTGCGATGCAGCGCGCGTCGTCAACTACGGTGAGTTCAATGCCGTTGGCGCGCATCCAGGTTTCTGCGCCCATGAAGGTTCGATGCTCACCGATGACAACGCGCGGGACTTTGAACAGGATGGCAGTACCTGAGCACATCGGACATGGGCTCAGCGTGCTCACGAGTGTTAAATGGCGCCAATCGCGGCGCCGGCCAGCGTTGCGTATGCAACTGACTTCGGCGTGTGCCGTTGGGTCGCCGGATTGCACGCGCATGTTGTGACCAGCAGCAACCACATTGCCGGACGGATCGAGTAGTGAGCTGCCGATGGGAATCCCACCTTCACTCCAACTCTTCTCGGCTTGTGCGATAGCAGCATCAAGACCGCGGCGAATCACTTCTGGGCTGAGCGGGGCGATACTCATTCGTCTTCATCCTTTTCAGTGTCATCATCGAACGAATCTTGGAATGCATCGCTTTCCTGATCGACCTTGTCCGCGAGTCGGCGGTCACTGTCGGTGAGCTCGTTGCCACCTTCGGCTTCGATCGCCTTCATGCGATACCACTCTTCCATGGTGATCAGTACTTCACGCGGGCTTGCGCCCTTGGACTCGCCCAGGATGCCGGCTTCAGCCATCTGGTCCACCAGTCGACTGGAGCGGCCGTAACCGATCGACATCTTGCGCTGCAACATGCTGACGCTGCCGCGCTTGTTGTCGATCATGATTTCAACGGCACGATCGAAGAGCGGGTCGCGCTCACCGCTTGAGGTGGAATTGCCGCCTTCGCCGCCGGCTTCGCAGGAGCCGCCTGGACCCTTGATAGCCACCAGCGTGCGCTCGAAGTTTGGCGTGGCCACGGTGCGGAGATGCTCAGTGACTCGCGCCGTTTCATCGGTGTCGATGAATGTGCCTTGGGCGCGAGAGAGTTCGCTCGCCCCGTTTGGGCGTACCAGCATGTCGCCTTGGCCAAGGAGCAGTTCGCCGCCCTTGCCATCAAGCACGATGCGGCTATTGGTGACGCTGCCCACCTTGAAGCAAACCTTGCACGGCATGTTCGCCTTAATGAGACCAGTGACCACCTCGGCGCGCGGGTCCTGAGTGGCGAGGACGAGATGCATGCCCACCGCGCGAGCCTTCTGCGCAATGCGGATGATCGATTGCTCTACCTCGCGGTGCTGCATCATCAAATCGGCGAGTTCATCAATGACGAACACCATGTATGGCAGCTTCTTCGGAACGCGTGCCCATTCCGCGTCGCTCTCCGGCTTCATGCGGATGCGCAGTTCGTCTTCGCCGAGTTCGTTGTAGCCCTTGATGTTCTGGACGCGGGCGTTCTTCAAGAGCTGGTAGCGCTCTTCCATCTTGCGGACTGCCCACTCAACAATGCCAGCAGCCTTGGTCATGTCGGTGACCACCGGCACCATCAGGTGGGGGATCTCGCTGAACTGGGCCATTTCCACCATCTTTGGATCGACCAAGCAGAGTTGCAATTCATCTGGTCGCTTGGTGTAGAGCCAACTCATGATGATGGTGTTCATGCACACGCTCTTACCGCTACCGGTGGTACCAGCGATCAGCATGTGCGGCTGCTTGGTGAGGTCCAAGACCAGCGGCTCGCCAGCTGCGTCCTTGCCGAGGAACATTGGCAGACCCATGCCGGTAGCGGCTGGGCCACTCATCAGTTCCTTCAAGCGCACTTGCTCGCGCTTTGGATTCGGCACTTCAATCCCAACCGCACCACTACCGACCAGGTTGTTGATGATGCGAATGTTCGGGGCCTTCAACTTACGTGCCAGGTCATCGGCGACGGGCTGCAGGCGTGCGGCACGGGTGCCCTCAGCAAGTTCCACGTGGTACAGCGTGACCACTGGACCGCTTTCGATCTGCTTGACCTCGCCTTCAATGTCATATTCGCGTAGGGCAGCGGTGAGCTTGGTGGCCTGCTCGCGAACAAACGTTTCCATCTCGGTTGAGAAGTTGCCGGTTGGCTCATCAAGGAGATCAATGCCCGGGAATTGGTAACCCTTGTAATCCACGGTGCGCGGGATGTCTTCATCGCGCATGGCGGTCTTGGTGGGGACCTTAGCGATCCGCACCGGCAGCTTAGAAATCTTGGCTTTTAGCTCGGCATCGGACTGGACGGTACGAACTGGAACGGCAGCAGCGGTGTCAATGGCGTCATCGTCCTCGTCCTCTTCCTCGTCTTCGTCCTCGTCTTCGTCTTCATCCTCGTCCTCGTCTTCATCCTCATCCTCATCCTCATCCTCATCCTCGTCTTCATCTTCATCCTCATCACGCTTCGCGTCGGACGGATCGAGCACTTGAACGTTGTCTGCGGAGTCTTCGTCTTCCTCCAGTACCGCACTACTAGCACGGGCGCCGGCGCGGCGCAGGGCAGGGGAGGTGTTGTCCGCTCCACCCTCGAGTGCGGGCGTGGCGCGGTTCTGCCAGATCGGCTCTAAGAACGAGAGCCCGCGCATGACTGCTCCGGGGATTCGCAACACCACTTCTTCAGCAGCAACCACGGCGCCGATGGCTGTGGCGCTAAGCAGGATGAGGCTTACTACGAATGGACTGAAGCGAGCAACGAGTTGTGCCGCAGCCCACTGCGGAATCAGTCCAGCTTCCACGCCGGCCACAGGCCCAAGCCATGGGAACCACAACGCATGCAACGCGCTGGTGGCCAGCACCAACATGGCCGCGCCGATGACGCGTAGCCAAAGATCTTTTGCGCGAAATCCGAATGGAATGGCAGTGATGGCGCCGGCTACCAGCAGCACGGCGAACCATGTTCCCCATCCGAAGATGGCATAGGTCCAGTACGCGATGGTGGCGCCTGCTTGACCCATGAGGTTGGCAGCGGGCGTGTTGTGCACCGCGACGGCCTGCGACGGCCAGTCCGCGCGGTTGAAGGAACCCAGCGCAAGCATCAGCGATGCAATGCCCAAGGCTGCCGCCACCCACGCGACGCGGGCGCGAAATTCGGGGCGATTCCAGAAGTGCGAAACGGTTGAAGTCGATGCGGTCTTCGAACGAGCCATATGGGGACTCCATCGGCAGTTTCGAGGGTATTTGGACGATCTTTGCGGACCTTTCCGTCCGCGGCTACCATCCCGCCGCAATGCACTTTGCGCTGATCGACATGATCCTTGAGCAGACCCCGGACCGAGTCCGAGCGGTGAAGCAGGTCACTCTGGCTGAGGAGTACCTCCAGGACCACTTCCCAACCTTCCAAGTGCTGCCCGGCGTATTCATGCTGGAGGCCCTGGTCCAGGCTGCGCGGGCCCTGTTGGAGCAGCGCGGGCACCCCCGAATGGTGCTCGGCAGCGCCAAAGCCATGCGCTACGGCTCATTTGTCCGCCCCGGGGAGGCCCTGGAAGTGGATGTTCAGCTTGAGAAGGAACTGCCCGACGGCTCGTTCTTGTTCAAGGGCGTGGGCATTGTTCGCCGACATCGCGTAGACGAGAAGGTCGCAGTGGAACCAGAGACGGCTGTCTCCGGAAGATTTACACTGCGTCCCTTGCGGATTCCTCCGCAAACCCCATCCCAGGGGTGACCTGGGATCGTGCGGCGCCCATGGCGGGCCCGCGTGCAAGGATGCCACTAGACGGAGACACGATGGCTATTTCCCGCGCAGAGATTGAAGAGAAGGTGACCGACGTCCTCGAGAACGCGCTGGGTGCGGATCGGGACGACATCATCGCCACTGCCACCCTGACCGAAGACCTTGGTGCCGAGAGCATCGACTTTCTGGACATTCAGTTCCAGCTCGAGAAGAAGTTCTCCACCCCGGAGAAGGCCTTCAAGATCGAGCAGGGCGAATTGTTCCCAGAGAACATGATGTCCAACCCGGACTTTGTGAAGGACGGCAAGTTCACTGACGCCGGCATGGCCGTGCTGCAGGAGCGCATGCCGCATGTAGACGTCTCGGTGTTCGCCAGCGACCGCAACGTGAAGGGTCTTGCCAAGATCTTTACGGTGAAGAGCCTGTGCGACTTCATCGACATCAAACTGAAGAAGTAATTCTCGCGCGCGCCGGTGCTCCCGGCGCGCGCCGTTTTTATAACGGAGATCTGCCGCAATGCGCTGGATGTGGATCGACACGATCGTGACCTACGAGCCGGACAAGCGTCTGGTAGCGATCAAGAATGTGTCGCTCGCGGAAGAGCATTTGCACGAGCATTTCCCGGCGACGGCGACGCTTCCTGCGCAGCCGGTGATGCCTGCAAGTCTGATGATTGAAGGCATGGCGCAGACGGCCGGCATCTTGGTGGGCAGTTTGCGGCGTTTCAAAGAGAAGGTGGTCTTGGCGAAGATTCAGCGCGCCGAGATCAACGCCGACGTGATTCCTGGTCAGTGCATCCGCTACGACGCGCGTATTGAACGCATCGATCCGATGGGCGCAGGGACTTCGGGAACCATTGAGCGCATGGATCACCGTACCGGGCAGTGGGAGAAGATTGGTGAGACGGAAATCATGTTCAGCCATGTGGACCAGAACATGAGCGGGCTGGCGTTCCCTGAGCACAACTTTGTGTTTAGTGACAGCTTCCGCAATGTGCTGCGGTCGAGCGGTCTTGGGCACTTGATGGATTGAAGGGGAAACGTAGATCTATTCAGACGCGCTGTAGCAATTCTGCAACAGCCTTTCGTCGATCCTCTGGTGAATCTCCGGCACGACTTCCAACCGGGGAGACCACCCGTGACGGTGGGTTACCACTGATGATTCGGGATCCCTTGCTGAAACTAATGTAGGAAATTCCCCACGACATAAATACCAAGATGCGGTTGTTGAAGCCAACCAGCAAGATCAAGTGCACAAAGAGCCAAGCGAGCCAGGCGATCAACCCGTGAAACTTGAGTCCCGCCACTTCGGCAACAGCCTTGGCACGACCGATGGTGGCCATTGATCCCTTATCAAGGTAAGCAAATTGCCCGCGCTTGCGAACAGTGCTCCCGGCGCGCACTTCGTCTGCAATGATCTTTGCCACAAATTGGCCCATTTGCGTAGCTGCTGGTGCAACTCCAGGAACCGGTTTGCCACTCTTGGCGCACTTCATAGAAGCCATGTCGCCAATCACGAAGACATGTGGCTGATTGATGACCGAGCAATCCGGTTCAACCAAGACGCGTCCGTTTCGATCGAGCGGTGCACCAAGTGAAGCTCCGAGGGAACTCGCCTTTACCCCCGCCGACCACACCACCGTGTTGGCGTTGATAGTTTCCCCGTTGACGGTCACTCCATGTTCATCGACCTGTGTCACCGCCTGATTTAAACGAACCTCCACGCCCATTTTCTGAAGCGCTTTGAGTGCCTCATGTGACGAACGAGCACTCATACTTGGTAGCAGCCGGTCTCCAGCCTCGATCAAAATGACTCGGGCATTCTTGGCATTGAAGCGTCGGTAGTCCTTGGAAAGGGAATCAACGCTGAGTTCTTTGATGGCGCCGGCAAGTTCTACGCCGGTTGCTCCGCCACCGACGACAACAAAGGTCAAATGCTCCCGCATCGCTTTGGGGTCGGTCTCTGCTTCGGCGTCCTCGAAGGCTCGCAGAATTCGATTGCGAATGATCAGCGCATCGTCAAGCGTCTTCATCCCTGGGGCAAATTGCTCCCACTGGTCGTTACCGAAGTAGCTTGAGTTTGCGCCAGCGGCAACGATGAGATAGTCAAAGCGAGCACAGCGATCGTTGATGAATGTCAATCGACGCGCAGCACAATCAATCGAAACGACTTCATCGTTGAATACATAGGCGTTGGTCTGATCGCGAAAGATGCGCCGTATCGGAAAGGCAATGTTGGAGGTTGGGAGAACCGACGTGGCCACCTGATAGAGGAGAGGCTGAAAGAGGTGGTGATTTTCTTTATCAATCAGCACCACATTGACGGGTGCGTTTGCCAGCGCTTGCACCGCGGCAACACCTCCAAACCCGCCACCAATGACAACAACGACAGGCGCATCAATGTTGCCTTGGTTCATGCTGGATGGCGCAAGGCGAACTTGTTTGGGGCTTTCATTCACCGACGATAATAGGCACCCGTTGTGGCCAGCGATCGCGGTGTGGCAGCCCCGATCAGAGGCCATGGCATCTACTTCAAAGGGCAGGGCTTCAGCAAATCTTGTTATGATTATTTCATATTTATGAGTAAATGTGGATACATGCCAACCAAACGCCCGTAAAAATGGAAACCCCGCTCAGGGAGGCATCCACTGAGCGGGGCCGATCCAGGAATGTCGGGCCCACACCGCACGGGCCCTTGATCCGTCGGGCCTTCTGTGGAAGGCCCTGTGTACGCGGAGCCCTTACTTCTCGGGCCCGTGGTCTGTTGTGCGGACATAGGGCTTTCCCTATCCCGCCTCCTGTGCTCCGTCTTCCCTTTTCTGAAGACTTCGCGTGTTCCGATTGTCTTGGGCGCAACCCTCTGAGTGCGTCCTCGAC
>JBDKKN010000208.1:0-8551 GCA_039796075.1 Planctomycetota bacterium | reverse complement strand
ACGCAGATGCGCGCTCGCGGCGCACGCGTGACGGACATTGTGGTGCTGGTGGTGGCTGCCGATGACGGCGTCATGCCGCAGACCATCGAGAGCATCAACCATGCCAAGGTAGCTGGCGTGCCGATCGTGGTGGTGCTCAACAAGATTGACAAGGCCGAGGCCACTGAAGGCAACATCCAGCGAATCTTTGGTCAGCTTGCCGAACACGGTCTGAATCCCGTGGAGTGGGGCGGCGAGACCGAAGTGCTCAAGGTCAGTGCCACCAAGGGCACGGGCATCCAAGAACTGCTGGAAATGCTCGACTATGTGGCTGATCTGCGCGACTTCAAGGCTGACGCCAAGGGGCTTGCTCAGGGCACGTGCTTGGAAGCACAGATGGAAGAGGGTCGCGGCACCGTTGCGCGCATCATCGTCCAAGAAGGTCAACTCAAGAAGGGTGACTTCATTGTTGTCGGTCGTGCCTATGGGCGCGTCCGCGACATAGTGAACGACCGCGGTCAACGCATCGAGAGCGCCAGCGCTTCTACTCCAGTAGCAATTTCTGGTCTGGATGTGCTGCCGGATGCAGGCGACAAGTTCTACTGCGTGAAGAGCGTCAAGGAAGCGGAGCAGGCCGCGCTTGAACGTCGCCGCATTGAGCGTGAGCGCGAGCTCGCTGCGCCGAAGATCACCCTCGACAACATCTTTGAGCACATGGGCAAGGGTGGAGTCAAGGAACTTCCGCTGGTGGTCAAGGGTGATGTCCAAGGTTCCGTGGAAACCCTGCGCATTGTGCTCGGCAAGATTCGCACCGACGAGGTTGCAGTCAGCGTCAAGCATTGCGCAGTGGGCGGAATCAACGAGAGCGATGTTGCGCTTGCTGAAGCAACCAAGGCGATCATCGTTGGCTTCAATGTCACATCCAACTCCAAGGCACGCGCACTCGCTGAAGCCAAGGGTATTGAGATGCGTCTCTATGAAGTCATCTACGACCTCACCGATGATGTTGCCAAGGCGGCATCCGGTCTGCTCGAGCCAGAACTCAAACTCGAAGTCATCGGTCATGCCGATGTCCGCGAGGTCTACAAAATCACCAAGGTCGGCGCGATTGCTGGTTGCTACGTCACCGATGGCGTGGTGGAACGCAACGCACAGATCCGTGTTACTCGTGGCGGCATCGTCATCGAGAAGGATCGACGTCTGGAGCAGCTCAAGCGCTTCAAGGACGACGCCAAGGAAGTTCGTTCTGGCAACGAGTGCGGCATGAAGATCGATGGCTACAACGACATCAAGGTCGGCGACGTCTTGGAGTGCTACCGCACTGTCAAGGTGCAGCGCAGTCTCGGTGCGATGAGCGGTCGTAAGGATTGAAACATTCATGAATCGTGACGAGCATTCACATCACTCAGGCGCCCCGCGCGCGCCTGGCCACAAGGGCGCGCAAATGGCGAGCCTGATCCAGCGGATCGTCCAAATGGAGATCTTGCGTGGTATCGCCGATCCGCGAATGCGTGGTTTGGTGACGGTGCTTGGCGTGGATATGGCGGCGGACCTTGAGGAGGCATCGGTGCGCGTCTCGGTGCTCCCTGCAGAGTTTGGGTCGCTCAATATTCAGGCGCTCAATCATGCCGCTTCGCATTTGCGGCGGACGGTGCTGAAAGAGTCACGTATTCGGCACGCGCCGAAATTACGCTTTGTGCTTGATGAGTCACTCAAGCGTGCCGCAGAAGTTGAAGCCGCGATGCGCGCCGCAGGTGGCGAGCTTGATGGCGACCATGATGGTGATCAAGGACAGCAAGAACTTTCTGAAAAAATGGATAACTGAGGAAGCTATGACAGTAAAGATTGAAGCCCCAAACGCCGCGAAGCTCGCGACATTCCTGAAGAAGCACGCCAGTGCCGGCAACGCGCTACGCACCACGTGTGAGCCTGCTGGAATGGATCTCGTGGACCTCTTTGTTCACTCGTACCTGCTCTGGCAAGCACCGTCCGCGGATGCGACCGCTGCGCTCAAGCGACTCAAGTCAGCATTCATTGACTGGAACGACATGCGCGTCAGCCTGGTCAGTGACATCATTGACGTGATTGGTCATAAGCATTGGCGCGCCCACGATCGTGTCTCGCGCTTACGCGAGGCGATGAACGGCATCTTCCGTCGCGAACACAAAGTGTCGTTGGAGCGCCTGCGCACGCTCATGAAGAAGGATGCGGTCAGTTACATGGACACGCTGCCCGGCATGGTGCCGTTTGTAGCCAATCGCGTGCTACTGGTCGGTGTGGACTTCCATTCCGTGCCGCTCGAAGAGTTTGGCTTGCAGTTGCTGGTGCAAGCTGGCGTATTCCCATCGGGAATGGGTCTGAATGATGCTGCCAATTGGGTGACTCGCCACGTGAAGGCCGAAGAGGCGCGCGAGGCGCACGGCGCACTGGTTGCTGCGGTCGATCACATGTGGGAGACGAATCCGCCGAAACTTCCAAAGACTTCCAGCAAGCCATCGGAGTTGGCACCGCCCAAGCCGGTTGAAGAGGCGCGCGCATCGGCCAAGGCGTTGGTGGAAGCACAACTTGCCGCTGAGCGTGTTGCGCTGATGGCTGAGCGTGCTGCTCGACGTGAGGAAATGCGTCGTGAAAAACTCGCTCTCAAGGCGAAGGAAGCGCGCGACTCTGCAAAGGTCGGCAGCAAGCCGGTTGTTGGCAAGCCCGTCGCTGGAAAGTCAGCGGTCAAGCCGCCGGTCAAGGGCGCAGCGCCGGTCAAGGGCGCCGCGCCAGTCAAGGGTGCAGTCAAGCCGATTGCCAAGCCAGCGCTGAAGGCGCCAGCGAAATCAGTCCTCAAGGTAGTGGCCAAGGCTGGATCTAAGGCCGTGGCGAAAAAGAAGTAAGCCCGATGCGTCCATCGGCCGTCGCCCGCCGATCGCGCCGACTCCGTGTGCTCACGCACGCGTGGGTGGTGCTCGCGGTGGCGCCGTGTGCGCTTGTCGGCAGGGCATATGCGGACGCTGCAACGGTGGCCTCGGTAGTTGCGTCATTGGTGCTCGTGCCATCAGCGCAAGAGCCATCAGCGCCGGCGCTATCTGCACCAGCGGCACAATCACCACCATCCGCACTCGTCCCGCCGCCAGGAATTCCGCCGTCGCGCGTAGCGCTACTGCAGCGACCACCGATGACGCTGGTTGCTGTGCTTCGCGAAATCACAGAGCCCAAGCCGGTTGCAGTGGCAGCGGTGGCCGGGCCAACTCCCGGAAGTGCCACCGAGTCCGAAGCACTGCGCCGCTATGTGCGCGGCAAGCAACGCGCGATGGACGGTCAGTACGTACGTGCGGCTGATGACATTGACGCCGCACTGCGGCTCGACCCAAGTTCCACCGCGCTCCGAGCAACACGTGCCCGCATCGCTGGCGCCGCTGGTGACTTGCCACGTGCCAAGGCGGAATGGGAAGCGGTATTGGCGCAGGACCCTAACGATTTACAAGCACTGATTTCAGTTGGAGTTGCTGCCTTCGATGCCGGACAGCCTTCGCGCACTGCAGCGCTCTTGGGGGCAGCGTGGATTCGTTTGCGGGTTGAAGGATTTACGCCAATTTCCGACGCGGGCCGTGCGGCGGTCGGTGCGGCACTTGCGCGCAGCTTGTTTCGACTTGGTTTCGATGAAGCTGGTCTTGAAGTGGCAGCCGTGGCGCTTGCTGTTCCCGCCGAGAGCGTTGCGGAGCAGCGCGGCGATGGCATTGATGCAGCATCGCGTGCGGCTGCGCAACTCGCCCTTGAATCAGGTGAGGCGGCACTGCGTGCGCATCGACCGGACGTTGCCTTTGCGTTACTCGCGCGCAGCGTTGAACTGACTCCGCATCCGCGCACTGTTGCGCTTGCGGCGTATGCACAGTTGCTGGCGGGGGACAGTAATGGTGCGCGTGCAACGCTCGGCGTCGTCATGGACGATGGTCCGTGGCGTGATGCGGAACGTACCGCGCTTGCAGCATGGCTTCTGACATCGCTCGGCGGTGATCCCCGCGCCCGGGAAACCCTGGCGTTGGCAGCGATCGCTGCGGTGCCGATCGGATCACGCGCTGGTGAAATCACGCCCGAAGCGCACGCGCGGATCGCACGACTCATGGTGGCGGCGGGTGACGCCGATGCTGGTGCTGCAGAATTGGACTCTGCAATCGCAGACGGGGCAGTCGATCAAGCAACCCTAGAAGCAGCATTCCGCCGAATCGGCGATAGCGATGCGCCAGTCCTTGCGCACGCCGCAGTACGCGCGTATCCGGAGTGCCTACGGGACGCCTGTCGAGCCTTGGTACGAGCGAGCAGTGATTTGCGCACCTTGCGAGTAGCGATTGATGCGTTGCCCGCCGACAGTATTCGCGAGTCGATCGCCGCCGGAGTGCTTGCCACCGTCCGTAGTCCGGGTGCGGCATGGCGACGCGCTGACGGCGTGGCTGACCGAAACCCTTCGCGCGCTCCACTGGAGGCCATGTTGCTCGCCGCAGTTTCAGCTAGCGATCCAGCGTTGGTGGCGCGTGCGGCCGCCTCGGCATCCATTGACCTTGATGTCGACGCCAGTTGGCATGCATCGCTCGCGTGCGCGTTTGCGGAGACCGGGGCAACGACGGAAGCCGAGCAATCGCTCGCGCGGGCCGAATTGCTTGCAGCGTCAATGACTCGAATGCCCGCCGGATTGCGTCGTTCACTTGCTGATGCGCATGCGCTTGTCGATGGACGTGCCGCCGAAGGGTCAGCGCGTGCGCGCGCCGAGGGCGCCTTGGCGCGCGGTGATGCAGGCAGCGCTGTTGCTGAACTGCTACTGGCGCAATCCATCGACCCAGACGACGCCGCCGCACAGGCGCTGTTGCTCGGTCTCTTGCCACGCACCGAAGGTCCACGCGCTGCCGCGGAGTGGCTGACGCTCCAGCTAGCGCGTAGTCCCAACGATCCATTGCTATGGCAACCGGCAATCATGCAGGTAGCAAGTGGCGGTCGTGCAGCGGATGCGTTGGCGCGCGTTGATGCGCGCCTGGCGTTCGATCCACAAGACACCTTAGCGCTACCGTGGCGAGAGCTCTTGCTGCGCGCCACTGGTCGAAGCGCTGATGCTGCCGCTGCCGCACGGGTTCGTATCGAATCGTTGCCGGCAGGACCACGCCGATCGCTTGAAGAGGCCGACAACGAACAGCAGTTTGGTAGCCCGGAATCATCGGTCGATGCCCTCGGCCGGTTCTACGAGAGCGCCTATCCGCCACCAACTTCCATGCGTGCGGCAGCCCTTGATATTGCGCGGCGGCTTCCGGCAAAGACCCCGGGACGCGCGCAGATCATGCGGCGCATCGCTCGCGATGCCATCTTCACAGACCCTCGCGCAGCGCTGGAATTCTTTGCCTTCGAAGCCCTCGGCGCTGCTTCCGATCCCACCATGGATTCTCAAAGCGCTGCAGATGCGGTGGCGATGATTGCGGCGGAGGCGGCAGCGCTGGACACGTTTCAGTATTCATCAGAGTCGTGGCGCGCGTGTGCAGATTTCTTGTTGTCACAACAGCAGCCACGTGCGGCCGGTGAGTTTCTGCGCGCATGTCTTGAGGATCCGTCCAAGCGGAGTGAGGAAGAGATAGCACTCTTAGCTCGCGCCGCGGTGGCATGCGATGCGATCGTTGGTGGCCGAGCAGGGGAGTCGTTGGCGCTCGCGGGCCGACTGCGCGGATTGGGCCACCATCCCTTTGGTAATTCTGATCGACCAGGATCGGAGACGGATGTGCTCAGTGGAATCCTCTCCTTGCTCGGTGATAGTGCTGGTGCGGAGTTGGTGTTGGAAGCGGGGTTGGCTGTTGATCCTGCCGACGGCGCTCTTCTCAACAATTTAGGTTTCGCACGCCTGGAGCGCGGTCTAGCGGACGTGCGAACGGAGCAGTTGCTTGAACAGGCCGTGCGGCTACGCCCAACCGACTCTGGAACGCTCGACTCGATCGGTTGGCTTCGCTACCTGCAGGGCCGGCTCGTGGACGTCGACGGTGTTCCCGGGGCGATTTCGCTGCTGGAACGATCGGTAGCGAGCCAGGGCAAGGCGCTAAGTGGCGTGAAGTACGACCATCTCGGTGACGCTCGGTGGCGGGCGGGTGACCACGAGGGCGCGCGACAGGCGTGGGCGGAAGCGGTCCGAGTCGCCGAAGGCGGCCTCGCCCCTGAGCAGACCATTGAACTTCTGCGGGTCATGTTTCGCAAGCAGTTTGGTCTGGGAGCGATCGACGCGGCGCGGTACTACAACGCGCATGACGGGCAGGTGGCAGCCCGGGCACGCGGTAAAATCGAAGCCGTGGCCAAAGGCGTCGAGCCGGAAGTCGCGACCACTCCCGCGACCACTCCCACTAAACCCCCCGAACTCAGGAAGCAGTAACGATCATGGCAGGGCATAGCGTCTGGAAGAACATTAAGCATCGCAAGGCGGCCGTCGATGCAAAGCGCGGCAAGATTTGGTCAAAGTGCTCACGTGCAGTGATCGTCGCGGCGCGCCTTGGCGGTGCTGACCCGAAATTCAATTCAAGCCTTCGTATTGCGATCGATTCAGCGAAGGCGGCCAACATGCCGCGCGACACCATTGAAAAGGCGGTCAAGAAGGGTGCCGGAAGTGATGCCGCGGACCAATACGAGGCCGTGCGTTACGAGGGCTACGGACCGGGTGGCGTGGCGGTGATCGTTGACTGTTTAGTGGCCAACGTCAACAAGACCGCGCCGGAGATGCGGATCATGTTTGACAAGAATGGCGGAAACTTGGGTGTTCAAGGCAGCGTGACTTACAGTTTTTCCCACAAGGGCGTCGTGTTGGTTTCTGCCGAGGCAACCACCGAGGAGAAGTTGTTCGATGTGGTGCTTTCGGCGGGCGCAGAGGACGTATTGAGCGGCGAGGAGGGCTGGCAGGTCACCTGTGGGGTCGCCGATCTTGCCAAGGTTCGTGATGCGCTTGACGCCGCGGGCATTGCCGTGGAGAGCGCCAACTTCTCGTACATTCCCGTTTCCATGGTGGAGCTTGACGCGGCAACCGCAGCGCGCGTAGCAAAGCTTGTGGCAGTGCTCGAAGAGCATGACGATGTCCAGACGGTGCATGTCAACGCCGAGATCCCTGATGCCTGAACCACGCACTGATTCCGTTCGACCCATCCGCGCCGCGTTCGCACTGCTTGCCAATCGCTACGCGCGTGTATGTTTCGCGCTGCTCACCGTGGTTGCACTGACTGGGTGCGGTCACTCGCAGGCGTGTCAATTTGATGACTACCCGCGCGACGACGTCTGGGTGGCCGTGGTGCAAGCCTCACGCGCGCCGCGTTATCCCGATTGGATTGTTGTTGAGAACAAGTTGAAGGTCGATGACGCTGCGCAACGCGTGACGGTCTATCGCGACCTGCGCCGCGACTTAGTAGAGCCGGGTCTTGCTCCGCAACGCGAGGAGCTGCAATGGCGATTCTCCGCAGTGGTCTCCGCGCAATCGCCCACCACGGTCACGTTCTCTTCACCGGACTGGGCGGTACCGGCGCACTTCTGGAAGGAAGCGGATCACTTCTTCGGGCAGGTGCGCATGCGGCTTGGTGAACTTGGTCCCGTGCGCCCAGTACCAGGAGATCCGATGGGCGGAGCACCGGCCGAAGGATCACGCGACCCCAACACGCCCGGCCAAATGTCAGAAAAACCAGCTGAAGGGCAGCTTGCGGCACCGTGAGTTCTGTTCCTCCCACGCGTGACATTCGCATCATTGCGACCGCCGCCCTTGCACTCGCATGGTTCACTTTGCCGCTGGCATTCAGCATTTTGCTGTTTGCAAAACTGGCGGAAATTACCGATTGGCTGCATGAACATCACGGCAGCGGTCCATGGATTGCAGCTGGTGCATTTGCAGTCTGCGCTGGCTTTGGTTTCCTGCCCACGTATGCACAAGCGGTCTTGATGGGTTGGGTCTTTGGAACTGCAGTCGGTGTTCCGATTTCAGTAGGTGGTTACGTTGGCGGCGCGGTGCTGGGCTACGGACTCTCGCGCCTGTTGACTGGCGATGCCATTGTGCGACGTATCGACGAACACCCACGCTGGCGCGTCGTTCGTTCATCGCTTGTGGAAGCCAACACATGGCGGACGATGGGGCTCGTTGCCCTGCTGCGATTCCCGCCGAACTCGCCTTTTGCATTCACCAACTTGGTGTTGGCAGCATCAGGGGTTCGCTTTGTACCGATGATCATTGGATCGATCGCGGGGATGTTGCCGCGCACCTTCATTGCCGTGTGGGTGGGAGCGCAGGGCTCGGCAACGGGGGCGAAGGACCTCAAGGAATTGATGGAGAAGCAAGGTCTGTTTGCGATTGCCATCGGCTTCGTGATTCTGATCGGCGTGCTTGCGATCATGCAACACGTGGGTAAACGCGCGCTGGCGGCTGCGGGGTTGTAGATAGGTGCCGTTCACCACTGTCCCTATTTTCGGGGCGCGGTTGAAGTGAGTTGAGTCGTTGACCGCCCCCTCCGTTGCGCGCGGGACCCTCGGACGCGGACGGCTGCGCTCCACAAGGTTCCGCTTAGCCTCGGGCGAATCTGTTCGTCCGGTTGGCACC
>JBDKKN010000207.1:0-2904 GCA_039796075.1 Planctomycetota bacterium | reverse complement strand
ACCGCCACGTTTGCCGCGGGGTTCGCCGCAAGGTCCTGCTTGACAAACTCAATGGTCTGCAGCGCTTCACTTTCACGCTGGTAGTCAAATTCCTTGCCGCCAGCCTTGAAATGCACGGAATAAAGGATCACCGACCACCCGTTGACATCGATCTCCACCTTCAGCGGCGATCGTTGAAACTTCTGTGCCTGATCCGGCTTCTTGCCAGCCCATCCTTCGCCGTCGCGCAGCGCGTCCATGTCCGTCAGATCCTCAGTCACGAACGTGGCGTGCGCCTTAATGGGGAAACGACTCAAGCACGCCTGTTCCACGCCGCGGTAGTAGCCAACCTCTTCGCTGTACGCGTGCGTGTAGCCCATGTCCTTCAAGTACGTATCGCGGAACCACGTCAACGCTGCAAGACTTTCCACTTCCTCAATGCACAGAATGTCGGCATCGAGCCGCTTGATCTCGTCAGCAATCGCTTGCACACGCGTTGCCTTGGTGGCCATCTTGATGTCGTCGTATTCACCCTGCAAGGTGGGGTCATCAACGGCATCAAAGAGGTTCTCCACGTTGTACGCAGCAATGCGAATGGCTCCCACCTTCTTCTCAGGCGCCTTCTCCACGCCGTACCACACGCCAGCTGGCCGAATCTTCTTGGGCTCCTTGGCCGCCTTCCCACCCGAGCCAGTGCCGTTGGCACTCCCGGACTTGGTTCCGTCCTGGGCTTTGGGGGCCTTGCTCCCAGCCGGGTTCTGCTTCGCCGGCGCGCTTGGGGCAGCCGGCGCTACCGGCGCGGCATCTTGCCACGAAATCGGCGCCACCGACAGTGCACATACGAGCGAAACAATGCCAAACGTAGTCATAGGCTTCTGCATCTGGGCGAGTCTAGCCGGGTAACCCCCTAGACTTCAGGCATGCCCCGCACGCAGCCATCAAGCCGAACGCGCTTCAGTCAGTACTTAGAGCGCTTCGAAGCCGCCCGAACCAAGGCGAAGCGGGAGAACATCACGGTCACATGGCATGGCCAGGAAAAGAGCCGACGCCGCACCCGATCGTTCCCCGCGCTGTTCCGCGCGTTCCTTGGTCTGGCGCATCCCTACCGCCGACGCATCGGATTCTCGCTGGTCACCCTCACCGTTGCCACCGTCTGCGGCCTAGTGCCGCCCGCCGCAACCAAGGTGGTGATCGACAATGTCTTGGGCGGTCAACCACTGACCGGCAACTGGGCACACATGCTCGGGGGCTTCGCGGAAACGCCGCAGATGCTGCTGGCATGGCTCGCCGGAACCGTGGTCACCGTGAGCGCCATCGCCACCGGGCTCTCCGTGCTCGGTCGCTATCAAACCACGCGGACCGTGAAGGTCTTGCAGACTGCCATGCGGCGCCGCGCATTCGATCACGCCATGCGCCTGCCCCTGCACCGTGTGCAAGGTCTGCGGGCAGGCGGCGTCGGCGCGATCATTCGTGAAGATGCCGGCGGGTTAGCGGAACTGGTGTTTGCGCTGATTTATAACCCGTGGCGATCGGTGATCCAACTCACCGGCATCCTCACCATTCTTGCCCTCACGGACTGGCGACTGCTCTTGGGCGCACTGCTGCTCTTCCCAGCCGTCATGCTGACGCACCGAACATGGATCGGACGACTGCGTCCACTGTTCAGAGACATTCGCCAACAAGTCGGCGAAGTTGACTCAACCGCAAGTGAAGCATTCAGCGGCATTCGAGTAGTGCGCGGATTTGCACGCCCAAAGTTTGAAGGCATCCGTCACGGCACCGCGCTTGACCTCTTGGCTCGCCAAGAAATGCTCACCTGGTGGTGGAGCCGAACCGTTGAAGTTGCATGGCAACTCCTGATTCCTGTCGCCAGCGCTGGACTGCTTTGGTACGGCGGCGCGCAGGTGCTGGCTGGCCGCATCACTACTGGCGAACTCATCATGTTCCTCACCTACTTGGTGATGCTCTTGGCTCCTTTGGAAAGTCTTGCACAGAGCGCCACCGGACTGCAGACCCACTTGGCCGGTCTGGACCGAACCCTTGATTTCCTGCAGGAAAGCCCGGAAATGCCGGACCGCGCCGGTGCCCTGCGCCTGGACCGCGCCCATGTTGCTGGCGCCGTGACGTTGCGCGGGGTCGGATACCGCTACCCCAACCGCGAGACAGATGTACTGGCTGACATCACCTTCACCACGCGCCCCGGCGAGATGACTGCCTTTGTCGGCGCCAGCGGCGCTGGTAAGACCACCCTATGCAACCTGATCGCGCGCTTCTTTGAGCCAACCTCCGGAACCATCACCCTTGATGGTCGCGATCTGAGTGATATTGAACTGTCGTCATTCCGCAAGATCCTCGGCATCGTTGAACAGGACGTCTTCCTCTTTGATGGCACCGTTGCAGACAACATTCGCTACGCCGATCCCGGTGCGCCAATGGAACGCGTGCTCTGGGCTGCCAACGCGGCCAATGCAAACGGATTCATCGAAGCCATGCCCGAGGGTTACGAAACCGCCATCGGCGAACGTGGAGTTCGACTATCTGGTGGTCAACGGCAACGCATCGCCATCGCACGCGCACTTCTTGCCGATCCACGCATCCTGATCCTTGACGAAGCAACGTCCAATCTTGACACCGAAAGCGAACGCGCGATTCAAGAGGCACTGCAAGCACTCATGCGCGGCCGCACCAGCTTTGTGATTGCGCATCGCCTCTCCACCATCATGCATGCGGACCGTATTGTGGTACTGAAAGACGGCCGCATCACTGAAATGGGCACGCACACGGAATTGATGGAATCAAGCGGGATTTACCAGCAAATGGTGCTGGTGCAGACTGCGCCGCCCGCCATGCCCACCGTTCCAGGCACGCCCGGCTCAGGAGCACCGCATGCGCATGGTGGCGCGGTCAGCCGGCCGTCCGGCCACG
>JBDKKN010000206.1:0-57992 GCA_039796075.1 Planctomycetota bacterium | reverse complement strand
GCCGTCAATCGACCATGCCGATGCTGCCGTTCGATGCCCGACGGACCACCGCCTTGCTCGATCTTGGCGCTTTCGGCGATGAATTGGGCGATCGCCCCGTGAAGTCCTGTTGGGGCGGCGGAAGGGGCGTCTGCCATGATGGAATGAAGGATACGGCGGTTTCGTCTGTCCCGATAACGGTCATCGCTCCCCCGGCTTGAGTTAAACGGCGGATTCACTACACTACGCGGCTCAATTCAAGCAAGGAAAGCCAGAAGCAATGTCGATCTCCGCAACGAAAAAAGCCGCTGTCATCAGCGTCAACCGCACCCACGCTACTGACACCGGATCTCCGGAAGTCCAAGTGGCCATCCTCAGCGAGCGAATCACCACGCTGCAGGACCACTTCAAGGCAAACCCCAAGGACCACCACGGCCGTCGCGGTCTGTTGTTCATGGTTGGTCGCCGTAACCGTCTGCTCACCTACCTCGCGCGCACTGACCGCGATCGGTACCAGACCCTCATCAAGCGTCTCGGTCTTCGCAAGTAAGGCTCGCAGCCGCACCGCCGCACTGCGGCAGTTGGCATCGCGCAGCCTTCACAAAACGAAGTCTTTACTGCGCCGTGGCTCCTGTCCTGAAGGCGGGTGGCTGTCGTCCATTTGCGCCCTGAGACACCCCGTCCAAAATTATTAAACGCGTTAGAGCATCACTTTAGAAAGAGGAATGAAACCAATGTCTAGTACCAAGAAGCATGTCATCGTTGAACGTGAAATCGGCGGCCGTACGCTGCGATTCGAAACCGGCAAAGTTGCCAAGCTCGCCCACGGAGCAGTGGTCGCCAGTTACGGCGATACCGTCGTCCTGTGCACCGCCGTCCGCGCCAACCCGCGCGCTGGCATCGATTTCTTCCCACTCACCTGTGATTACCGCGAGCGCACTTCTGCGGCCGGTAAGTACCCAGGCGGCTTCAAGAAGCGCGAAGGCGCCCCAAGCGAGAAGGAAGTCCTGACCATGCGAATGATGGATCGCCCGATCCGTCCGCTCTTTCCAGATGGCTTCATTGACGAGATTCAGCTGCAGTGCATCGTGCTCAGTCACGACACGCAGAACGACAGCGACGTGCTCGCCTGCACCGGCGCCAGCGCCGCACTCAGCCTGACCGACGCCCCATTCCAGGGCCCGATCGCCACCGTGCGCGTCGGCCGCGTCATCACTGAACAGGGCTCAACCTTCATCATCAACCCAACCGTCGCGCAGCTTGATTACAGCGACATCGACTTGGTGCTCTCCGGTCATAAGGACGGCATCAACATGATCGAAGTCGGCGCTGCCGAAGTCGACGAGAAGACCATGCTGGAGGCAATCGCCTTCGGTCTTGAGCACGGCATCAAGCCAATCCTGGCTCTGATCGAAGAACTGCGTACCAAGAGCGACGCACCAGCGCACTCGATGGGCACGCCCGTTCTCCCATCGGACGAAGTCATGAAGCTCGTCAAGGAGAAGGCATACGACTCCATGAAGGAAGCGCGCAAGATCAACGGCAAGAAGGAGCGCAACGCCAAGGTGGACGAAGTCAAGAAGTATGTGCTCGACACATTCTTTGCGATGCCAACCGGCGAAATCTCCTTCAGTACTTGGCAGACCGCTGACAAGCGCGCCAAGGAAGCCAAGGAAGCCATGCGCATCATGGAGAAGAAGGTCACCCACGACCTCGTCTCCAACCACGGCATCCGTCCGGACGGTCGCACCAAGGATCAGATCCGCAAGCTCGATATGGAGGTTTCTGTCCTCCCGCGCACCCACGGCAGCGCCTTCTTCCAACGCGGCGAGACGCAGAGCATTGTGACCTGCACACTCGGCACCATCAAGGACGAGCAAATCGTCGACGGCTTGATGCCTGAGTACGCGAAGAAGTTCTACCTGCACTACAACTTCCCTCCATTCTGCACCGGCGAAGCTGGCCGCATCATGGGTCCGGGTCGTCGCGAGCAGGGTCACGGAGCACTCGCAGAGCGCAGCCTTCGTGCGATTCTGCCAGATCCGGTGGAATTCCCGTACACCGTGCGCCTGATCAGCGAGATCACTGAGTCGAACGGCTCAAGCTCGATGGCCAGTGTCTGCGGCGGCTGCTTGGCGCTGATGGATGCAGGCGTGCCTATCAAGGCCACCTGTGCTGGCATCAGTGTTGGTCGCTTCACCTCTTCTGAGGGCAAGGTTGGCCACGTGATCGACATCATCGGCGAAGAAGACTTCTTCGGCGAGATGGACTTCAAGGTCAGCGGCACCCGCGAGGGCATCACCGGCATTCAGCTTGACCTGAAGGCTCGTGGTCTCTCCATCGAAGAAATCACCACGATCTTTGAGATCGCCCGCAAGGGACGCATCGACATCATCGGACAGATGGAAGCTGTCATTGCTGAACCACGCGGCGACATCTCCAAGTTCGCACCGCGCATCATCACCGTCAAGATCGACCCCGAGAAGATCGGCAAGTTGATTGGACCAGGCGGCAAGATGATCCGCGGTATCCAGGAGCGCACGGGCGCCCAGATCGACGTCGAAGAAGATGGAACCGTGTTCATCGCATGCGCCGACAGCGAGAAGGCCGCCCAGGCGCGTGCCGAAGTCGAGGCGCTCGGTGCGGAGATCAAGCTTGGCTCGATCTACGACGGCAAGGTCATCTCGATCAAGGACTTCGGTTGCTTCATCGAACTCGTCCCCGGAACCGACGGCATGTGCCACGTGTCGGAACTCGCGCACGGGTTCGTGAAGCACGCCACCGAGGTCGTCAAGATCGGCGATGTCGTCAAGGTCAAGGTCATCAACGTTGACGACAGCGGGCGCATCAAGCTGAGCCGCAAGGCCCTCCTTGAGGCACCAGCCGGCGGCGGTGGTGGTGGCGAAGGTGGTGGAGACCGTGGTCGTCGCGATGGCGGCGGCGGCGGAGACCGTGGCGGACGTGACGGCGGACGTGACGGCGGACGTGACGGCGGACGTGACGGTGGCCGCGATGGCGGACGTGACGGCGGACGCCGCGACCGCGAAGGCGCACCAGCTCAGCAGTAACACCTGACGGCGATTCCAGTACTCATGAACCGAGGCCATCGACACCAGATGGCCTCGGTATTTTTTGCGCAAGGCTTGCGAACTAACCCGCGCGTCCCATCGTAAACCCTTTGTTCATAAGCCACTACAACCGCTGAGTTATTCGATCCAAAAATGCACGCCCGAAACCCCAAAGTATTGATTGTTCAGACTTGCATAAGTCCGAAAACCGGAGCATAATTCGCCCGGTCTCGGATTGTTTGGGGCCAGCGGATCACACAACCGCATCTTCCTGCGTGTTCATCAGTAGGAAAGTCACCCAGATAGAGCGAGCAACCCATGTCCAACACCACTCTCGAAAACGTAGAAGGCCAAGTGAAATGGTTCGATCCCCGAAAGGGATTCGGATTTATCGTTGGACCTCAAGGCCAGGACATCTTTGTTCACTTCTCCGTCATCGATCAGGAGGGGGGATTCCGCACCCTGAATGACGCTGAAATGGTCGTCTATTCCGCGACTGAGGGTGCCAAGGGATGGGCCGCCACCAAGGCCCGTTCGCTGACTCGCGTCCCAGCCGCTGGCAGCAGCACATGATTCGTCGCTCAACGCGGCGCGCCTGATGCATATTGAACTGTTGAGACCCCTGCTTTGTGCGGGACTATTCCCTGCCCGACACCTGCGCGTGTCGGGCGTTCTTGTTGATACGCATGCCACTGGCACCATCGCCCCTACCGCCGCCGCATCGCTTCCCGGATGGGCCGTCATCGCCTTGGCACTCGGTAGCGCACTCTGCATCGTGGCGCTCGCCTGGTGGATTCCCTACCGGATGATGCGTGTGCAACGAACGCAAGTGCGGCACGCCGAACGTGCCGCCGCGGAGAGCGCGCGTAATGCCGAGATTGCATCCATGACCCGCGGACTTGCGCACGAAATCAAGAATCCACTCTCCACCGTGGTCTTAAACGCACAACTGCTGCGCGAGGAAATCCTGGACTCGCCACTTGATGAAACCGATCGCGCCAGCATGTCGCGTCGCGTGGACACCCTGGCGCGCGAAGCCGCACGCCTGCGCGACATTCTCACTGACTTCCTGCGTTACGCGGGCCGAATGCAACTTGATCGGCGGCACTGCGATCTTCGCGATGCCGTTACCCAAATCAGCGACTTCTTCATGCCGCAAGCGGAGCAAGCGGGCGTCCGATTCGTCGTCGATATGGACCGGCATCCAGTGATTGTTGACGCCGACCCTTCGCTACTAAAGCAAGCGCTGCTCAATTTGCTCCTGAACTCCGTGCAGGCCATGCAAGACCTGCCGGAAGACCGCGCCCGGACACTGAAACTTTCGGTGCACGCCGATCCATCCGAAAGTCGGAGCGAGAACCCCCGCTGTGCTGCCATTGAGGTGGAAGACACTGGCCCAGGATTGACCCCGGAGATGCGCCAGCACGCGTTTGAGCCCTATCACACCACCAAGCCGGGCGGCAATGGACTCGGCCTGGCCACCGCGCGGCGCATCGTTGAGGCGCACGGCGGGAGTATCGAAGCGCTCGCTGCAAGCAATGGCGATGGGGCACGCTTTCGCATCACCCTGCCACTCGCCGAGACCGTGTCCGACGTACCAGCGCCGCGCTGATTGCGCGACACCTGCGCTCAGTCCAACCAGTCCTTCGCCTTGAGTCGTTGCGGCACATACGTTTCGGTGACGTAGGAGATGTCCTTGGTAATCAAGGACTCCACTTCCATCTTGAAGCCGTTGTTGAGCATCCCATCGATTTCGCGCTGCCAACCCTTGTGACCTTGAAACCACGGGTACGCGGCAATTTCCTTGGCACGCTTGATATCGGTGTCATTCAGCGCAATCTGCACATCATCACTGAGGCCGCAGGTACGGTAATCACTCGCGCGAATGCCCAAGTACTTGACATCAGGAATCGCCAAGCGCTCACTTTCGAATGCCAAGGAAATACTGCCCTGCTTGATCACGCTGTAGATGTAGTGCCCCCATGGGTCGCAGTCAAGCAAGCAATACACCGGCAGCCCAAGTTCTTCATTCAGTCGACGCAACAAGCGGCGCACTCCGCGCGGTGGCTGACCACCGCCTTCGGTCAAGATGCAATTGTGCTTCTCCCAGAAGCGATCCTCGTTGAAGCGACTCCAAACGGTGTTTTTTTCAACATGCAGAACGAACTTGGCGTCACACTTCTTGAACTTGATCACGTCCGGTTCCACGATCGATGGGATGGCATAGCCGCCTGACCCCATGCGTCGGCAGTCGATCTCATCGCCCGAGTCGATGATGGTGATATTGCCCACCATCGTGCCTGCCTTCTTGGCAAAGATGTGCAATTCTTCACGCAGCGCCGCAAGCGACACTTCAAGGTCTTCCAAGATGCCGTCCGACTCATCCTGGTCAGCGAAGGTCTTCTCCTTTGTGCCAGCCACCGTATGCAGACCCTTATAGAACATTCCACGCAAACTGAGCGTCTTCTCTGCTGCAATCAAGTCCTTGATACTTGATGAGTGCAGCATGGTCTGCATGAAACTCTTCGCCTGACTCAAGTTGAACAGGCCGCGCTCTTGCGCAGCGGGGCCCATTTGCAGGATGCCCTTTTTCTTATTCCAGAGCGTGTTGCTCTTGGTGCGCGTGGGAACGCGAACCGTCGGCTCATTCCCTGCCAGCGAACGTTTCGCCACATCGGTGGCGAGCGTCACAATCTTCTTCTCGGTAGCGGCGTCGCGCTCCTTCTTGGTGCGAGCGGGCGCGCTGGGTGTCTTCTGCTTTGCCATGGTGTCGTTCCTAACTCGATATTGGATGATCAGTGATGATCAGTGATGATCAGAATGATCAGAATGATCAGAAGAGACGCGCGTCGTCATTACTCGGCTTACTGCTGCCGGGCTTACGGCTTGCCGCCTTGGCTGCACGCGCACGCAGTTCTGCTCGGGCTGCTGATTCGGGAGCCTGCTTCGCAGTTCGCTTGGGGCTCGGTGCGGAAGCTGGTTTGGACTTGCCCTTGCTTCGGGACGGAGCGTCTCCCTTGCTCGTGGGCTGACGAGTCGCACCCTTGGTGGTTGCGCCAGCCTGGCGCGTCTGCTTTTTATTGCCGTTGCCAAAGTCCAGTGGCGCAAACGGTGTGGAGGAAAGCTGCGCAACCGCCGGAGCAATCGCCTCGTGCACAATCAGCACGCCATCATCGTCCGGTCCGGATGGTTCTTCATCCTTGATGACCCTGCCGTCTTCGTCAAGCACTTGATCGGCGGCTGCGGTGCGTGCATTGGCTTGCTCCAACAATGCGTCATAAATCGCCTTGGGATCAGCGCCCATGATGGCATGCACTGCCTTGGCGATCTCACCGATGTAGCGCTCAAACACATCACGACGCAGACCCTCGCGGCGCATGCGCTGGCGCTTGCGCAGATAGGTGCCCAGCTTTCGCCCGCACTCCATCAGCGCCAATTTCATCTCCTTGCGAATTTCGTCATAGTCCGCAATGGCTTCCTTGCTCTCGCTTGTGAACGGCACCCATACCGAAGCCATGTGAATCATGATCACCAGCGGACCAACCGGAATTCCGCCACGCGGTTGTGACAGGTTGTAGTTCTTCCAGCCCGTCTCACTGACGGCCTTGAAACTGGAGCAGGCACTCTGCTGAAAGAGCAGCGGCACGCGATTGGCAAAGCGAATGACGCGCGCCGTTTCGTCGCCAGGCAACTCGCCACCGAATGCAATGGCCGCCTCAATCTGGAAAGGCCGACCACGGTAGACATCTGCCTCACGGCTCGATGCCGCGTAGAACTCAGCGCGCACCCCTTTGAGCATTCCGGCCAGCAATTGCCGAACACCAATTGGCGCCAGACAATCCGTGGGCGGTGGAGCCAGTTTCGACTCCTGAAACACTTTGAAGAGTTTCTCTGCTTGTGGCGGACCAACGTCGGCCACTTTGGTGCGGCTGGTCAGCCCGATGGCTTCACACATACCGCTGGCGGTGGACGCACTCACGCGGCAGAAGCAATCCTGAAGGAACTTAAAGAGCGTGCCGCCCTTCTCAGTGGCCTCGTAATCCTTGAGCATCTGCAGCAGGATTCCCAACTCGATCCCTTTCGGGTGCGGTTGGATTTCCTTGGTTTCCCGCGGCAATTCATGAACGCCACGCGGAAAGACAATCACTCCGTTGGTCTCGGTAGTGACCTTGGCAACAGCAGCGGCGCTTGCTTCGGCTGCCGTCAGCACATCCGGTTCATCATCTTCAGTCACCCGTGTCGGCGGCACAAAGACGATGCGTGCGTGCGGGTTAGCGATAGCGGTGAGTTCCAGAAATTCGTCCACCGAACCACGCCCGCGCTGGTACTTGCCGTCAAGCTCAATACTGACGGACGTGCCGGTTGGAAACTCGGTTGCCGTGAGGAACCCACTCTGCTCAGCCAACGCGCGTGTTCCCGCACTCAACTTGCGAAGGCGATCTGGTGGAAAGTCCTTGACCTCTTTGTCAAAGGTCACTTCAGCGCGGTTGGTCTTGGTGTTCATCGCCAATTCGATGTGGTGGGTCGGTTGACCAGCCTTCGGCTTGGTGAAGATTGCCATCGGCCGACCAGTGGTGATCAGCCCATACATGCCCGCGGCGCTGATACCGATGCCCTGCTGGCCGCGGCTCATTTTCAAGCGGTGGAACTTCGATCCATAGAGCAGGCGCCCAAAGATGTTCTCGACCTGCTTGCGAACAATGCCCGGTCCATTGTCAACCACCGTCACGCGGTAGCGCGAACTCTTGGCCGATGCGGGACGCGTGGGCTCAAGGTCCTCAATGATCACCGCGATCTCTGGCAAGATCTCTGCTTCTTCGCAGGCATCAAGCGAGTTGTCGACCGCTTCCTTGATGGTGGTCAGCATCGCCTTGCGCGGGTTGTCAAACCCAAGCAAGTGACGGTTCTTTGCAAAGAATTCACTGACCGAAATGTCCCGCTGCCGAGTGGCCATGGACTCCGCATCCACCTTGGGCGTGGCGGACTTCTTCTTCGGTTCAGCCACTGCAACGGCTTCCTTGCCTGCCATTTCGGGCTCCTTTACGTGCGTTCGCGGATCAATGCTTCCCGTGCCCAACGTCCTGGATCACGGGCCGCGTCATGCTTCGTCGTTTGGCGGCGAAGGGCGGGTACGGTAGCAGGATCGGCTGAATGCCCTGCCGGACTCGGTTTTTTGCTATCCTTGCCGCCCCACAACTTACGGAGAACAACATGGAAACAAGCCTGATCATTCTTAAGCCAGATGCCGTCCAACGCGGTCTCATGGGTCGCATCATCAGCCGCTTCGAAGAGAAGGGCCTGCAAATCGTCGGTGCCAAACTCACGCAGATCAGCCCGGAACTGGCCGCTGAGCACTACAAGGATCACGCGGCGCGACCGTTCTATCCTGGACTGGTCAAGTTCATGACCTCCAGCCCGGTGCTGGTGCTTGCCATCCGCGGCAACGGCGCGGTGGCCATCTGCCGAAACCTCATGGGCGCCACCTTCGGGTCCAAGGCTGCCGGCGGAACCATCCGTGGCGACTTTGGGGTCTCCAACAGTTTCAACCTGATCCACGGCTCCGACAGCCCAGAAGCGGCTATTCGCGAGCTTTCCCTGTTCTTCAACAAGGGCGAAGTCTTGGACTTCAAGCGCCCCAGCGACGCCTGGGTCTACGACATGTCGAGCGGAACCGCGGAGTAAGCAACTCCCTCATCCGCCTAAACGTCTTATAATAACAGCCAAGGCGCTCATTTTGAGCGCCTTGGCTGCATTTTCACGGTTCGCTTGCCACAATCCCGAACCCGCGAGCGCCGCGGGGCATCTCAAGGTGTAACGGAATCTGAACCAGCACTCGGCCATTGGGTTACCCCCAGTCCGCGGTCCGACGTCCGCATTAGGTTTCAAATTTTATTGAATCCGCGCTGAACACTATGCGAACTCTTTCGTAAGAGAAGCGGCGAAACCCCACACAGTCGCCAACAACCCCATGACCACACTACCCCACAGCATCATCGATGGAGAAGGTCGCCTTCCCCAGGCACGCACCCGACGACGACGCGGTCAAGTGACCGGCGGTGGCTCTGGTTCCACTCCAAGCCCGATTGCAACTCGCATCCCGCTCGCCCCTGTGGCGCGCGTGGAGCCGAAGTTGACTAAGCCCGCCAAGCCAACAAAGGCGCAACGCTCCCGAGTCGATGCAGCACTCCTCACCGAATTGCTCTCCGACGAAATCGATTTCATGGATCACCCGGACTTCCACAAAGCCGGTGCGGAACAGCGCATCTATACCAAAGCGCCGATTGTTCCTCGTCCCACCGTGACCTGGTACCGGCCCATGATGGACGACATCGGCACTACTTCGCCGCGTCGACATGACGGCGTAGTGCTCACCGCTGCGCAAGAGCGCGTGATCTTCATGCAGTTCAATTATGCGCGCTACCGCATGAGTCGGATCCAGAAGGCCTTGCGTGGTCGCGCTCCAGGAGCAGAACAAGCACGGGAACTCCTCCGTTGGAACAGCACAGCCACTGCCTACCGCGAACAAATTGCGGAAACTAATTTGGCGCTGGTCTTAGCTATGGCAAAGCGTGTTCGCCTTGGTGAAGGCGAATATGCAGACCTGATCGGCGAAGGCAACATGGCGCTGATGCGGTCGGTAGACAAGTTCGATTGCGGCAGAGGATTCAAGTTCAGTACCTACGCGTGCCGCTCGATTCTCAAAGCATTTAGCCGTCATGGAATTAAGGTTTCCAAGCACAAGCAGCGCTTCCCTGTAGAGTTTGATCCAGCGCTTGAACAAGGCGACGGCGTTGCATCCATCCGCGCCGCATCGGAACGGCAAGATGCTGCGGAAGTCCGTGACATTGTTGAATCAAACCGCGCTGATCTCACCGAGATCGAACGGGAAGTAGTCATGCACCGCTTCGCATTCCAAGGTCTTGACCAAGGACGCTCACCAACACTGGCGCAAGTGGGCAACCTCATTGGGCTGACCAAGGAGCGCGTTCGGCAGATTCAGAACCAGGCATTGGCAAAGATTCGCATGACCCTCGAAGGCGCATGCGAAGGTGGTCGTTCAGGTAACGGTCACCCATCCCCGGTAGTTGCGATCAACTGAGTTACAACCTCGCTGGCCGAACACTCGAACTCGCTCATTGCGCTGAATTTGTTCGCGCGCCACGACGCGACGCCAACACTGCCGTACCAGCGATCAATGCCGTGCTCACCGCATGCGCCACTGCAAACAAGACGATGACGGATGCGTAGTCGGCGTACCCCGGCGCTGCTTCATTACCGATGGCGCTCGCCAAGACGATCGACAGCGTGGTTCCTGCAAAAAAACCAACGTCGCCCGCTGCTCGGAATGAACCAAGGGCAACCGTTGATCCTCCGCTTTCGGCGGCGATCGCCAGTGAACTTGAGAACAGCGCGCCGGCACTGATTCCAACGGCAAACATCGTCACCGCCATGGCGGCTTGATTTGACGCAGCAAACGGAATCATCGCAAACGCCAGTGCGTACACCACGCCGGCTGCGATACGTACGCGCAGACTGCCAACACGGTCACACAGCGCCCCGGCTGGTCCCGTACATACCGCCATCAACAACAGCGGAAGCCCAATCAACCAGCCCCGTTGACCCTTGCTGTAACCAAGAAATCCAGCCAAGACCAACGGAAGTGTGGTGGTAATCAGGCCGCCAGTGGCGCGGTCGAAGAATGCCATCACGCAACTCCACAGCAACGGCCGAGGGCGATCGTCAAGACGCCCCAAGGGAACTCGGCCGGCATGAGAAGCGCCGCTGGCAACCAACGGCCCAGTCTCCGGCTCAACGGCTGCGATCCCGCCGAGCCAACGTCGAAAGACCAGCGCGCCAATGGCCACCAATACGCTGGCCAGCGCGGACACCCCAAAGACAGCAAGCGCCACATCCGACCCCGAAGCCGCATCGTCACTCACGCCAGCAACGCGCTGCGCTGCCAATCCACCGGCGACGGCACCGAGTCCAAGGCCAAGCAGGAGCGGCGTGGATGCAAGGCCAAGGCCACGCGCGGCATGCGGTCCAGAATTACGCCGAACTAAGTCAAAGAGCGAAGCGAACACCACTACATCGGTGATGCCCTCCGCTGCGCGCACGGCGAGCGAGGACCACAGTCCAATGGGAGCCGACAGGAGCCCCAAGAGCACTGCGTCGGCCAGCGAAGCGATGACAAGCATCCGCACCGGGTCCGCACGACGGCGCCACCACAGGAGCAGCGGCACCGCAGCGACCGCGCCAAGCAGGTTGATCGCCATGAATACCTGCGCTTCCTTGACGGTTGCGCCGTAGCGATCGACAAACAGTTCCTTCAAGACCGGCGCCGCCATGGTGTCGGGCATGGCCGATAGCACCAGGAGCAAGGCAATCAGGGACAGTGTCGATCGGCGGTTCACGGCAGCCGCAAGCCTAGCCGCGCCGGGGTTACACTTCTGCACCACAACGCGTGAAACGCAGGAGATCTGATACATGGCAGCGAGTAAGGTCTATGAGTCACCGGCGAGCGCGCTTGCAGGCATCGTTCAGGACGGCATGAGTGTTGCCGTGGGCGGATTCGGCCTGTGCGGCATTCCGGAGCAACTCATCATGGCGCTCCGGGATTCCGGTGCCCGCGAGTTGACCTGCGTCTCCAATAATGCCGGCGTTGATGACTGGGGCCTTGGGCTCTTGCTGCAGACCCGGCAGATTCGCAAGATGATCTCCAGCTATGTGGGCGAGAACGCTGAGTTTGAGCGGCAATACATGAGCGGCGAGCTGCAGTTGGAGTTCACGCCGCAAGGAACCCTGGCGGAACGCATGCGCGCCGGTGGCGCAGGGATCGCGGGCTTCTACACCAAGACTGGCGTGGGAACGGTGGTTGCTGACGGCAAGCCACACATGGAATTTGATGGCGCCGAATACGTGCTCGAGCGCGGCATTCGCACCGATCTGTCATTGGTCAAGGCGTGGAAAGCTGACCCGGCAGGAAATTTGGTGTATCGAAAGACCGCCCGCAACTTCAACCCCATGGCCGCCACCTGCGGCGCTATTACCATCGCTGAAGTGGAAGAATTGGTGGCGCTCGGTGACATCGATCCCGATGACGTGGACACGCCCGGGATCTTTGTGCAGCGCATCGTGGTGACCGTTTCTGAAAAACGCATTGAGCAACGAACCGTCTCCGGGGCCTGAACAACCTGCAGCCAGCAGCAACGGGGTGAAACACGGTCGGCGCACTTCGCCTGAACGTGGGTGGGAGCGTCCGTTATTGGTTATCAGTCGCAAAGTGCAAAAGTCCTGTGAGGACTTCCGCAGTCCGCGCCGATGACATGCGATACGTCAACGACTCGTGCGTTCCTCACCCGCCGACTCGCGCGTTCCTCACCCGCCACGATCCACGCTTCCTGCGACAATTCCTCCTCCTGACTTCCCGGAGACAAGATCATGCCACGCACACCATCCCGCATCACCCGTCTTGACCACATCGCACCTCGGCTTCGCGCGCTGTTTGCAGCCATCGCCATGCTGACCCTTGCCGGGGTTACCACATCGCCGGCATCCGCACAGTTCGGCGGTCGCGGCGGATTTGCGCAAGCATTCCAGCCCGACATCATGCAGCGCGATGTGACGCTGATGACCAGTGCACTGGGTCTTGAAGAGTGGCAACGACCGGTCGTGGAAGCACTGCTTCAGGATTACATGTCCAACTTCAACACCGGAGTTGAAGCACTCAAGGATCGCATGAAAGTGGCATCCGAGGACGCGGGGAAAATTGCCAAGTCAAATGGTGGCGATGCAGTCCTTGAGAAGATCATGGCGCCGCTCAATTCGTGGCGCACCGAAAAGACGCAGATGCTGGAGAAGTTCATGTCCGATCTCAAGAGCCAGCTGGGACCGCAGCAGCTTGAGCGTTGGCCCAGTTTCGAACGTGCACTGCGTCGCGAGCGCTTGCTCCCGGACGGCGACCTTTCCGGCGAGAGCGTGGATCTCTTTGCAGTGCTGACGCGCATGCAACTGACTCCAGCCGAGCAAGAGGCTGTCAAGCAACCACTCGCCGCGTATGAACTGATGCTTGACGAAGCGTTGGTGACCCGCATGACCAGCATCGCCATGTTGGATCGTGAATTGTCTGACGCCATGACCTCTATGAACTATGACCGTGGTGCTGACATTCAGGACAAAGTCATGGTGGTTCGCATTGGCGTGCGTTCCGCCAATGATGCTGGCATCGAATCGCTCGCAGCAGCTCTCGGCGATCGCGGCGACGAGTTCCGCACGCGCGCGCTCGAAGCTGGGTACCCGGACGTGTTCCGACCGCACCCGGTGATGATCCTGATGCAGCAGGCCTACGCGCTGCCATCACTCAGTCCTGAGCAAACCTCGCAGATTGATGCACTCATGTCGGAGTTCGGTACGGCATGCCGCGATGCCAACATGAAGATCTACGAAGCAGTGCGCGTCGATCAACCGAAGGCCCCGCGCAAGCGAGTACAAGCGGCAGCTGATCGCAAGTCGGGCGCCTCGGGCAGCGCTCCCAATACGCCACAAGGAGCCAACTCCACTGATCCGGTGGTGAAGGCTCGCGTTGAACGCGAGACCATGGGCGCGCCGTTCCGCGATCGCTTGCTGGCAATTCTGAGCGATGAGCAGAAGGCTGAACTTCCAGGCGGCGTGAAGGTGGAGTCCGCGGAGAATCGCAAGGAAGACCCGGATGCGCCTGTCAAAAAGGGTCGTGGCGCAGCCAAAGTGGGTATTGATTCGGAAGCCATGAACGCTGGCGAGAATGTGAAGCGGCGCGACCAACGCGCCACGGGCGACACCAAGCGCTCTGGCGGCAAGGGTCAGGATGAACCACCGTCAGCCAAACCAGAGTGAATCGAGTTTCGATGGATCACGACGTGCAAGGCATTCCACTTCCAGCCGCCGGCCTTGATGCCGCGGCATTCGCATCGATTGGCGGCGATGCATCGCTCCGCGACCGATGCAAGTTGTTCGGCATTGAATGGGCCGAGGCTGTTCCTGAATCAACTGACGACGCGTCTGCGCGCATTCCACCGGATGTAGCCGTGCGCCTGCGGGTGGTGCCGCTGCGCGTTGAACGCGGCAAACTGTTCGTGGCGATGATCGACCCGCTCGACATCGCTGCGGTTGATGAAACTGCAGCGCATGCGCGCATGCCGGTTTCACGTATTGGCCTTGATGGCGGTCTGTTCAGCGAATTGATGCGTGCCGTGTATGGAACCACCGCTGCACGCATGGCCGAGAGCCTGGCTGAAGACAGCGGCGTTGGCGGCGGCGAGGTTGATCACAACCTTGATGCCATTGAGGCTGATGATGTGCACCGGATGGCCGAGCAGCCAACGCTCATCAACCTGGTCAACCTGATCATTCTTGAGGCGATTCAGAATCGGACTTCCGACATCCACATTGAGCCGTTTGAAACGGAACTCAAGGTCAAGTATCGCATCGACGGCGTGCTCATCGAACAGCCATCGCCGCCCAAACACTTGCAGCCGGCGCTGCTTGGCCGCGTGAAGATCATGGCCAACATGAACATCGCCGAGCGCTATGTGCCACAGGATGGCCACATCACGCTGCGCTTTGAAGGCCGCAAGGTTGATATCCGCGTGAGTACCGTTCCCACCGTCTACGGTGAGAGCGTGGTCATGCGTATTTTGGATAAGAGTTCGCTGCCGCTCGACTTGATCAGCCTGGGCATGCGCGACCAAATGCGTGAAATCATGGATCGCATGATTCAGAAGCCGCACGGCATGGTGCTGGTCACCGGACCAACCGGAAGTGGCAAGACCACCACGCTGTACGCGTGCCTGAACAAGTTGTACGACCCGCGCAAGAAGATCATCACCATCGAAGATCCTGTTGAGTACGAACTCAATGGCATCAATCAGATCCCGGTGAACCCAAAGCGTGGACTGACCTTTGCGACTGGCTTGCGCGCCATCCTGCGCCAAGACCCCGACGTGATCTTCGTGGGCGAAGTGCGTGACAACGAAACCGTGGACATTGCCATCCGTTCGGCACTCACGGGTCACTTGCTCTTCTCAACGTTGCACACCAACGATTCCATCTCATCGGTGGGACGACTGGTAGATATGGGCGCGGAGCCGTTCCTGATCGCCAGCGTGCTCGAAGGATTGCTCGCGCAACGCCTGGGGCGCAGACTGTGCCGCGAATGCACCGTGCGCATGCCGATGACGGAAGAGACAGCGGCTCGTATCTCCCCTGAAGAACGTGACCTCTTCGTCAACGGCGTTGCGGTTGGCAAGGGCTGCGAAAAGTGCAACGGCTCTGGTTTCCGCGGGCGAATGGGCTTCTATGAGATTGCGCGCATCAACGCCCGACTCCGCGAAGGAATCAGTAAGAACAAACCTGCCCTTGATCTGCGTGGCATGGTTGGTACTGATTTCCAACCGATGCGGTTTGACGGCATGGCGAAGGCCGCTGCCGGGCTTACCACGATCGATGAAGTGCTCCGCGCCACGCAGGACATTGACGACGCCTAACGCGTCAGCACCACCCACTCATGCCTTCCTATCGACATCAATCCATGGACAGCGGAGGCGCGATCGCAACTGGCGTGATCATGGCTACGGATCGCGCGAACGCTATGCGACTGCTGCAAGGGCAAGGATTGTTGCCAATGCAGCTTGTGGCTACCGAGACTGAAGTCATCCAGAAACCATTGCCGCAGCGCACTGCACAGGGCGGCGCGGAAACTTTGGGGACCGATCCGCTTGCCTATGTCAAAGGGCTGTTCCGTACTGGTTCTGGCCGACCAACCCTGAAGCGCACCGAGCTTGCCAACATCATTCGCGAACTCGCCACCGCTATTGAAGCGGGACTTCCACTTCTCAATGCGCTCAAGACCGTGCGCCGCCAAGCCAGTGGCAAGGCGCAACCGGTGATCCTGGATTTCATCATCGAACGCGTGGAGTCTGGTCGTCCGCTGCATGAAGCGATGGAAGAATATGGTTTGCCCTTCGATGACATGATCATCGGCATGGTGCGCGCATCCGATGCCTCCGGACGCATGAGTGAAGTCATGCACCAGCTTGCCGATCTTCTGGACCGTTCCGTGGAACTGCGCCGCGAATTGGTTGGTGCAACTATTTATCCGCTGATCGTGGCATGCATGATTGGCGTAAGCATCATCATTGCGGTGACGTTCCTGTTGCCACGATTGATGGCTCCCATCATCGGCCAGCCGGGCGTGACACTGCCCTTCCCCACCAAGGTGCTGATGGGCTTTGCAGACTTTATGTATGCGTGGTGGTGGCTGGTCTTGTTTCTGACCGTGGCAGGAGTGGTTGGATTCCGCCGCTGGATGGAAGGCCCCAGAAACCGGCGCAAGATCGACCTGCTGCTCTTGAAGACCCCGATCGTGGGGAACCTGGTGAGAGATATTGCGGTCGCGCGCTTCACGCGCACGCTGGGAACGTTGGTTTCCGCAGGTCTGCCGATTCTGAGCGCCTTGAACATCGTGCGCGACACGCTCGGCAACACCGTGCTGATGGACGCCATCGACGGAGTGCAGGAAAAAGTCACCACCGGACAGTCGCTGGCGGAACCCCTGGAGAAGTGCGGGTTTTTTCCGCCACTACTGGTGCAGATTGTGAATATCGGCGAACGGTCCGGACGGCTCGAACCGATGCTCCTGCACGCAGCCACCGCATTTGACCGCCAAGTAAACACCTCCCTGAAACTGTTCACCAAGCTGTTGCCGCCCGTCCTGATGGTGCTGATGGCGATGATTGCCGCGTTTGTCCTGGCGGGCATCTTGCTCCCGTTGATGGAAATGCAAAAAGCCCTCGGCGGCTAACAAAAATAGTTATTGGACTTTACTCAGATTCACCGGGATGGACGATGTCAGATGGGACCGTCTCGTGCGTTCAATGCGTACAACACGCAGCCGTGAGCCTCTCCTCTACCCCTGACACGAACTCATTGAAACCCATGCGAACCGACCGCCTACGCCGCCCTGCCCGCCACGCACACCGAGCCTTCTCGCTGGTCGAGTTGATCGTTGCCGTCACCATCATGGCCATCTTGGCCGCGTTGGTGGTGCCACGCGTCTCGCAATGGATTGGATTTACCAAAGCCAAGACGGCGCGGGCCGATGCTGAAACCATTTCCAACCAAGTGCGCATGTACATGACCGCCAAAGGAATGAGCACCCTTCCCAGCGACTTTGAGCTGGTGGAACTCACCGAAGGCGACGGCGCACTGCTCAACAAGAACCAAATCATGGACCCCTGGAACAGCCCGTACCAGATCCGTATCCCCGGCGAAATCAACCTGGACTTTGACGTCTACAGCTTTGGCGCCGATAGCCAAGCGGGCGGCGAAGGCGAAGGTGCGGATGTTGTAGCGGGCGACAAGCGCAACTGACACGCGTAAGCGTGCCTACTTTCATGCCCCACGCACGCACCATCCACTCTGCACACCCCGTCGCTGCGCGACGCGCATTCACGCTCATCGAGTTGATCGTGGTAGTAGTGGTCTTGGGGATTGCAGCAGCCGCCATCGTGCCAAAATTCACTGGAACTGCTCGGCAAGAAGCGGACAACGCGGTCGATCAGGTTGCCGAACTCTTGCGGCTCTTTGCATATCGACAGTCACTCAGTGCACAACAAGTGGCACTGTGGCGTGACGGCAATGATGGCCGCATTCATTTACTGGTAATGGATAGTGATCCGGCTGATCCGGAGGCACTTCCTGCATGGCGACCGGATCGCTTTGCAGCCCCGGTCAGCCTTCCAATGGGCGTGGAACTTGTAGAGATTCAGAACAACGATCAACGTGTTGATCCAGCCGAATGGACCATCGCCAGTATCCCCGGCGGCGAGCGCCCCAAGATTGCAATTCGCATTGTTGGAATGGGTGTTGACTCCACCGTCGCACTGCCGCAAGGATCACCAAGCGTCGTACGTGTTGATGCCGACAAGCCCGCGCCGTTCGCGCGTGAGCCGATCGACCTCAGCCGCGCGGGACGGGACTTTGAGCCATGGTGATGCAGCCCCCGTCATCAGTGCGTCGTTTGCACACTGTGCGTAGCGGTTGGGCGCTCATTGATGTCATCATCGGCGGCGTCATTCTTGGCATCGGCCTCGCAGCGGTGATTTCGATCGCCGAACGGTCGCTGGCGATGCAGCAGCGCTCGGAACGCGAACTTGTAGCCGCGCAACTCTTGGACGGCTTGCTAAATGAAGTACTTGCGGTTGGCGTGGTGGAGTGGCAACTGTCGCGCGCATCGGATGGTGCGTTTGATGCGCCGTTCGACAAGTGGCAGTGGCAACTTGATATTCAGAAGCATGGACTTGGCGATCCGTATTCGGTGATGGCCATTGCGCGCGACGATCGCAACTTGGAATATCGAGTGGACACGTTGCTGGCGCCCCGTCCGGAGAACACGGAAGATCCGGTTCGAACACCGGAAACACCGATTGATCGTGAGGCACGCTATGAAGCGCAGAAATAAGCGCCATTCACAGCTTGGGTTCACGCTGATCGAACTGGTAGTCGCCGGAACGATTGCGGCGATGGTGTTGATGGCAGTCACCTTTGCGTTAGCGCAACTCAGTAAGACGCGCAACATCGCGCGCGAGCGGGTGGAAGCGTTTCAGCGTGCCAGCATGTCCATTGAAGCACTGCGCCGCGATATTGCTGCGCTCATTCGCACTGACGACCTCTTTGACACACGGTTCCTGCTGACTACGCGCGAAGCCAGTTCGCGTACCGGTGGACATGAGCGAAGCGATCTATTGATGTTCAACATTTCGCTGCGTCCGCTTCACCCCATCGATTACCAAGGCGAAGGCCGCGAATACGAAACACATTATCGCGTTGAGGATGATGAACTCGGCTCAGCCTTGTGGCGCCGACGTGATATGGCTCCCGATGAACGCCCCGATGGCGGTGGACTCGCCGAGCCAATTGCCGATGGCGTTGTTGGGTTCCTGGTGGAAGCAAGCGATGGCGATGGCGGCTGGCGCACCGAATGGGACTCGGATGTTGATGGAGTGCCAAAGCTCGTACGGATCACCGTCACAGCCACGGGCATCCCCGTTGGTGCCGACAGCGTGAACCTCACCCCCGATGTTGATCTGCGCACAGTGGTTGCCATTGATCGACTGATTGCGCCGAAGCCAGACCCGGAGCCAGAGGAAGAACAACCGCCGACCGAAATGTCTGCTACAGAAGCTGTGGCCGGAGCGGGCGGTGGTGCTGGTGGTACCGGCGGCGCCGTCAGTGCTGGTGCCGGCGGTGCCGGTGGTGCCGGAACGCTGACACCCGTTGGTGGAGCTGGTGGCATGCCAGCGATCGGCGGACGTGGCCCGGGTGGTGGTCAAGGCATGGGTGGCGGCGGTCGCGGCGGCCAAGGCATGGGTGGCGGTGGGCGCGGCGGCCAAGGCATGGGTGGCGGTGGTGGCCGGGGCGGAACAGGCACGGGCAGTGGACGTCCAGGTGGTGGTGGCGGCGGCGGCGGTGGTGGCGGTGGCGGCGGTCGCGGAGGTCAGCAATGATGATGTTTGCAACAACCCGTAACCGCTGCACAACGACGCACGCACCAATATCGCAACGCGCGGCTCACCGCGGCAGCGTGGTGGTGGTGGTGGTGTGGGCTGTGGCCGTGGCGGCGGTATTGGTTTCTGCCACGCAAATCGTCACGTTCCGCCAAGCGGTGGTTGGGCGCGAGACGCTCGCGCGTGTGCAAGCGCGCTGGGCTGCGCGCGCCGGTATGGAGCAAATGGTGGCGATCATGGAGTTTCACCTCGAGAACGCCGACCCCGATGATCCGATGGCAGTGGTGCGTGACATGGAAGAGCACGCCACCGGAACGACCGCCACCGGCAGTTGGGATATCCGACATTTTCTTGACGGCCTTGAATGGGCTGGTCCGCTTGATGAGGGTGCCAAACTCAACATCAACGTGGCTACCAGCATGCAACTCACCAATATTCCGAACATGACGCCCGATGTGGTCGACGCGATCATCGACTGGCGCGATGCGGATGACGACGTCCAAGGCCTTGGCGCGGAGAGCGACTATTACTCCAATCGCACGCTTGGCTACACACCGCGCAATGGAAACTTCCGCAGCTTTGCTGAATTGGAGTTGGTGGCCGGCGCATGGCCGCTGTACGTCCGCGGCGAGGACTGGAATCTCAATGGTCGCCTGGATGCCAACGAGAATGATGGAAACAAGAGCTTTCCGAATGACAAACCGGATGGGAAACTCGACGGTGGTTGGTCAAAGTTCCTGACTGCCACGTCGGTGCAGAGCCCCATGTCGCTGAGTGGCGAAGATAAATTGCCACTGAAGGGCGCCGATCCGGAATCGCTCACCAAGCGACTGGGAATTGATGCCGAACAAGCCAAGGCGTTGACAACGTATGGCAACCAGCCCAATGCCAAGCCCGAGGCGCTGATTGCCACGCCACTGAGTCAGCTCGCTTCGGGCGGCACGGGCGGTACCGGCGGTACCGGAGGTACTGGGAGTACCGGGGGCGGATCGAGCGGCGGCACTGGCGGCAAGAGTGGTGGAACTGGCGGAAAAAGTGGCGGCGCCAGCAGTGGAGGCGCCAGCAGTGGAGGCGCCAGCAGTGGCGGCGCCCGCATGAGCGTGAGTTCGACCGGCGATAGCAATAGCGCCCGAGGTTCCACTGGTTCCGGCGGTTCGAGCGGACGTTCCAGTAGTGGTCGATCAAGCGGCGGTACGGGCGGCACCTCCGCTGTCGCGGACCTGACCAATGAGCAATTGCGAGCAGTCTTACGCGAAACCACCGCTGATGACTTCTCCAAGCCCGTCCCCGGGCGGATGAATATCAACACCGTGCCAGACTCGGTACTCAAGGAAGTACTGGAGATTGATCCGCGCGTGGCGGATGCCATCATCGCTCGCCGACGCTCCAAACCAGAAGGCATTACCAGCCTCGCTGACCTTTCCGACATGTCTGGCATTAATCCCACGGTTCTTACTCAACTTGCCACGCAATTTGATGTCACCAGCAGCGTGTATACCGTGACGAGCCGCGGCCGAGCCGCATCGACTGGTGCCGAAGTTGAAATCGAGGCGGTCGTTGATAAGTCTCAGCTCCCCGCCAAGATCATCTCCTACCGCGAGCAGTGAAGTACGAATGAAGAAATCACCAAAGAAGCCCGTAGTCCCCGCCCTCACGCGCGATCCCCGCGTGGTGGCAGTGATCCGCGCCACGCGCGATGGATTCGAGCTGACATCACTGCGCACCAGCGATGGAGCGGTCAGCATGTTGGCTGCACAACACTTTGGTACCGACGATGAGCGCGTGGGCAAGTGGATTGAGACACAACGTGCCGCGCGTGCCATCGTTGCACTTCCTGGTGCTGACGTCATCGTTCGGGCGGTGCAACTGCCGCCCGCCGATGAAGCGCGCCTTGAGGGCGCACTGCAACTGAATGCCAGCGCATTTGTGCAAGGCCGAACTTCTGATTGGCGCGTTGCGTCGGCATTGCTCCCACGCGAGCGCGGTGAAGGCATTCGGACTGGGCTGGTTGCTGAGTGGCCAGAAGATGCCAACCGCGCAGACATGCCACACGGACTCAACGAAGGACCGATGGTTTCCTTTGCACCAGCGATCGCCGGCCTCGCCGCCATCGCTTCGGTGGCTGATGTTCCATTGCTGTGGGTTGATTCAGCGAACGGCGTGCTTTCGGTGTGCGTTCCAACCACCCGCGGCCTACTCGCACGCGTGATCCGCGCTGGTGGTAACGGCGAAGACATTGAGATCGCCGAGGTAGCGCAAGCAGTCGGTGAAGCGTGCGTGCATGCTGGTGTGCCCGGTGCAGAAATTCCAAACACCATTGAACGGACCGTGCAAGCGGCCCGCGGCGCGCTGTCTGGTGGATTCGGTTGTGCCGATGCAGACCTCGGAAAGCTCTCAACATTAGTGCGTGATTGCGACGAGTCTTCGGACCCGCAGTGGTGGCGCACTCATGGCCTAGCGGTTGGTATCGCGCTTGCAGCAAGCGGGCCAGCCATGCCATTGACCCGACTGCAATGGACTGACTTGAGCGCGCGTCCGGACCGACTGGGTGCGTTGATCAATCGCATCTCCGAGCCACGCACTGCGCGTCGCATCATGCTGGTGGGCATCTTGACGCTTGCCTTGGCGCCCCTGGCTGTAGAGGGAGCGCGCTTACTGCTTCTGCGCTGGAAATTGCCGGATCTTGAGGGATACGTCAAGGCCGAGGAGCTCGATCGCAAGAAGCAGGCTATGTATCGAGTGCTGGGTCGCCAAGGTGCGTCCATGACGAAGACGCTTTCAGACATTGCCTGCAGCGCACCTGACGGCATTGAGGTGGAATTCATCAATGTTGCGCAGTCGGCCAAGGGCCAAGCGGTCACGGTACGTGGCAAGGCTCGCGCGGCGGGCGGGCTACAGGGCACCGAGATCATGTTGCAGATGGAGAAGCAGTTGCGCGAAAGCGGCGCGTTTGAACAAGTGTTGCGCAATTCTGAAGCGCCCGACACACGCGGCTATCAGGAGTTTGCGATCAACGCGACTGCAGTACGTCCAACCTACACAGTGGCTTTTCCCGAAGCACAAGACTTTGCACGTACCTCGATGCGAGTCCGTCGCTACGGACCGCCGCCAGAAGATGTTGACGCGGTTGCGTCGGGACTGGATGCGCGGACAACTACCACGCCGAGTTCGACAGCACGGTCAACCGGTGCATCCGCCGATACGAACTCTGGCGCCGCGCCGGAGGAAGCAGCACGGTCCGGCGGTACGGTCGCAGCGGCTTCGGGAACTGATCCTGCCGACGGGGATGCAAAGACAGGCAAAGACAGCGGTCGTCAGGTGCGCGGTTCGGGGCGAGGGAAGTCATCCGCCGGAACGCCATTCACGCCGTCGACCACCACCGGCAGCGGTGCCGCGGGTGCAGCAACTACGGATGCCACCAAAGCAGCGGCGGCGAATACTGAACCCGCTGATGCCACTACCAGCGATGCAGGCGCCACTGCTGCTGCAGGCGCAGACAGCAAAGCCGCCGCCCGTGGCGCACGCGCTGCAGGCACAGCGCGCGGTGGACTGGCCACCCGCGGCAACATTGGCGGAAGCAGCGAAGTGGAGCCCCCACCACCAGTCTTAAGTGAGAATGAAATCAAGCGTATGAGTCGCGAAGAAGCGCGCGAGGCCCTTGTGAAGGTCTCACGCGCCAGACAGCGCGCCGATCTTGACGATGCAGTCAAGACTCGTCTGAAGACCGAGTTCGACCTTCTGCTCGAACGATGCAAGCACGAATGAAATCGAACGCTCCAGTGCAACTATGACCAATCTTCCCGCCAACCTCGAGAGCAGCATTCCAGCACCAGCGCGTGCCAAGAAGCGCCGTTCGTTCCGGAATCAAGCTGCTGATCTCCGCATGCGCTACGACGCGCTTCCGCGCCGGCAACAGTGGCTGGTTATTGCCGTGCTGGTGGTCATTGCGTGGTTTGCGATTGATGAACTGCTGTGGTCATACGCGCGCGGCTGGGCTTCCGAAAGCGAGCGCATTGAAGCGGCGTTGGATCGCGGCGCCAAGCGCAACAGTACGGTGAGCGCCGACCTGCGCCGATCGGTGGCAACGTTTGGTCCGGTGGTTCCCCCTGGCCCAGCAGCGGTTGGTCGTGAAGAACTTGCGCGTGCGATTGACGAAGTTGCCCGCAAGCACAAGGTGGCGGGCTACAGCTACGAAGCGCGGACCGGACAGCGCGTAAAGGACGGTGACGCTGCGCTGCTTGGCTCATCGATTGATCGCCTGCAGGCAGAAGTGAAATTTGAGACAACTGCGGATGAGTTGCCGAAGTTCATCGCAGACTTGGAGTCACACCCAATGATCGATGGAATCACTTCGCTGCGGCTGCAGAAAAATGACCAGAATCGCAAAGTCACGGTGCAGGCAATCATTGAGACATGGGTGATCGCCGGTACTGGGAGATCCGCACGATGAATCTGCAATTTCAACTTCCATCTGGAATTCGTTGGTCAGGAATGTTGGTAGCCACGGTGTTGTGCGCGAGTGCTGGCGCCGTAGTGTTGGTGCAACACTCTGCCCCGCTGCTGCTTGATGTGTTTCGTCCTTCGGCATCGATAGACGCGGTTGATGTCACTACGCCGCTGCTTGCGCAACATGAGACGACGCAGGGGACGTATGAGTCTCGCTTTTTGGGACGCTCGTTGTTCTTCGCGCCGCAGGACTGGAAGCGCAAGATTCCGCCACCACCGCCACCGCCACCGCCGTCCCCACCACCGCCGCCGCCACAAGCGCCAACCGAATACACCGGCCCAAAAGTGGTCGGCATGCTCGGCAGCACCGTCTACCTTGAAGGTGCTCGCACCGTTGAAATCGGCAAGGACGCGGAGGGAATCACCCTGCTCGAGATCATCTCGCCGTGGATGGTGAAGATCCGGCACAAGGGCAAGGAGTACGAAGTAGCGGTTGGTCAGAAGATGAACGAGGCGAACTTCAAGCCGCTGACGAACGCCAGTACGCCGTCCGGCGTGACGGTCGAACCAACCACGGGCGCTGGCGGGGTTGGAACCCAAAGCGGAGCGAGCCCAGCAGGAACCATGGTCACCAAATCTGCCACGCCACCCGGCGCGGCCGGTGCGGTGGCGGGCGCTGGAGCCGGTGGCATCCCAAGCGGAACTGGGGCGAACGGAGCCGCTGCGGGAGCGGGTGGCTCTACCGGAGCGAGTGGAGCCGCTGGCGCGGGTGGGGCCGCTGGCGCAGGTGGGGCTACCGGAGCTGGTGGCGCTACCGGGGCTGGTGGCGCTACCGGGGCAAGTGGGGCGACCGGAGCCGCCGAAACAGCACCCGTCTTGAATTCCACGTCCGCAGTGCCGCCCATTCCCACCGCAACCACCCAAGTGGCGGTTGCACGGATGGAGATGGAACCCGCTCGAACCGCGCTGGCCCAGGTGGCGGCTGCTCGCGGGCGCCCCGACCTGAACGATGCCACTCGCCAGCGCCTGGAGGCGGAAGAGCAGTGGTTGGTCCAGCGCCTTGAGGACCTCACCCGCTAACGGGGACACCGGCGGCAGGGGCGCAGTGCGGGGGGGTACCCAACAGTACCGGCAGTATTAACTCCCTGAACCACTCAGAAACCGGGGCTTGCCAGCAATCCGCCATTGGGGACTGGCGTTTCTTAGTCAACCGACCCACACAGCCGATAGACCCTACAAGACCATGTGCTGGCTCCAATGAGCTTGGACTGGTCCCCGTCCAGATGGCTCGGTACCGAGCACCTTGGAACAACGCTTGGAGAACACATTTGCAGACCCGACACACCACCTCCCTTGCACTGCTCATTGCCCTGCTTGCGTCACCAGTGGGGCGTGCGGCAACCGCTGCGTTCCAAGATTCGCCGCAGGAGCCCGCAAGCAACGGTGGCGACGGGATGAATCAGCCGATGGAACTGCCGCCGGAAGAGGCGCCCGAGGTCGAGCCAGCCACTCCACCGGTCGCTGCGGAATCGACGCCTGCAACCACACCGGACCGCGGACCTGGATCGGGACGTAAGGCGCCCGTCACTGACGAACTGGTTGGACTGCAATTCCGTGACCAGGAAATCAAGACACTCATCGACACCATCTCACTGTGGACCGGGAAGGTGGTGATCCCGAAGCAGACCGCACTGACACCGATCAAGATCACCATCGTCAGTGATCGCAAGATGCTCAAGAGCGAAGCGCTCAATCTGATCTTCCAAGCATTCCGCCTCAATGGACTCGGCGTTGTGGAAACCGAGGACATGATTCTGATTGACAGTCTCACCGAACTGAATCAGTTGCAGCCTGCCAAGGTGCTTGGACCCGACGTTGACATCTCTCCGCTTCCTGAAAACGGAAACATTGTCATCAAGGTGTTCCGAATCAAGAACACCAAGGCTTCACAGGTCTTTGAACGCTTGCAAGATTCGTTGCCAAGTTACGCCACGCTGCAAGTAGACAACAACTCCAACCAGATCATCTTGGAAGGCGATATCGCGCTGGCAAAGCGCGTGCAGAACATGATCGACCTGCTTGATGTGGCCGCCTATGTGGACGTGCGCACCAAGACCATTCGACTGCTTTACCAAGATGCGCAGACGATTCAGGGCATCATTACTGAACTATTTTCCTCGCGTGGTCCATCGGGCGGTGCATCCACTCCGCGCGCTGGCGGCGGACAGCCGCAACAGCCTGGGCAGAATCGTGGGCGCACACCTGGTGCCGCTCAAGGTGGTGGTAGCGAACTGGTGGGTACCAGTGAACAACTGGTGGTCACGGTGCTCCCAGCGACCAACAGCATGACTATTCGTGCTGAGCCGAGCATCATGAAGGAGATCGAGTCCCTCATCGCCGTGCTTGATGCTCCGTCATCGGAAACAAGTGGTGGCATCTTCCGCCTCTATGACCTGAAGTACACCGACCCACTCAAAGTGCAGGCGGTTCTGCAATCGCTGCTTGAGGGCGGTGGCGGTGCCGGCGGCGGCGCGCGACGAACCGGCGGCGCCGGCAACACTGGCGCGTCACGGGTTCAAGGGCTCGGCGGCGGTGGCGGTGGTGGATCATCGGGCGCCGATGTGGCCATCGCCAACATCTTCCGCATTGAGGCGTACCCAGATTCCAACCGCCTGATCATTGTCAGCAAGACTCCCGACAACTTCAAATGGTTGGACGAGTTGATTGAGGAAATTGATCGACCGCTTCAAGCAGGCATGCCAAAGAACATCCCGCTCAAGCACGCAAGTGCAGTGGAGTTGGCGGAAATTCTCAATGCCCTGTTGGCGCAGTCGGGATCCACGGCATCGATTCGTGCACCTGAGGAAGGCCTCTCGGGAATTGACTTCAATGTTGCCAGCGGCGGAGCCAACGGTTCCTCAAATACCAATGGATTCACCAGCGGCAATACCAACCTCCCCGGAAGCGGCGGCGGCTCTAGCGGTGGCATTCAGTTCCCGTGGCAGTCAGGTCGCGGTGCCGGAGATACGACCACCGAGGTCAGCGCACTCGTTGGCAAGAGCCGCGTGGTGCCGAATGCGGGTCAGAACTCGCTGTTGATTCTGGCGCCACCGGAAATTCAAGATAGTTTGGCTGACATTGTGCGTGACCTTGATCAGCCGGGACGCCAAGTGATGATCTCGGTGGTGCTTGCAGAAGTCCAGCTCGGAGATGACTTTCAGTTGGGTATCAAGTGGGGCCAGGGTGTTGGACCAGTCAACCCGAATAATGCAGTGGTGGTTGGCACCACGTTTGACGGCGAGAAGAGTGAAATCTTCCCGCCCGACCTCAACAAGTCCATCTTTGCGTTTGGCATTGATGCCAACGTGATCCTGCAGGCGTTGTCTGAAGAGACGTCGGTACGCATTCTGCAACAGCCGCGCGTCTTTACCAGCGACAACAAGGAAGCGAAATTCTTCCAGGGGCAGGACGTTCCGTTCCAGAGTTCAAGTCTGAGCGATCTGAACACCGGCGGTGGCGTGAACGCGACATTCGATCAGATTCCTGTGGGAATCGGCTTGAACGTGCGACCACGCATCACCAAGGATCGCAACGTCAACATGGAGATTGAAGTACTGCTCTCCAACATCAATGTCACGAGCCCGGAAGGTGTTGGCGGCAACCCGATCGTCGATCGCCGCCAGACGAACACCACCGTGACCGTGAAGAACAATCAGACGATTGTGCTATCCGGTATCCGCAAGGAGACGGAGAACAAGATCAAGAGCAAGATGCCGCTGCTTGGCGACATCCCGGTGCTCGACTGGGTGTTTGCAAATACCAGTGAAACAAAGGCTGTCACCGAACTGCTGGTGTTTGTAACACCAACCGTGGTTGACAACCCCGACGAGAACGACAGCAACTACAACGCTGGTGAGCGCACTCGCCTCCGTGAACTGGCCAAGCCGATCGCCAACATGTCCAAGGAGTTGATCAAAAAGCGTGACATCCTGAGCGGCGATGAAACAGTGACTGCTGGACCGGGCGAGCCGCTGGCGCCGATCGATATCCCAGACGATGCGCCGGCAACCCCTGCAGTTGTGCCCGCAGGAACAACCACGCCGGCGCCGACGACCAGCAAGCCGGCGCCTGCTCCAAGCACGTCACCCGCACCGCGCTGAGCGCATGCACGTATCGATGTACGGAACAGTCTGCAACGCAAACACTGCAAGGGCGGCCCGAAAGGCCGCCCTTGTGCTTGCATTCTTGGGATGCATGACCAAGGTTGGCTGCACCACGGAGCGCATCTCCAGCAAGGACAATATTGTCTTGACGTCGCAGCCCGTGCCTGGCACGGAGCGGACGGTGATCACCGATGATCGCCAACGTTTCAAGCCCCGTGTACTGGTTGAGGTGGAGTTCGTAGCGCGCATCCCGTCCGATGGGCGCACCCTGCCCTTGATCTCACCGGATGGGCGCAAGGCTGCTATTCAATCAAGCTGCACCGCATCGTGGGCGGTACGGGTGGGCGACCCGCTGCCACCGGACGGATTCGACTGCACCATTGACGTGGTTTCCTTGGTGAAGGACGAGGCCGGGGCACCCATCTCCACGCTCAAAGGTCAGTGGCTCCTGGGGCGCGGTGCCGATGATGAGGGCTACTTAGTGGAACGGCCACGCGCGGACGGCGGCAGAGACATCGGACTGGCAGCGTGGACGGGGGCTATCCGTGTGGTTGCCCGCGATGAATGGTGCAACGCCTTCGCCACGGTGGCCCCCAACGGCACCATGGCGTGGTGCAGACGCCCGGTGGAAGGCGGCGATTGGCAGCTCGTCTGCGAACGCAACGGCGTGCGGCGCACGCTGCGCACCAGCGATGGCGCCAGTTGGTTGATGCCCGTCTTTGGAGGCGATGGAACCGGCATGTTTGCGATGCGTCTGAACGGTCAGTCGTTGGTGCTTGCGTGGCTACCGTTTGCCGATGACGGGTTACCGTTGGAAGACGCGACCGTTGCTCCGGACATGCTCACGGTGGTTTCGCTCCGCGCCAATCTGAGCTGGGCAGTCAGTGCACTGGAGCCAGTTTCAGGGCTTTCCGCGTCACCTCCACGCCGCGAGCGAATTGCTTTCTATAACCCAGATGCTGGCAGAATGGCGCTGTGGGGACCCGGGGGACGAATTGAATTACTCACCGAAGGATCCTTCGCTGCCACGGTGGTGGATCCAAGCAACGCATTGGTGACCCTGAAAGATTCGCTGATTCGTGAGCAACTGGCCACTGACCCGCGGAAGTCAGAATTGATGACCGACGGTGCATGGATCACCCGCCCAACGATCTTGTCGGCCAGTGAGCTTGTCGGATTTCGCAGCGATCGATCGGCGGTGGCGTTTGCGCGGTTACTCCTCACTGCCGAGGTCGCAACGGGCACCGAGCCGCCAGCAAAACGCTAACCGCTTCGAGAACCACCAGAAATGAAACGCGCGCTGCTTGACCGGGGTCAGGCAGCGCGCGGGTGGTTCGCTGGATTGAAGAATCAGACTTCTTCTTCCTCTTCTTCGTCTTCGTCCTCGTCCTCGTCTTCTTCCTCTTCTTCTTCCTCGTCCTCGTCTTCTTCCTCTTCTTCCTCTTCTTCTTCCTCTTCGTCTTCTTCGTCCTCGTCTTCGTCCTCGTCTTCGTCCTCGTCTTCGTCTTCGTCCTCGTCTTCGTCCTCGTCATCGTCATCGTCATCATCGTCGTCGTCGTCGTCGTCCTCGTCTTCATCCTCATCCTCGTCGTCATCATCCGACGCGATAACGGTGAACGGGGTCAATGCACCGTAGAGGGAATCAAGGGGGTCCTCAAGTACTGGGGCGGCCAAGGCGGACGTGGATCGGATGAATGTCATGGGTGTCTCGTCAGGAAAGCGTGCGGTCACGGGGCACAACGGGCGGAAGTGTAGCGATCGGCATCACCCCCGGAAACCCGGGGATCGACCGGCTGCCTCGCTTCATCGGTCCGACGGGACTTTTGCGTCAGAATATTCGATCACCTGAATAACCGAGCCGTTCGAGACGGCGATCGCACCATCGAGAGCCATCAAATCGTTCAGACGCTGACCGAGGGAGCGCAGCATGACCGGGGGGGCGGATTCGAGGCCCCCGCGTTGGGCGTCAAGTTCCCGGAGGAGTATTCCGAACCGCAGGGGCACGGGGTCCCCCGCCACCCCGATATCAACCATAAAGAGTCCGTCAACGCTCGCCGCCGTGCGGCCGTAGGCGCGCTCCGTGCTGGGGGCGTCCCGACCAGTCCATGCCCCCTCCGGGGAGAAGAAATCCGTGCGACCATCCGCAATCAAGGCCACCCAGGACTTTCCATCAACTACTTCCCGGATCGGCGCATCGGGCGAATCGCTGGGGATATTGAAGGCGCCGGCGGTTTGCCTTCCGGTCCACGGGTCGATCACCAACACATCCTCCGAACGCGGCAGCACGAGCACTTGGCTACCAACACTCCAGGACCGCGTGGAGCCGTGCGCTTCTGACGAATCAATCATCCAGTAGGGAGTGCTTTCATCGCCACCGGCAAGTCGTCGCGCCTCAATACCAACGTCGGTCGCCACCAGGAGAATTCCTCCGTTGACGATGCGCATCCACCGAATCTCCGTGGCGGTCTCTACGGCCCACGAGAGAATCGGGGATCCATCCGTGGCGTCAAGCGCAGTGATGCGTAACGTCGGACCAGATCCGTCATCGGACTCCGTTCCCAGTGCAACGGCAAGTGGCTCGCGGGCCCACGACAACAGCGTGCTGCCATCGGCGGGATGGCGCCATGCCTCCGTGCCGCTGTCGATATGAAACGCAGTCATACTGCCATCACGCCCAAGAACAGCAACTGCGGGCGCTGTGAGCAGTGGAATCATGGACGGACCACGACGGGTCTCGGAAGCGTCGAGCACTTCCGGGTCGCTTGCTGGATCTGCTGGATCGACCACCCCGCGCGAAGTCCATCGGACCACGCCATCTGGAGAGATGCAGCACATGGCACCGGTACCCCCGGGCGCATCGTCGCAGGTAAGAATGTCGGGGGAAGTAGCGACCACTGAGCAATCGCGGGCGCCAAGCGGGGCACGCCACGCGGCGGCGTAGGAAGGCGCGGTGCGCAATACCAAATCCGAGCCCTGCAAGGTCAACAATCCGCGCGCCGGGCGGCCGGCGTCGGGAAGGGTGCGCGGAAGACGACCCGGGAATTCAACAACGCGCGACGCGGTTCCATTAATACGCGGTAACGATGGCATGACCGAGGCAGCGAGCGCGACACCCCAACGAGGATCAAGCGCGCGGAGGAATGCGTCACCCGCAGCGGTGGCACCACTGCGCACAGTGCATTCGCGAATCAGTCGCGCCGCGGCGAGGCGTGCTGGTGCCGTCTTTGCGTCATTCATGACGGCCAGCAACGCGGATGTGCCCGCACGCGTGCCGGCTCCGATCCGCGCGGCGCATCGGAGTGCAGCGGTGCGATCATCAGCGCGGATGGAAGTGAGCGCAGTGGTGACGGCGGAATCCACAGCGTCAAGTGCACGCGGATCTTTGCTGCGGGCAATCGCAATGATTCGCAGTGCCTCAGCGTCGGCGCTCGCCTGACCGGACCGATTGACAACCATCTCCCCGGACTGTGCACTCATGGCGACTGTCGCTGCGATTGCCGCGGCTGACACTGGATCACCGCGTCGAAGTGCGCGGTCGGCCCGTGCAAATCCACCACGGAGTTGCCCATTCACCAAGACCGCCGATTCATCGACTGCGGCATCGAGCGTGTCGCGGTCGGCGCCTTGTGCCAATTCCATCGCATCGACAGTCAACAGGAGTTCCAGCAATTCAGTACGCGTAACGTCGTCGGCAGGAAGCTCTCGAACGCGACGTACCGATTCTTTGGCCCCCTCGGCGGCAAGCGATCCAGAGCGAATCTGCCGCGCTAGGTGTACGAGCGCGATGGCTGCATCGGGCGCAGGGCTCGCGGACATCCGTGCGCGCACGATGCGCTCAGCAGCTGCAGTCGGCATCCATCCGGAAAGTGCCGTTGGCCCAGCAGCAAGCACCTGATTTCCAGCCAGAATTGCGTTGGAATTTCCAGCGCCCGCCAATCGCATCCGTTCAGTTCCAGTGCGCGCGTCACGGATGGAGATGTTCGTTGCGTCGGGAATCAGAACCACCGGTGCTGACGGATCCGTGGTGTTTGCAAATTGAACGCGCCCATGTGTGCGCTCTGCGAATGAAGCACCGATGGCTGGCACGGACCACAGCGTTGTATTCGGTGCCGCCGCAGCAAAGCAGGTCACACGATCGCCGACGGCGAGCACTAGGCCGGAACGATCATCGCCAACGAGGTATGAAGGCGAACCGATCGACCCATCAGCGCCGGTCGGAATGGAACCACGCGGGGAACCATCACGGATGTCGAACGAATCAATGCGCGCGCGGTCTGAACTGATCGCATAGATTCGATCCCCGACCACGGCCGGGGTCAATGCATCAGATGGTTCCAAGCGTGCGGGGGCATCGCGGACCGGTACGGGGAATCGACGGAGCCAACGCACCAGGCCATCCCATGGATCAATCGCTGCAATCGCCCCGGTGGGAGTTGATACATACAGGACGCCAGCAGCAAGTACTGGCGCGTCGGCGGCGCGCGATATGCCAATACGAACGCTGCCACTGGAGGCCAGCACACGCGCCCACGCGGCGGGACGCGGCGCATCAATATCAATCGCCACCAGCCAACTCACCGTTTCCATGCGGACCGAAGTGCGCCGCGCGGCAACAATCACGCGCCCGTCAACAATGATCGGTGCGCCTTGCGGCTGCAGACCATCAAGATCAATGCGGGTATCAAGGCGATCAAGGCGATCAAGGCGATCAAGGCGATCAAGGCGAGCTTCCCAACGCAATGCGCCCGTGGTGGCATCGAGGCATGCAATGCGTCCGGTGCCAATTCCCGTTCGATTAGAGCCGAGTTGCATGGGCGCAAGCGCAACCACCTCGTTCGGTGTGGCAGCAAGCATGCGCATAGAGAAGCCGGTTGAATCAGCACCGATGTTTGCACTTGACCAGAGCGGACGACCACTCAGGCGATCGAATGCGCTGATCACGCCGTTGTCGTCCACAAAGACGCGCTCACCAACACACGTGGGCGCGGTGCGTGACTGCAACCGCTCCGGCTGCGCGCCTGACAAGCGCCCGACGCCCGCCTGTGCCATGGGGCTCGCCGTGACGTCGAGTGGTGCGTTCCAAGTCTCGCTCCAAGTCGAAGCAGCAGCAGAGGAATCAAATAGCCCGGGACCCAGCGGGCCAATGGTGACTTCCGAAGGCAGCGTGGGTGTGGCCAGTGCGGCAGCGCGAGCGCCGGCAATTTCCGTTGCTTTGAATGATCCGGTTTGATCGGCTGCGAGCGCATCGATGCGGGCAAGCGCCAATCGAGCGCGCTCGGGTTGTCCAAGCCGCGCGGCAACCGTTGCAGTCATCGAAGCGTGGTAGAGCGCACGACGACCAGCAAGTAAATCATGGTCCTCCACTCGATCAAGATAAGACGATGCAGCTGCCACGCGCCCGCGCGTCAGGCTTGTCTCAGCCAAACGGAGCGATGCCTCCAGACCCGCCTCGGTATCAATACGGCGGGACGCAAGTTCAACGTATTCACCGCGCGCCAGTTGCGCGTCCGCATCGGCAGAAAGTTCGCGCCGGAATGCACTCCGCAGTGCCGCATCGGCCACCAGCATGGCATGCACGCGGCGGGATACTGGGATGAACAAGTCTGCATCGAGTCCAGCGCGCACCAATCGATCCGGCCCGGCATCAAGTACTTGCACAAGAAGCCGGACGGCTTCGCGCGGGTTGGCTTTGGCTTGATCAGTAGCCTGCTCGATGAGCAGCTGTGACGAGGGCGAGTCATCAACGGCGGGCAGCGCAAGCTCCTGCGCTGCCACTGCCGGCGTCAAACATCCCAAGAGCACTGCCGCGATGTAGATAGCGATCGTGGGGCGGCAGCCAATGGACGGTGGGTACTTCATGGGCAGACGAATCTTGGGGGAACAGGCTTCCACTCGGAAGGTGATACATTCTCGCACCGATGCTGGATACGCGCCCATTGCCAATTCTTCAGATTGCTGCCGGAGCTTGGCTGCTTGCGGCCGCGGGGTGCGCTTCGAGCCCCAATGTTCAAGCGTTGAAGGCGCGGGAGCGGGCGGTCACTGCTGAGGGTTCAGAAATTGAGGTGACGGTTGAATTACGCAACCCGAACGACGCCCCGGTGGAACTGACCACCTGGGATTACTCGGTGATCGTCAACGACAAGACCGCCTATACCGGGCAGTGGGTGGCATCGCTCACGCTGCCGCCCAACGATCGCATGCTGGCGGAACTGCCGGCGTTCGTTCCTGCATCGTTCGGTGACATCACTGGTGCAGAGTGGCGTGTCGGTGGGCAACTGACCTACCGCGCCACCGGCAAGCTTGACAAGTTGCTCTACCAGCTTGGCGTGAACCACTTGAGCACGGGCTTTGGAACCGGTGGTACAGGTGTAGAAAAGGTAGCGGTGGTGGCTACGCCGGCGCCACCGCCCGCTGCGCCGAAGTAGAAGTCACTCGCCGCGCCGCGCTTGCGCTTGTAACGCTGCGCGGTCAAGGTAGTACGCCGCCAATCGCGCGTGAACACCAACGGCGCTCGGATCTTCCGGTGCAAGTGGTGCGCAATCGATCTGCCGATAGGTCCCGTCCGGCTGCATCTGCCACGACGACCGTCGATCATCGAGGCAGATTTGCAGGATGTCCCAGAGCGTTCCGCGCGCGTCGCGGCTGCGCACTGGAGTTGCAGCTTCAACCCGCGTTTGCAGGTTGCGATACATCCAATCCGCACTGCCGATGTAGAAGTCTCCGTCCAGGGGATCGGGCTTACCTGCACCGAACCAGAAGATGCGACTGTGTTCAAGGAACCGCCCTACCACTGAGCGAATCTGAATGTTCTGACTCAAACCGGGCATGGCCGGACGGAGGCAGCAGAAGCCGCGCACGATGAGATCAATCTGTACGCCCGCTTCGCTGGCGCGGTACAGCGCATCCATCACGCCACGATCTTCAAGCTGATTCATCTTGGCAATGATCCGGCCCGTACCGCCCGAGGCTGCAATCTGCGCCTCGCGATCAATCAACTCCAGGAAGCGCTTCTTCATGGCTACCGGCGCCACCAACAATTGCCGATACTCGCGCTGACGTGAACGACCGGTCATGTAGTTGAACAAATTGACGAGGTCGTCGGTGATTTCCGGATCAGCAGTCAGAAGACCAACATCTTCATACATGCGCGCCGTACGGCTGTTGTAATTTCCAGTGCCAATGTGTGCATAGGAACGCAGGGTGCCCTGCTCCTCACGGACCACCAACGCGGTCTTGGTGTGCGTCTTGTATCCAACAACGCCGTAAGCGACATGGACGCCCGCATCTTCGAGCTTTCGCGCCCACAGAATGTTGCGCGCCTCATCAAAGCGCGCCCGCAACTCAACCAGCACCGCTACTTGCTTACCGCTCTCAGCGGCGCGGATGAGACTGGCAATGAATGGGCTATCACCCGATGTGCGATACAGGCTCTGCTTGATGCAAACAACCTTCGGATCCGCGGCCGCGTCCTCAATGAATTTCTCCACCGAGCGCTCGAACGATTCGTAGGGATGATGAAGCAGAATGTCGCCAGCGCGAATGGCTGCAAAGATATCTGCGTGATCATCATCCAAGCCAGCGGGCGGCAGCGCTGCCATGCGCGGCCAGTGCAGATCCGCGAGGTCGGTGTCGGCAATTTCGTTCAAGGACCCGTAGTCCACCAAACCTTCGGTTTCATAGACATCATCCGCATCCACCTGCAGTTCTTCCATGAGGAACTTCAAGATTCGCGGATTAGCGCCAGCGGCGATTTCCAAGCGAACCACCCGCGCAAAGCGTCGTTCCTTGAGCAAATGCTGCGTGGCTTCCAATAGATCTTCGGTGTCTTCACTGTCGCGTTCAACCTCAGCGTTCCGGGTAACGCGGAACGCAAGAACCTTCAGAATCTCCATGCCGGGGAAGAGATCGTCAAGATTGTGCTCAACGATGTCTTGGACGGTAATGAAATCGTTCGTGTCGTCAAATCGGTACAGGCGCGACGGGATCTCCGGGACCTTTACGCGTGCGAACAGTTGTTCACTCTCACCCGGTCGACGCAACATGACTCCCAGCGAAACGCTCATGTTGCTGATGAACGGGAAGCGGTGGCCGGGATCAACAGCAAGCGGCGTGAGAATCGGGAAGACGCTTCGTCGAAACCACGCTTCGGCTTCTGTGCGTTGCGCCTCGCCGAGATTATCCCAGCGCAAGATCCGAATGCCATGTGGCACCAGCGCGGGCATGACGCGGTCGCGCAGGATGATCGCCTGTCGATGAGCGAGCGTCGCGACTCGTGCTCGAATTCCGTCGAGTTGTTGAACCGGGGTGAGCGCCTCGGGTACCGGTCCGGAGACGCCGGCTTCAATCTGTCGCTTCAAGACGCCGACGCGCTTCATAAAGAATTCGTCGAGATTTGCTGAGTAGATTGAGAGGAAGCGCAGACGCTCCAGAAGCGGAGTGCGCGCATCGGCAGCAATGTCGAGGACACGCGCGTTGAACTCCAGCCATTCGATATCGCGATTGAGGAACCGCGCGGGATCGTTGACATCAATGGTCAGCACCGCGCGGCTCCCGGGTGCTGCAAGCACTGGAGCGGGAGCGGTGAGTGGCGCGGACGAAGAAGTCGGCGTGACGTCGGTCATCGCTCCGTACCTGTAAATGGATTGATGTACGTGGCAGTGCAGCCGGGCGCTTCACCGACGCTTACTGACTGCACGCGTACTCCCTTCGGCAGGGATGGAATGATCTGCACAGCGATGTACTGCGCCACCAATTCCGCCGACGGGTTGATCTGATCAAAAGGAGGCGTCGTGTTCAGATTCTGATTATGGAAACGACCGATGATGCCTTCGATCGTCCGTTCCAAGGCGTGAAAGTCGACGAGTAGGCCATCAGCATCCAGACTGGTGCCCGCGACGATGACCGTCACCGACCAGTTATGACCATGGATGGGCTCCCGTACACCGCCGATATCAAGCGCATGGGCGGCGCTGAAACTGCGCTCGATCTGATTGAGATACATGAAATGGTGAGTATAGGCAGAGATCCCGGTCATTCCGATACCCTGATCACCACTTATGCAGATCACCCAAACACCAGAAGCCCCGCTCATGCTCAGCGTTTCCGGCGCTCGCGGAATTGTTGGCCGGACCATGACTCCTGAAATTGCTGCCGCCTACGGCGCTGCATTTGGGTCATTTCTGAAGGTCACTACTGGCAAAGATCGCCCACTCGTGGTGGTGGGACTTGATGGACGAATCAGTGGTCCGCCACTTGCAGCTGCCGCGATCGGTGGACTGATGGCCACTGGTTGCGATGTGATCGACATCGGTGTTGCCATGACGCCCACCGTGGGCGTGATGATTAGCGAGCGCAAAGCTGACGGCGGCTTGGCGATCACCGCCAGTCACAACCCGATTGCGTGGAATGGAATCAAGTGCTTGGACGGTAACGGACTGGCGCCGCCCCCAGCAATTGCCAAAGAAATCGTCGACCGCTTCAAGGAGCGTCGTATTGATTGGTGTGGGCCACTGGCAACCGGCACATTGACGCATGATGGCAGCGCGGCGCGAGTACATATTGACCGCGTGCTGCGCAACGTAGACGTTGCCGCCATTCGCGCCAAGAATTTCACGGTGGTGCTCGATAGCGTGAACGGCAGTGGCTGCGTACCGGGTCGCATGATGCTCGAAGAACTTGGATGCACCGTGGTGCACATCTACGGCGAGCAAACCGGCGTATTTGGGCATGTCCCCGAGCCGCTCGCTGAGAATTTGCTGGACTTAGCGGCGGCGGTGCGCGATTCAAAGGGACACCATCACGCCGGTGCAGCGTGTGGATTCGCTCAGGATCCCGATGCGGATCGATTGGCGATTGTTGATGAGCGCGGATCGTTCATCGGCGAGGAGTACACGTTGGTGCTTGCGGCACTTCGAATGTTGCAGCGACATGGAAGTGGCGCATTGGCAACCAACCTATCCACCAGCCGAATGATTGACGATGTCGCTGCGCTGTTCCCTGGTTCACACGTCGTACGCACTGCGGTTGGTGAAGCGAACGTGGTGGCAGGGCTGCGCCCCGTCAATGGAATTCTGGGGGGCGAAGGCAATGGCGGCGTCATCCTGCCCACGGTGTGCTGGGTGCGCGACTCACTGAGCGCGATGGCATTAGTCCTGGAATTGCTAGCGCACCAGGGAAGACCGTTGTCTGCGGTGGTGGCGGACCTTCCGCGTTGGTCGATGGTGAAGAAGAAATTCGAACTGTCCGCAATCGGCGGAATGGCAGCGGTAGCGCCGGCATTGGCCAAGGCACGCACCGCGCTTCCGGGCGCACGCGTCAGCGACACCGACGGCATCCGCCTCGATGTCGACGCTGGCTGGGTGCATCTGCGCGCAAGCAATACTGAACCGATCATCCGCCTCATTGCAGAGGGCCGAACGGCGGCAGAAGCCGACGCCTTGATTGCAACCTGCGCGGCGGCGGTTGGCTTGTAAGTAGGGGCCGGTCACCCCTGTCCCGAGTTTCGCGGTTGAAGTGAGTTGAGTCGTACACCGCCCCCTCCGTTGCGCGCGGGACCCTCGGACGCGGACGGCTGCGCTCCACAAGGTTCCGCTTAGCCTCGGGCGAATCTGTTCGTCCGGTTGGCACCCACGAGGCGTACGTCCAACTGCCGGACTTCTCAGTTTCACACGCCGCTTACCGAGGATCCCGTGCTCACTGCGGGGGCTCGAACACTGAAGTCACGTGGACACCAGGGACTGGAACCCGTTCACCTGGCCGCAGGCGCCGGAGAGGATAGGGCCGCGCTCAGCGGCCATCCTCGTAAGGCGAATGCGGGCCAGTACGCAACCGTGATGCAAAAACGCGCAACCTGGACGCACTCGCCGGAGAGGACAGGGCCGCGCTCAGCGGCCGTCCTCGTAAGGCGAATGCGGGCCAGTAAACAAGCGAGATGCAACAACCGCGTGAACCACTAAGCCGGTCGGCGCTCTCGCACCCGATGTGTCATTGGCTCGGTGCTGCAGTCGATGTCCACGCTAAAGAATCCACCCCGGTGCGAGCGCACCAATGGCCACAGGATTTCGCGGTCCGTCACCGGAATCGGTAATCGCTCAACATCAGCTGCCGCGACCCATTCGAGGCGTCCTTCGTCAAACTCAGACATAGCGATTTCTTCCGCGCGGACATGACGAGTGCATTCGAACAGGAAGATCAGCCAGTGCATCTCGCCTTGGTAAGCACGTTCGCTCACCATGCCGAACATGCGCATGTCTTCTTCTGGAAGTGCTAAACCTGTCTCTTCATGAAGTTCGCGAATGGCACACTCGTGCGGACTCTCGCCTCGGCTAATCTCAAGCTTGCCACCAACCGGGGAGTACATGTCAACGTTCGGCTGCTTCTTGCGATGCAGCATGAGAATGCGACCCTCGGCGTCCCACAGGTAGCAAAGGACAGCCACCTTGTATGGAAGCGCTGCCGTGTCGTACTGGGCTGCGTGTAGGTTCAATGGGCTGCCCCGGCATGCATGTTGACGGTCGCGACCATGCCCGCGTTGGCGACGAGTTCGCGGATGCGCAGCACCGCCTGTGCAGATGCGGGTGCGAGGGGCAATCGAACTGCTCCGGAGTCAAGACCAAGCAGTGAAAGCGCACACTTGACGGGTACTGGATTCACGTCAATCGACAAGAGTCCCTTGGAGAGCGGCAGCATGGACATATGGACTTCTAGGGCCGCGCTGAAGTTGTTGGCGGCAAGCAATCGGCACAGTTCGGCAACTCGCGCAGGTACCAAATTACTGACGACACTGACTACACCTTTGGCGCCGACCGCTGCAAAGCTTGGTGTCAAGCTGTCATCGCCGGAGAGAACAGTGATGTTGCAACGCTGCCGAATTTCACTGGCAGAATCCATCGAGCCGGTGGCTTCTTTGATCGCCTGAATATTGGGATGCTGAGCCAAGCGTTCAACGGTTTCGGGGGCGATCGCCACTGCGGCGCGGCCAGGGATGTTGTAAAGCATCACCGGCAAGTCACATGCATCGGCCACCGTCATGAAGTGGCGGTAGATGCCCTCTTGTGATGGCTTGTTGTAGTACGGCGTGACTTGTAGACCAGCGTCGGCGCCCAATTGCCGCGCCAATTTCTGCAAGTGAACGGCGTGTGCAGTGCAGTTGGATCCCGCGCCTGCGATCACCTGCAAACCGGCGGCACGCCCAACGCGCACCGCCGTCTCGACGACGCGCGCATGCTCCTCTTCCGTCAGCGTTGGACTCTCGCCAGTAGTACCGCATGGAACAATGCCGGTAACACCACCGGCTGCTTGACGGCGGATCCCTGCTTCAAGCTTTCCAAGGTCCACCGTGGATCCATCATCCGAAAAAGGCGTGACGATGGCGGTGTAACAGCCGTGGAACGAGATGCGTGAAGTCATGTAAATCAGTGTACGGCGGGCGCGGCGATATCGATACAGGAACGCATGCGTTGTACCGCCGCCCGAATTCCAAGAAACACCGCGCTACTGACGATGGAGTGCCCGATGTGTAATTCGTTCAAACCAGGTAAAGCGGCGATCGGTCCAACGTTCAGGAAATTCAGGGCATGACCTGCGTTGAACTGCATACCGAGTGACTGAACCATCTGGCCGGCCAAGCGCACCTTTTCAAGTTCGGTCAGCGCCGCCTGGGAACGGCAGTCGTCGCCATGGTCATGTACGGCGTGCGCCCATGGACCGGTGTGCACCTCGCACACGGCAGCGCCGCAGCGGTGCGCCGCCGCTATCTGCGCGGGGATCGCATCGATGAAGATGCTGGTACGTACTCCGCCGACATGGAGCCGGGCGATGACCTCGCGAACGCGGGTTTCTTGAGCGATCACATCGAGTCCGCCTTCGGTAGTCACCTCGTGCCGGCCTTCAGGCACCAGCATCGCCATGACGGGACGAATGCGAATCGCGGTCGCCACCATCTCGTCGGTGGCGGCCATCTCGAAATTGAGCAGTCCCGGAAATGCATCCGCGAGCGCCGCAACATCAGCGTCTTGAATATGCCGGCGATCTTCACGCAAGTGCACGGTGATGCCATGCGCGCCCCCCGCCATCGCCTCATGCGCTGCGGCAATGGGACTCGGCTCATAGGTGCGCCGCGCTTGGCGCACCGTGGCCACATGGTCGATGTTGACGCAAAGTCTTGCCATTGGGCTCCACAGTATAGGAGTGCGCGCGCAATGACATGCGCGGGGCGTTGTACGATCTCCGCCATGCATACTTTTCAAGAGCGGCTCACCGCGCTCGAGCACGATATGGTTGAACAAGGCGCGCGTGTCCTGCACCTCTGCACGATGGCGGTGGAGAGTTACTTCGACCTGGACTTGGCCAAGGCTTCGGGAATCGAAACGCTCGACACAGAAATCGATCGTATTGACGTAGAGATCGAGAAGCGCTCGGTGCCATTGCTGGGCATGGGCCAGACCGACGAGCACTCCATTCGCTCGGTGTTGACGATCGTAAAGTGCAATAATGAATACGAGCGAATCGCTGATTGCGGCGTGAACATTGCCGAACGCGTGCTGGAAGAGCGCACGCGGCAGATGCGTGTTCCGGACACATTCCGGGTCATGTCCAACAGCGTCATCGGCATGCTGCGGGACACCAACCGCGCCCTACTCCGTCACGACGCAAACCTGGCTCGTCAGGTGCTCCTCTTTGATGACACGGTGGACCGATTCAAGAAAGAGATTGTGATGAATGCGCAGGAACAGGTCGCTGCTGGGCATCTGACTGTGGGCTTTGCATTCGGACTGATGAGCGTGACCAAGAGCGTTGAGCGCATCGCCGACCATTGCACCAATGTGTGCGAGCAAGTGATCTACCTGGAGAGCGGGCTGATTGTCCGCCATCGACCAGAGGGCTGGAGCGCCCCGATCGAGCCAAAGGGATGACACCGCGACTTCAACAGGAACAACGATCGATGCGTACGACACCATCTGTGGCAGAAACGAAACAGCGACTTGAGCGAACCGGTCAGCAGCATCTGCTGGCATTCTGGGATTCACTTGATGAATCACGACGCGAAGCACTGCTCGAAGCGATCGTGCAACTTCCGCTTGAGCACCTCAGTTCCATGCTTTCGCAAGCTGCGTCACTGGCACGACCTGCCGCTGCCGACATTCGACCGGTACGCCCCTACTTACGCAACATGGCCGATGCCAGTAAATATCGCGCCATCGGCGATGACCTAGTGAAACGCGGCAAGGTTGCGGCGTTCATCGTTGCCGGTGGTCAAGGAACCCGGCTCGGTTGGCGCGGTCCCAAGGGCACGTACCCAGCAACACCGGTGGCCGGCAAGCCACTCTTTCGAGTGTTTGCTGAGCAAATCATGGCCGCCGAGCGCGCGTACGGAGTGCGTATTCCTTGGTTCGTGATGACCAGCGAGGCAAACCACCACGAGACTGAACGGTTCTTTGATGACAACCGCTGGTTCGGTCGTCCGCGCGGTGACACCATGCTCTTTGCGCAGGGCATGGTTCCGAGTGTCTCGCTCGACGGGCAGGTGCTACTTGAGCATGCATGGCATCCAGCGCTCAATCCGGACGGGCACGGTGGCTCGCTCAAAGCGCTTCGACAAGCGGGCGCGATTGACCACATGCAGGCATCGGGCATTGAACATCTCTGCTACTTCCAAGTCGACAACCCCAATGTTCATGTCATTGATCCGCTCTTCCTTGGTCTGCATGTCGCGGCGCCGGATTCCAGTGCCGAGATGAGTTCCAAGAGCGTCCTCAAGCGCGACGTCACTGAGAAAGTCGGCGTCTTTGTCAAGGCGCCACGCCTCACTGTTCTTGAGTACAGCGATGCCCCAAAGGAAATTGCCGAAGCACGCGATGCGTCCGGCGAGATCGTGTACGGCGAAGGCTCCATTGCGATCCACATCATCGGTGTTGAGTTCATCCGCAAGCTCACCGACCATCCACTTGGCTCCGTGTTGCCTTGGCACCGAGCGATCAAGAAGGTGCCGTTCGTCGACCCGGTCAGTGGCCAGCGCACAGATCCACCGGAACCGAACGCAATCAAGTTGGAAAGTTTCGTCTTTGATGCATTGCATGAGGCGGAGAGCCCGATTGTGTTGCGCACCGACCGCGTTGAGGAATTCGCACCGATTAAGAATGCATCCGGCGAAGACAGTCCAGCGACCAGTAAAGCCATCCAAGTGGAACGCGCCGTTCGCTGGTTGAAAGAAGCGGGAATTCCCGTGCCATGTCACGCCAATGGCCAACCCGATTGCGTTGTAGAAATCTCACCGCTCACCGCGCGCGGTCCAGAAGACTTGCGCCGCACTATGCAAGGCAAGTCCATTACGGCCGGCACGGAAGTACTGCTCTAGCACTACTCAGGTTTGCAAAGCGGAACACCCCCGCAGTCAATCGCATTCATCGCAGCCCTTATCGCGCCTGCGATGCACGAACGTCCTGCACCACCAGTTGCACGCGTCGCACCCCTCGGTACACCTCGATGGACGGCTTGACGATGAGGTCGATCGGTACGCCTTGGCGGACCACACTTGATCGATCGACGGCGCTCCACCAGATGCAGCGCGGGCCGCCCGGCAGAAAGAACTGCACGTGATTATTATCCGATCCAAACAGGGTCGGAGCCGCCACCGGCCTCACGTTGCGAATGAGAAATGCTGGCTCCGGATTCCCGCGCCCGAACGGACGCAGAATTTCCAACGGCTTTAAATCAGTGGGGGTCATTTCTGCAGGCTCTGCCTCCGCGTCATACCGTCGAACTGGCCCAACCGCCCCACCACTGGCAAGTGCCGCGCATTCGGAACTCACGCGCCGTGCAAACTCCGGAACATCTTCAGCACGCACGGTGAGTCCCAACGCATACGCGTGACCGCCGCCGCGAATCATCAGGTCGGAGGCAACGCGCTTCACGGCAGCCAAAATGTCGATTCCTTCAATACTGCGTCCACTGCCCTTGGCAGTGCCATCGTCACGGAGTGCCATCAGAATGGCCGGTTTGCCGTGCCGTTCGGAAATCTTGGCTGCCACAATGCCAACCACGCCCTCATGCCAGCGCTCATCAGCAAGAACAATGGCGCCTGCATCTGCGATCGCCGGATCCGCATCAATGCGGGCACATGCCTGTTCAAAGTACGCCCGATCCATCTTTCGACGCTGTTCGTTCAACTCCGCCAACGTCTTCACGATGGTGCGCGCACGCGCAGGATCATCAGTGATCAACAGTTCAACCGCTTCCTTGGCGTGCCCCAATCGACCGACGGCATTCAGACGCGGCCCCAGACGGAAGCCAACATCAGACGCATCCACTCGACGGCCCTTCTCAAGTTCCGCATCGTCAAGAAGCGCACGCAAACCAGCCACTTCCACTGATTGAATGGTCGCCAATCCACGCGCGACAAAGACGCGGTTCTCATCAACCAGCGGCACCACATCGGCAATGGATCCAACCGCCACCAAGGGAATGCACGCCATCAGCGCATCCTTCAGCACCGCAGCAACGTTCTCGCCGCCACACCACAAGCGCGCGAATTCCGATGCCACTTTGAAAGAAACCGCTGCTCCACACAAGTCCACAAACGGCGCAGTTTCACGACCGGGCAATGCCGGATGCGCCGTGGCAATTGCCTCCGCCGCGCACCCTGGATCGACATGATGGTGATCGGTAATGAGTAGCTCAAGTCCAAGCTCGCGCGCACGCTGGGACGGACCAACTGCTGAGGCTCCACAGTCAACCGTCACCACCGTCTTCACTCCATCAGCCGCGAGCGTTTCCAGCGCGTTGTCATTCAAACCGTAGCCTTCATCAATACGGTCCGGAACGTAGAAACACACATTGGCGTCGGCACGGGCGGCCTTGATCACGCGCCACAGGATGGCAGTGGCAGTAATGCCGTCTGCGTCGTAGTCCCCGTAAATGGCAACACGCCGACCGGCACGCACTGCTGACTCCAAGCGCTCGGCGACAGCCGTGGCGCCCGGAAGCGTGCGGGCTTGGTGCAACAGGTTGGCGCGCGGAGCATTCAGTAGTTCACGCCCGCGGGGGTCCATGGGATATTCACGAGCGGCCATCACCCGGTCAAGCAGGCTTCCAGACTGGTCTTTTTCGGCCCCCAACCAACGGCTCTCGATCGCTGTCATGTCCGCAGGGTATCGGGTTCGAGCCCGGAAGCACTCCCGAGAACCGGTCGGGAATTTGCCACGAATATCTGCGCTGTCCCGGCATCACGCACCGATACCCCGGCCCCGGGCTGTAGTCTAAGTTCATATGGATCGATACAAGACCATCCTGCTCTTTGGAGCACCCGGCGTAGGCAAGGGAACGCAAGGCAAGATTCTCGGGCATATCCCCGGCTTCTACCACTTGGCCTGCGGCGATGTGTTCCGCTCGCTTGATATGACCAGCGCCCTCGGCAAGAAGTTCCTGGAGTGCAGCTCCCGAGGAGAACTGGTGCCCGACGAGCTAACCATTGCCATGTGGAAGCAAAATATCCACGCGCAGACGATCCTGAGTATCTACAAACCCCAGCAAGACCTGTTGGTACTTGATGGCATCCCGCGCAGTGCTGGGCAGGCTGTGGCGCTCGACCCCTACCTGGAAGTGCTGAACGTCATCCATCTGGTGTGCCGTGATGTGGACGCCATGATCATGCGTATGCGGCGCCGCGCCCTGAAAGAGAATCGCCTTGATGACGCCGATGAGAAGGTCATTCGTCGACGCTTTGAGGTGTACAAAAATGAAACCGCACCCGTCCTGAATCACTATCCGGCCAGCATCGTTCACGAAGTTGATGCGGTGGGACCCCCAGCGGTGATTCTGCAACGGATCTTGGACATCCTCGCTCCAATTCAAGATGGGCATTTCCGGAATCCCCTCGCTGGCGACCCGAAATTATGAATTACTAGCATTTGCGGAGCAACATTTGCCCGCGATGGAAGCGCTTGTTACTATTTGGTAGTTCGTCCATCCAAGCCCCCGGAAGCTCGTTGCGTTGACTTTACGGTCCGCAACGAGTTTTTATTTCAGCGCGCCGACTTTGACTGCGGAACGGTGGTGGATTCTGAACGAAGTTCTTCAGGAATCAGTTCGCGATAGCGCTCGGCAACCGCCTGAAACCACGCACGTTCATTGTCGGTGAGCCCGGGCGCTCGCGCCGAAGCCTCCAACGAATCCAGCCGCGCACGAAGCACCGAACGCACGCCTGCACCCAATCCAAGTCCGTCCGGACGGGCAAGTTGCGCTTGCAATTGAATGATGTCTGGGTGCGAATCAACAGCGATCAATTCACCAGGAACTCGCTCCATGCGCATCATCCGCACCGGAGCTGGGAACGTTTCCAGCAGCAGTTCTGACATTCGATCGCGACCAGAGTCAAAGATCGGCGAGTCCATACCTCCATCGCCAAACTTCTCAAGATCAGCGCGGGAGCCCACCTCAATCTCCAATTCATGCCGGGTCTCCACTGGTCGGCCGTCCGGTCCGCCCACCACGCGCCCAGCGGCATCGCGCTGGCCACGCATGACTACTAATGCAATGCGATCGCCCGGACGCTTGGTCTGCACGATCTTTGAAAGTTCCGGACTCTCGTGGATCAGCTTGCCGTCAAGTTCCACAATACGGTCGCCGGGACGCAGCACTTTCTGCGCGGGCATGTTGGGGATGAGCGCCGTCACGGTCACACCATTATTTTCGCCCATCCGACCACCCGCCATTTGAATTCCCAACGCGCCGCGCGGCGCATCCTTGATGCGCGCGTAGCCAATATCAAGAAGCCGCGCATGGGCTTCATATGAGAGGCCGCCCGGCGTGCTCAATAGGTGAATCCAAATCTGTTCGTCTGGCACTTTTGCATCACGGAGTGCAGTGGTGGCTGCATCGCGTTGCGCGAAGTCCGTTGCTCCAAGAGCGCGCACCATGGCAGTGACCGCTGGGTCTGCAACAACACCGTTCATCCGCGCGGCTGACCATGGTGGCGTCTCACTGACACTTGCCGCACCGCGATCAATTCGGCCGCCACCCAGCGCGATCCCTTGAAAGTCGCCACGCAGTTTCATCGGCGGCAGCGTACGAGGCAGAACTTGCCCAGGCACTTGCGGAACAATCTGCTGGTTTCCGAGCGCGGACGCGACCGCCATCAACATGGCGAGCGCACCACACTTCACAGCGATTCGATGAGCTGGGTGTTCGCTTCGATCCATGCTGTCTTTCGTTCGATAAAGGCCAAGAATCCGTCCGCGCGGAGATGCGCGAATCGGCCCATGCGGGCAATCGGCACGATGCTTTCCAACGTGCACGACTCAATCATAAGCCAGGGCAGCGCCTTTCGTTCCCTTGGCTGCAGCATTGCCCCCATGCCGTGGCCGATTCCTGAGACCAAGGCCGCCATCCGCTGTAGGTCAAGTTCGGCACGCCAGCGCTCATGCGGCAGCCCCGCAATGGGATCATTACCGAAGTGGACCAATGCATTGGCAGCCTCGCAGGCACGATGGTCAAGTCGGGCGCTATCAAAGTCCAACAGTGCGCGCACATTTCCTGAGTCAAACAGCGCGTTGCCGGGATGCGTGTCTCCATGCACACACAACCGATCGACATCATCAAGCCCCACTGACTCCACCCGCGCATAGGCACGCGCGCCGCGCTCCAGCAGTGCATCAGTGCATGCACGAAGCGCACCTTCGTTGGTATCCGGGTCAGCGCGCATGGCAGCCGCAATGATTGCCGGCACAGCTCCCTCGAACGTGCCGGCGCGGTGATATGAAATCGCCGGCACATGCGGACCTGGGACAAACGAGCGCGAAGACTTCAACATGCTGCCAAGCGCTGCGCCAATGGCCGCCGCTTCCACAAGTCGCTGTGTCCACCGAGCACCGTCAACCCACTCAAACAATTCATAGGTACCCAACGGACCAACCACGGAGGTAGTGCCCGTAGGCGTGCGCACCAAACGCGGCACCGGAACACCGGCATCGGAAAGGTGCAACTGAAACGCGTGCAGAAATGACAGGCGATCCGCGCCCCCCATGTCGGCCGCTCGACGCTTCAACATGAAACGACCGCCGGGTGTTCGCAAACTGCTCTTGGCACTGTTACGGGAGCCGCGCCCGATGGGCTCTGCCTCAATCGGCCGGCGCAGACCAAACTGCCGAGAAACTTCACGCACCTCCTCAAGAGAGAGGAGCTGGCGTTGATGAGCTTTCATTCCGCGTTCTGCGCCTGTTCCTTGATTCGATCGATGGCGGTCTTGATCTCCACCACGCGGCGACTGATTTCTACATCACCGCTCTTTGAAGCAATGGTGTTTGCCTCGCGCAACATTTCCTGTGCAAGAAAGTCGAGCGCCCGTCCCGCAGGTTGCGGATTTGCTGGCTCAATGATGGAGCGGAACTGTTCAACGTGTCCACCGAGGCGCGCGATTTCTTCAGCGATGTCGGAACGTTCCGCAAAGATGGCTACTTCCTTGATGACATCGGAGTCGCTCACTGTGGAGCCAAGTTCCTTCAGCGCGGCGGCGAGTCGAACCCGGAGCCGATCCTGGTAACTGGCCACCACTGCCGGCGCGCGCAGGCGCACCGCATCAAGGCGCTCTTGAATCTGTTCCCCAAACTCGCACAACAGCGCACGGAGCGCGTCGCCTTCGCGTTCACGCATCACCATCAACGCATCGCATGCTTCGGACAAGAGACCCATCACCATCGGACGGGCTGCTTCCGAAACGGCAGCCGATCGATCATCAGAAACAACGCCCGGCAATGCCAGTAGGTCGGCGATACGAATTTCCTGCGAAAGGCCTGCGGGAGCGGCGTTTCGCAACTGTTCCGCATAGGCCTCCAGCGCCGCCACATTGATGCGTGCCACATTGCGGGTGGCAATTTCAGTCCAACGAATAGTGATGGTGACGCTGCCGCGCGTCAGCCGACGCATGACTACCGATTCAATGTCTGGCTCCAGCGCTTCGAAGTCCGAAGGCAACCGCATAGATGCTTTGAAGAATCGGTTGTTCACGGAACGAATTTCCACAGAACACCGCGCGCCATCCTGCTCGCGTGCGGCAGAGCCGAATCCGGTCATCGATCGAATCACTGTGGTGCCTCGCGAATCAGTTCAGGGTGACTTCAAGGAGCAGCCGGTGCTGGTGCAGCGGGTGCTGCAGGAGCCGGAGCGACTGGTGCTGCAGGTGCCGGTGCAGCAGGCGCTGACTCAACCGGTGCTGTTGTTGCAGGCGCAAGTGGAACCGTGACCGAAGTGCTGCCCGGATTCGTTACAGGTACCGGCGTGACGGGAATCGAAACAGGCGCAGTGGCTGCCTGCTCCGCAGCAGGCTGCTCTTCTTTACTGCCCTTCTGCAACTTCAGGTCAATGATGTTCAGGGCAATCGCCAAAGCCAGGTACAGGCCAAAGGCGGTCACGGTGGCGTAGGTCAATGCGTCACCGGTGCGACCACCGAAGGCTGTGTCGGTACCACCGCCACCGCCGCCGAATGCCTGCGCCAGTCCGCCGCCCTGTGGCCGCTGAACCAGAATGATCAGAACGAGGCAAACCGAGACGACGAGGAAGAGAATGGTGAGGAGCGTGAATGCGACGCCCATAGCGGTTAGTCCTTCAGTGCCCACCAGCTGCGGACCATGCCTCCGCCGCGGCGCGGCAGATCGAAGCGAAGTCCTCAGCCTTCAGGCTGGCACCGCCGATCAGCCCCCCATCGACGTCCGGTTCCGCGAAGATCGCCCGTGCGTTCTTTGCGTTGACCGAACCGCCATAAATGATGCGGGTCTGCGCGGCGAATCGAGAATCATACAGGTCGGCCAGCACTCCACGGATCGATGCGTGCATGGCTTGCGCATCTTGGGGTGTGGCGGTCCGGCCGGTGCCGATCGCCCACACCGGCTCGTACGCCACCACCACGCGATCGGCGGTCTCCGCCGTCAGCGTCCCGAAACATCCGCGCAATTGCTTTGCTACCACCACTTCGGCCAAGCCGTCATCGCGCTGAAAGAGGGTTTCACCCACGCACAGGACCGCCTGCAGCCCACTTTCAAGGGCGATCGCCAGCTTTCCGTGCAACAATTCGTCGCCCTCCTGCAGCCCGTGCCGGCGTTCAGAGTGTCCAATAATCACAGATCGGCACCCAACGTCACAGAGCATGTCGGCACTCACTTGCCCGGTGAAGGCGCCGCTCGCTTCGGCTGCACAGTCCTGACCACCAAGAAGGATGGGCGAATGGCCGAGGGTTCGTCCCACGGTGAAGAGGTATGGAAATGGCGGATAGACGGCGGCATCGATGACGCCTTCAGTGCCCGCGGCCACCAGTGCCGCTAGCAGCGCATCGGCCAGCTCCGCGCCGGAAGCAAGGTCAGTATTCATCTTCCAATTGCCGCCGACAAAGGGTCTGCGTGAAGGGTGCATATGGTCAGTCTACGCCCAGGATCCGCCCGCACCGCAACACCCCTGCGCGGCACAAATGCTGCAAGCCCCGTCCCTACACTGCGCCTCCCATGCATACGCCCGCCCGCAATGCCGCCGATGTCCGCCGCGCCTTCATCGCGTTCTTTCAGGAGAAGGCTGGTCACACCGTTGTGCCATCGAGCCCGGCGATCCCATTTGAAGATCCCACCCTGCTCTTCACCAACGCGGGGATGAATCAATTCAAGGATGTGTTCCTTGGTCAGGGCACGCGCAACTACACGCGCGCTGTGGATACCCAGAAGTGCATTCGCGCTGGCGGCAAGCACAACGACCTTGAGGACGTGGGCCGCGATACCTACCACCACACCTTCTTTGAAATGCTCGGCAACTGGTCGTTCGGTGATTACTTCAAGGAAGAGGCAATCACTTGGGCCATTGAGTTGCTCACCAAGGTGTACGGACTTGACCCAAATCGACTCTATGCCACGTGGTGCGCCGGCGATCCCAAGCAGGCGGTGGCACCCGACGATGAGAGTCGCAATCTGTGGCTGAAGTTTTTGCCCGCGGACCATGTGATCCCTGGCAGCATGAAAGACAATTTCTGGGAGATGGGCGAGACCGGCCCGTGCGGCCCCTGCACCGAAATTCATTACGACCGTATCGGCGGACGCAACGCAGCAAGCCTTGTCAACAGCGGCGACCCGGATGTGCTTGAAGTGTGGAACTTGGTGTTCATCCAGTTCAATCGTGAGCCAGGTGGCAAATTGGTGCCGCTTCCAGCGCGCCACGTCGATACCGGCATGGGGCTGGAACGATTGGTGAGCGTGCTGCAGGACAAGCGCAGCAACTACGACACTGATTTGTTCACGCCAATCTTTGATCTCACCGCCAAGATCACCGGTGCCAAGCCGTACGCGGGAACGCTGGAAGGCGCCGCGGATATCGCCTATCGAGTGATTGCTGACCATGTTCGATGCATTTCCATTGCGGTCGCTGATGGCGCGGCACCCGGCAGTGAAGGGCGCAATTATGTTTTGCGCCGCATCGTGCGCCGCGCTATTCGCGCTGGGCACCAACACTTGGGTGCGCGCGAACCATTCATGTTCAAGCTGGTACCGGCGGTCATTGAGACGCTTGGCGAAACATTCCCAACGCTGGTGCAACAAGCCACCAAAGTGGTGCACACCATTCGTGAAGAAGAAATTGCGTTCGGCAAGACACTTGAGCGCGGCATTGCGCTGTTCGACGAAGCTGCCAAGCGTGCCGGTGCGTCCAAATGCATTTCTGCGCAGGATGCGTTCAGCCTGCATGACACCTTCGGCTTCCCTGTTGACCTCACCCAAGTGATGGCCGAAGAACGCGGCTTCACTGTTGACGTCGCGGGCTATGAAAAGTTGATGGAAACTGCGCGAGCGCGAAGCCGCGAGGGCGGAACGAAGGCCGACGGCATGCGCATGCCCCCGCCGGATGTCTTGGAGAAGCTGCGAACCGCGTTGCACATTTCTGGAAGCGATGATTCCAGCCGCGACGATCCCAAGCCAACCAATACCGATATTGCAGCCATTTGGGATGGAAACGCGCTCATCAACAAAGCTGTCGAAGAGCAACGTGTGGCACTGATCACCCGCAAGACTCCGTTTTACGCTGAAGGCGGCGGACAAGTGGGCGATGCCGGGTTCTTTGAAATCTCCTCAGACGCTGGCCGGACCCATCGATTCAAGGTGGAGGACACACAACGTTCCGGTGAGTTTGTCATGCACCTTGGTCGCATCGAACACGGAACGGTCACGGTTGGCGAGCACGCCACACTCACCGTTGAGCGCGGCCGCCGCGAGCGTATTGCTGCCAACCACACTGGCACCCACCTCATGAACCATGCGCTGCGCGAAGTGCTCGGCGAAGATGTTGAGCAGCGCGGATCACTTGTATCCGACGATCGCTTGCGCTTCGATTTCACGCACTCCAAGGCCATGAGTGCTGACGAATTGGCGCGTGTTGAAATGTTGGTGAACGCTGCGATTGCGCGCACCATGGTGGTGGATGCAGTGGTGGTTCCGCTGGAATTGGCCAAAGGAATCCACGGCGTGCGCGCCGTGTTCGGCGAACGCTATCCCGACCCAGTACGCGTGGTGTCGGTGGGCGCCAAGGTCACGGACATGCTTGCGGAGCCGGCAAATCCGCAGTGGCGACACTGCTCGGTGGAATTCTGCGGCGGCACACATACCCGCAGCTCGGAAGAGGTTCAGCACTTCGCAATCCTGAACGAAGGTGCATCAAGCGCTGGCGTTCGGCGCATCTTTGCAGTCACTGGCACCGCCGCACATGCTGCAGAAGCAACCGCCACTCACATTGAGCAGCGACTGGCTGCCGCTCGCAAGCTGACTGGCGAGGCGCTTGCCGAAGAAGCCACCGCCATCGCAAGTGCCCTTGCAGAACTTCCGGTCTCCACCGTGTTCCGCCACCGCATGGAGCCCGCTGTTGCCGAACTACGCGAACGCGCAAAGGAATGGCGCAAGGCGCAAGAAGGTGCGAACCGCGATGTGGTGGTTGTGCAGGCTCGCACCATCGCCGAGGAAATGAGTGGCGCGATGATTGTTGCCAGTATCAATGGTGCCGATCCCGCCGCGTTGCTTTCAGCGCTCAGCGCGGTGCGTGCCAAGCGCCCGGAAAGTGCCATCCTGCTCATGAGTGCCGACGAGGCTGGGGGCAAGGTGGCGATCGCCGCTGACGTTCCCAAGGCCATGCAAGACAAGGGCCTCAAGGCTGGCGACTGGGTGCGCGCGGCCGCGGAAGCATGCGGCGGCAAGGGCGGCGGCAGACCAGACTTCGCACAAGCGGGCGGCAAAGAGCCAGCGCGTCTGCCCGAAGCATTGCGCGCTGCCAAGGCGTTTGCCGGCGCACGGATTGGTGAGTGATTGTCGAGTCATTTCACTGCTAGCGGTATCGTCACCGCCATGGCGAGTGATTCATCCATCCAGTCCGTCCAAGCCGAAGGTCGCCTCTTTCCACCGCCTGCAGATTTCGCGGAGCGGATGGGAACCGTGCACATCCCCGACATGGACGCGTACCGGGCCATGCATGAGCGTTCCATCCGCGATCCGGAGTCATTCTGGGCGGAAGTGGCGCGCGACTTTCATTGGTACAAGCCGTGGACCAAGGTGCTCGAATGGAATCTGCCCGATGCCAAATGGTTTGTCGGCGGCACCACCAATGCATGCTTCAATTGCGTGGATCGCCAAGTAGAGAATGGACACGGCAACGAGTTAGCCATCATTTGGGAGGGCGAGCCGATGTCCGGCCTCACTCCCGAAGTGCGACGCATCACCTACCGCGAATTGCGTGACGATGTTGCCCGCTGTGCATCAGCACTCGAATCGTTGGGCGTGAAGAAGGGCGATGTGGTCACCTTGTACATGGGCATGGTGCCAGAGCTGGCGATTGCCGTGCTGGCGTGCGCCCGCATCGGCGCACCCCACAGCGTGATCTTCGGCGGATTTGCCGCGCAAGCAATCGTCGACCGCGTGCACGATGCCGGCAGTACGGTGATCGTGACCTGTGACGGCGCATGGCGGCGTGGATCAGTAGTGCCGCTGAAGGCGAACGTTGATGCCGCATGCGCACAACTTCCCAGCGTTCGAAAGGTGCTGGTACTCAAGCGAACCAACAATGACGTGCCGATGCATCCAGAGCGTGATGTGTGGTGGCATGACTTGGTACCCACGCAACCAACTACACGCGCGTGTGAGCCGGTCGATAGTGAGCATCCACTGTTCCTCTTGTACACATCGGGGAGCACTGGCAAGCCCAAGGGAATCTTGCATACCACTGGTGGATACATGGTGTTCACCGCTGCCACTGCGCGCTGGACATTCAATTTGGTGCCGGGGCAACAGCAGGTGTATTTCTGTACCGCTGACATCGGCTGGATCACGGGTCACAGTTACATCGTCTATGGAATGCTGCCGAACCGCGTCCCAACGCTCATGTACGAAGGAGCGCCGAATTTCCCCGCCGAGGATCGATTCTGGGGAATCATTGCCCGCCACCAGGTCACACACTTTTACACAGCGCCAACCGCCATTCGCAGCTTCATGCGTTGGGGCGACATGCATCCGGCCAAACATGACCTCTCCAGCCTGCGGGTCTTAGGAACCGTTGGCGAACCGATCAATCCAGAGGCATGGATGTGGTACCACCAGATCATTGGTGGCGGCAAGTGCCCAATTGTCGACACGATGTGGCAAACTGAAACCGGTGGACATGTCATTACTCCACTGCCTGGCGCCACGCCAACCGTTCCAGGAAGTTGCACGATCCCAATGTTTGGTATCGATGCCGCAGTCGTTGACGATGCCGGCAATGAGCAGCGCGCCAACGCTGGCGGGTTGCTGGTCATTCGCAAACCATGGCCGGGCATGTTGCGCGGCGTGAATGGCGATCGGCAGCGATTCATCGAAACCTATTGGAGCCGCGTCCCTGGCATGTATCTCGCTGGCGATGGAGCGCGTCGCGATGAGCGCGGATACTTCTGGATCATGGGCCGCATTGATGATGTTCTCAACGTCAGTGGGCACCGACTTGGCACCGCCGAGGTAGAGAGTTCCCTGGTGGGCAGTAAGTTGGTGGTGGAAGCAGCGGTGGTTGGCATGCCGCATGAGATCAAGGGCACCGGCATCACTGCTTTCTGCGTACTGCATCCGGAACATGCGCACGATGCCAGCGACTCCATGCGTAAGCGACTCATGGAATTTGTCTCGAAGGACATCGGTCCAATTGCGCGTCCGGATGTGATTCGATTCACGAATGCGTTGCCAAAGACCCGGAGCGGAAAGATCATGCGTCGCCTGCTCCGCGATGTTGCGGCCGGAAACGAAATCACGCAAGACACCACCACGCTCGAGGACCTCGGCGTCTTGGCAAAGTTGCGTGAGAGCGACGGAGAATGAATAGGCACGGCACGGGGACCTGACAAGTAAAAGGGCGCATCAACGCGCTACAAGCCCCTGCTATCGCATGGATTACACAAAAACCTCACCAGAACTTCGACCCCGTCGCAAATCCACTGCGTAGGAATTGCTGGGCGTGTGCCTTTCGTGACTGTGATTGATTCAGTTCGAGCATCCTTTACAACAAGGAAGACCAACGATGAACAGGACATTCTGTGCTGCGGTTGCCTGCGTACTTTCCGCATCGGTCAGCGCTTTCGGCGATGCGACATTCTCATTTACCAACCAATGGAGCGGTGGCGGCCAAGGCGCTTTCCGCATTAGTAACGGCTCCACCCAGGCACTGCAGGGGTGGACGCTGGAATTTGACTGGAACGCGGAGATTGGCAGCGTGTGGAACGGCGTCATTCAGAGCCATGTGGGCAATCACTACGTGATTGCGCCTGCGGCATACAACGCTGAACTTCCCGCCGGTGGCGTGATCGATATCGGCTGTGTAGCTAGCTTTGCCACTGCTGGCCTGCTTCCAACGTCACTGGTGTTCAGTGGTGGAGATAGCGGTGGTGGCGGTGGTGGCGGTGGTGGCGGCGGTGGTGGCGGAGGCGGAGGCGGAGGCGGAGGCGGACCGGTTCCAACGGTCAGCATTGCCGATGCCTCCGTGACGCTGGCAACCTCCGGCGGCAATGCACCAGCGAATGGATTCTTGTCTACCGTTGGAAACCAAATTGTTGATTCCAATGGAAACCCGGTGCGCATCTCGGGTGTGAACTGGTTCGGATTTGAAACGTCAAACAAGGTGTTCCATGGCTTGTGGACACGCGGATACAAGTCCATGTTGGACCAAGTGAAGCAACTTGGTTTCAACACACTTCGCATTCCGTTCTCCAACGAGACGCTCCGCGCCGGCGCAACGACCAGCAGCATCAACTTCGCGCAGAATCCAGACCTGCAGGGCTTGACGCCGTTGCAGTGCATGGACAAAGTGATTGAGTACTGCGGCAGCATCGGCCTGCGCGTCATTCTCGATCGGCATTCAGCCAAGGCCGACAACTACTTGAGCGAAGATGTGTGGTTCGTTGCAGGCGACAGTTACCACACCGAACAGCGCTGGATTGCTGACTGGGTCATGCTGGCGCAACATTACGCCGGTAATCCAACAGTCATCGGCGCTGATCTGTTCAATGAACCGAAGCGCAGTGCAACCTGGGGAACCAGTGCTCCACTCACTGACTGGAACAAGGCTGCGGAACGATGCGGCAATGCAGTGCTTGCTGCAAATCCGTCGTGGTTGATCATTGTTGAGGGCGTTGAGCGCTACAACAATCAAACCACGTGGTGGGGCGGCAATCTGAAAGGTGTCGCCATTGATCCAGTGGTGTTGAGTGCCAGCAACAAACTCGTTTACTCAATGCATGAGTATCCGAAGAGCGTCTATGCGCAGACCTGGTTCAACGACCCAACGTATCCAAACAACATGGACGACGTTTGGAACGTGCACTGGGGCTACATCTTCAAGAATCAGACCGCTCCGCTCCTACTTGGTGAATTTGGAAGCAAGTTGGAGTCCACCAGCGACGAGCAATGGCTTGACAAGTTGACCGACTACATCGATGGTGACTTGAACCTCGATGGAGTTCGTGATCTGCCTGCCAGCCAACTTGGCATGAGTTGGACGTACTGGAGCCTGAATCCGAACAGTGGCGACACTGGCGGCATTCTCAAGGATGACTGGACCACCGTGGATACTGCCAAGATGGCCTATATCCAAGCAAGCCAGGCACCACTGATTGGCTCCGGAGCTGCTGCCTCACAGCGAATTGATTTCCCCATCACCCTTTCGGAAGCTGCAACCAGCGCCGTCAGTGTGACCTGGGGTACCGCCAACGGAACCGCGCTTGCGGGCATCAATTACCTGTCAGCATCCGGTGTTCTCACCATCCCTGCTGGGCAGCTTCAAGGTCAAGTGTCCGTCGTGATTCCTGCGCAGGCAGCCAGTGGCACCAAGCAATTCACGGTGCAACTGTCTGCACCGGTGGGCGCCACACTGTTGGATTCGATTGCCACGGGCACCTTGCGCACGGCGTGTGCATCTGACCTGAATGGCAACGGAATCGTTGACGGCGGAGACTTGGGTCAAATGCTCGGCTCATGGGGTCCATGCTCCGGCTGCAACGCTGACCTCGACGGCGACGGCGCCATCACGGGCTCAGACCTGGGACTGCTCCTTGGTGCATGGGGTTCATGCCCCTAATTAAATCGGCGAAATACCGCTGTACTGGGAAGGCCATTGCGCCCCCCAGTACAGCGGGCCGGTTTGGCGGCGCGCGCGGTCGAAGTGAGTTGAGTCGTTGACCGCCCCCTCCGTTGCGCGCGGGACCCTCGGACGCGGACGGCTGCGCTCCACAAGGTTCCGCTTAGCCTCGGGCGAATCTGTTCGTCCGGTTGGCACCC
>JBDKKN010000205.1:0-10264 GCA_039796075.1 Planctomycetota bacterium | reverse complement strand
CCGCCAAGCAACACGAAGCCCAGCAAGTAACGCGGGGCGCGTACTCAATGACGTGGGGCGCACCTTGAACAATGCGGGACGCCCGCTCAACAACGCGGGACGCCCCCTTGAAGGGACGTCCCGCGAGAAAAGGGCAATGTTCAGCTGAGACTCAGTTGCCTTCAGCCTTCACTCAGTTACCTTCAGCCTTCGCCAACGGCTCCTGCGCAGCACGCGATGTCAGACCAGCACCACGGATCGATGGCAGCATCGCCGGCACCGCATCCTCTGCAGGCTCGGCCTTGGTCTCCTTGCAACGCTCAATATCCGCGCCCAACGAAGCCAGCACGCGCTCCATCCCCGAGTATCCACGATCGAGGTGGTAGACGCGGCTGATCGTGGTCTCGCCCTCAGCGGCGAGTGCCGCCAAGACCAAGCACGCGCTCGCACGCAAGTCACTGGCCATCACCGGCGCGCCGTGCAGGTGACGCACGCCAGAGATCACCGCAGTCGATCCCTGGCGATAAACCTGTGCGCCCATACGTGAGAGTTCAGCAACGTGCAAGAATCGCTCGGTGTAGATCTTCTCAGTGATGATCGAGTTACCGTCAGCGATGGAAAGCAAGGCCATGAACTGCGCCTGCAAATCAGTCGGGAATCCAGGGTGCGGCTGCGTAGTGATGATGGTCGGACGCAAGACGCGATTGGATGAAATGCGCACGCTGCAACGAGCATCCTCATCATTCGGATTCACCTTCGTCACATGAACGCCCACCTCCTCAAGGTGGTTCACCGCAGCAAGCAAACTGTCATACGGGAAGTCATCAATCGTGACATCGCCGTTGGTCATGGCTGCAGCAATGGCGTAGGTACCAGCCACAATGCGGTCGGGCATCACGCGATGTTCGCAACCACCAAGCGCCTCAACACCATCAATGATGATGCGGGGCGAACCAGCGCCGCGAATCTTGGCACCCATGCGGTTGAGCATGTTGGCCAAGTCCACAATCTCTGGCTCGCATGCAGCACTTTCGATCACTGTGCGACCTTCAGCAAGCGTTGCCGCACTCATCACGTTGGCGGTGCCCAACACCGTTGGCCCGTTCGGTCCACCAAGGAAGATGGTTGCACCCTTGAGACGGTCACAGGTAGCAATGATGTTGCCGCCGTCCATCTCAATCTTGGCGCCGAGCTTGGCAAGACCCTTTAGATGCAAATCGATTGGTCGTGTTCCGAATGCGCATCCGCCCGGCATGCTGATCACCGCACGCCCACGTCGCGCCAGCATCGGCCCAAGGACGCAGATGGAGGCGCGCATCGTCTTCACGATCTCATAGGGAGTCTCAACGCACGACTCATCGCTGGTGTGCAGCGTGATGGTGTCATCATCACCGAAGTGAATGGCGACACCCAATCGCTCCAGGAGCGACCCCAGGTTCTTGATGTCAGCCAACGGGCCGACGTTGGTCAATTTGACCCGTCCCGTGGTGAGGAGCGATGCAGCCATCAGCGGTAGAGCCGCGTTTTTGGCGCCTTCGACGGAGATGCGACCGTTTAATCTGCGGCCGCCTTGAATGCGGAAGTAATCCATGGGAAATGCCCCTAAATAACACCGATCGGTGCGAGTCAATCCGTGACTCGCTTCTCTAAGACCAATCGGCGTTCCGCGTGGTCGACCCTCAATGATCGACGAGCCAATAAGATATCCAACTTATGAGCACCGTGTCTGCCGCCAACGCCGGAACTGAAACCCCCCGCCTGCCCGGAGAGCCCATCCTGCCCGAGGCACGGATGCACATCGTTCTCCCCACCAGTCCCGTGGACGGAAAGGTGGTGCATTCGAAACTCTGCACCAAGTCAAAGTCCGCGTCATTTGTTCGACACGTCTGCGTGGACGTCTCCGGCACACCGCTTGAAGGGTCATGGCTCGCGGGTCAGTCGTTCGGCGTAGTTCCACCCGGAACCGATGGCAACGGCAAGCCCAACAAAGTTCGCCTGTACTCCATCGCCAGCCCCAGTTACGGAGAGGACGGATTCGGTAAGGTCCTCTCAACCACTTGCAAGCGCTTGCTTTCCGAACGCGAGCCGCAGACTGCCAAGGACGACCCCACCGAACATCGCCTGTTCATCGGGATGTGCTCCAACTACGTCTGCGACCTGCGCGAGGGCGACACCATTCCAGTGGCCGGCCCGGCAGGCAAGCGATTCATCCTGCCTACCGACCGCAACGCCCACGACTACCTGCTGCTCGCCACCGGCACCGGCATCGCTCCGTTCCGCGGGTTCATTCATGAGCTGTTCGTTGGCCCGCCGGAGGGAAGCCCGCTGCACGCGGCGTGGCGTCCATGCACCTCCACCGTGCACCTAGTGATGGGCACGCCGTACACCAGCGATCTGATTTACGACGACTTCTTCCGCCAAGTGGCCAAGCAACACCCCAATTTCACCTACCACACCGCGATTAGCCGAGAAATCCGCCTCGACGGCGGCAAGGGTGAGTACATCCACCACTATCTGGATCGCACCCTGCCCCAATTCGACCAGTTGCTGCGCAGCGAACGAACCCTCGTCTACATCTGCGGTCTTGCGGGCATGCAGGTTGGGGTGTTCCAGACACTTGCGCAGCGCGGGCTGCACAGTGGTTACTTGGACATCCACGCCGACCTGGCGGGCATTCCGCCAGCGGACTGGACTGCCGAGCAGGTGAAGCGACGCGTTCATGCCACCCGGCGCTGCATGCTTGAGGTGTACTGAGCCCGTTCCCGGACGCATCCCCCTCCTCAAAGTCGGTTCTGGCAGCGCCAGAGTCCGGGATCTCCGCGCCAAAGCCGCAGACTTCCGACCCTTTGGACTTCCAATACAGACATCCACGGAGACGGTGCTACGATTTCCCTATGGCCATGGGAGACTCTCAAGGCGAGTGGCGAGATGGCGACGAACTGGCCGAAGAGGCCCGGCGCCACTATGAAGACGGCCGTCTCGTTGAGGCGGAGGCTGCGCTTCGTCAGGCACTCGCGCGCAATCCGGATCGCCCGGAATGGCACTTCCACCTCGGTCGCCTACTTGAACAAACCGAACGCTCCAAAGAGGCACGCGCTTCATACTTGCGATGCCATGAACTTGATCCCGATGCGCCCGAGCCATTGCTTGCCGCCGCATCGGTTGATGAGATTGAAGGCGACACCGCATCCGCGCTGCGTTACGTCGAACGCGCCGTTTCGCTCGACCGCGAGTCCGATGAGTCGCACGCGCGACGCATTCGACTGCTTTCCACCGTTGGTCGCCACGACGATGCGCGCGATGCCTTCTATGAAGCGCAAGAATTCGTTGAGAGTCCTGCGTTCTCCATGATCGCCATGGCGTCCGGGCTTGAAGAACAAGGTGATATGCCTCGAGCAGCTTGGTGCTATCGCGAAGCGCTGCGCCATGACCCAGAGATGGCGGAAGTGCGCACCATGTACGCGCGCTGCCTTGCCAATCAAGGCGACCACTCCAAGGCGCTCCAGAATTACATGCATGTATTGCGCGAGCAGCCTGGCTACATTGAGGCGCTGCTTGGTTGCGCCGAGACGCTTGCCCATCTCGGCCGCGAATCCGATGCCGCAGAAAAGTTGCGCCGCATAGTGGAGATCGAACCAGCGAATGTGCAAGCACACCACATGCTCGGTGCCCTTGACCTGCGTGCCGCGCGCTTTGATAGAGCGGCCATCGAGTTTGAATTGGTACTGAAGTTGGAGCCAGAACGAAATCTGGTGCGCCTTGACCTTGCTGACGCACAGTTTCGGCGCGGTCGAATTCGCGAAGCACGCGAGACCATGCGCGCGCTCCTCGCCGAAGGTCTGCCCGAGACGCCGCAGTCGGATGATCGATTTGCATCGCGCCCGGAACATGAACGCGTGCGCACCCTGCGCGCGCACAGCGCTGTATTTGCGCGGGCTGGTGCCTTGCTCGCCTTGTTGCGCGAGTGGGATTCGGCCGCCAAGATCATTCCCGAATTTGTAAAGCTGCACGCGGCAGAACCGGACGCGTGGCGCGCACTGGCACGAGCGCGCTTTGAATCAAACGATATCGCTGGCGGCCGCGAGGCCAGTCTGCACGCACTGAAACTCGACCCCAAGTGCGCCCTCAGCCATCACAATTTGGCACTGGCTGCACTGCGAACCGGCGACTTGGCCGGCGCCAGCAGTTGGGTGCGCCGCGGCTTGACGTTGGCACGCACTGATGAAGGACTGCGCAGGCTGCGCTCACGGGTACTCCTGACCCGCGTCCGCAGCCTTGCTAAACAGTGCACTCGGATCTTCCGGCGCAGTTAGCACAGCAAGCGCAGAACACCACAACCGAAAACGACCGACGGGCGCCACCTTGAAGTGGCGCCCGTCGTGATTGTTTCAGCAGTGTGCTGCGTGCTTTCGATTAGGAAAGCAGGCTTGCGTACGGGATCAGTGCCATGAAGCGCGCGCGCTTGATGGCCTGAGCGACGCGTGACTGATCGCGGGCGGAGAGACCGGCACGCTTGCGCGAGATGATCTTGCCGTTGGAAGTGAGCACACGACGCAGGTCGTCAATATTCTTGTAGTCGATGGTGAGCTTCTGCTTGGCAGAACGCTCGCCGGGAGCCACGGCGACGGCGCCGAAGGCTGGTGGTTGGTTCTCGCGGTCGCGGGAGCCGTATGAAGAGCCGCCATCACGATCGCCACGGTCGCCGCGATCACCACGGTCGCCACGGTCGCGATCGCGCGAGCCAGAACCGTAAGAGGCGGAAGAACCGTAACCGTTACCTGAAGATTCGTTTGACATAGATGCTCGTTCCGACTGGGTGAAGTGTCCTGACAGCACGCGCTGCCAGCTCGCCTTGGCTTCTCGGAGTAGGAGCCCCCGGAATGAACCGGGAGCGGCGAGAGTCGCGCAGTGTAGCCCAAACGCCGCACTTTCCTTCACTGCGGGGGCATTTCGAAGGGCTTGGATCGGCAATTCCTGCGGAAATACTCGGGCGGAGGACACAAAAGTAACGTCCCACCGAGGTTACACTCAGTTTTGTGTCCGAGCACTCGCACGCCGAACGACTGTCGCGTCGGATCGAACTGAGCGCGGAGGAACTATCGCTCCTGCTCGGTCCTGACCGATTTGCGCCCACACCCGCCCACGAAGCGAAGGTGTTGGATGTCGCAGCCGATGAACCTGCCAGCTTCGCTGCACCCGTCGTCACGGAATCAATATCGGCCGATGCCATTGCACTTCCAAGTGGCGCACCGCGCTGCATCGGCGACACTGACTTGGTGCAGGCGTTACTTTCCGGCGCACCCAACTTTGAACAACTCGCACTGCGCGCCATTCGCGAACGCACCGGCGAGGAACTCGCGCGCATCATCACTGGCAGCGCTGCAGATGCAATGGTGGCGACTGGTACCGCCACCATGATCGGCGAAGGTCGCGCATTTGTTGCGCCGCTTGCTCCAGACGCACGCGCTGCATGGGCGCTCTGGCTGAGACGATGGCTGGAACTAGCCGCTCTGGTTGCAGCACACGCGCCGCGTGGTCTGTGGGATGACCCCACCGGATTTCCATCGTGGCCCCGCTTGCGCCAGCAGGTCGCGCACCGCATTGCTGCTGCGCGCTTACGCCGCGAGTCGCTCACTGTTTCGCTGTTACGTATTGAGGACGTGGAACTGTGGAATCGCCGGTCACAAATCCTTCTTGACAATCCATTCATGGCTCGGATCGCCACTGCACTTGATGCGGCGGTGGTTCCCGGAGACGAACTCGCCCGACTTGATGACGGCGGCTTCGTGCTTGTTTCTCTGCGTGAATCAGCAACGCAAGAACTTGCTGCCGCACTCCGCGCTGAAATTGCGAGTCTTCCCGGTGATGGGCCGCGGTCACTCGTTGTTCATGTGGGAGTGGCCGCCGCGCCGTGGGATGCAACCGATCCGGATTCGCTCCTTGAGCTTGCCGCCCGACGTGCCGCAGCAAGTTCCAATCAGGGCTGACCAGTGAAGGTTGTCATTCTTTCTGACCTACACCTTGGCCTTCGGGCCGCGCCGAATCCAGCAGCACTGATCGCTGCGCTTGAGGGCGCGCACGAGGTCATCCTCAACGGCGATGCCGCGGAGTCTGCATCCAGCGCATTCGGCGTGCGTGGCGAAGACTTTCTGGCAGAACTGCGCGAACGCCTCGCGCGGGTCAGCACTACGGTGCTTCGGATCGAAGGGAATCATGATCCTGCCACCGGGGAACTCTCCGTATTGCGCGCCAACGGACGCGTGCTCATCACCCACGGGCATGCATTTCACCCAGCCATCGCGCCGTGGTCCGCTGCCGCTCACCACGTTGCCGCCGAATTTATGCGCGCGCATCAGGCAGCTGCAGATTGCGCCGAACCAGAACGCACTCTGCTTGCCGCACGCGCCGCCGCCATTGCAGAACGCGGGTTCGATAGTGCCGCGTCACCATTCACCGTGCTACGCCGCATGGCAGCTCGACCATGGGTGTTTCCGGTTGTGATCGGTTACTGGCGCATGTTTCCAGAATTGTCGACACGCTTTTTAGAACGCGCCGGCGCAGCCGCACAGGAACGGGCCGAACCCATTCCACAAGCAATTGTTGCTGGGCATTCGCATCGAGCCGGTGCATGGCTGGTCCGGGGCAAACTAGTGCTGAACACCGGAAGTTTCACGTTTCCAGGACAGCCCCACGTGGTCACTGTTTCTGACGACAGCATCTCGCTCACGCCGCTCATGCGCGTGGCTAGCGAATGGCGTCAGGATGCATCCGCGCGCAGAACCTGGGTGATTGACGAAATCGCACGCTCCACCGCGGCGCCATCAATCCCGGTTTCATAGCCCGCAGACTTCAACATTCCCAGCAACGCGGCGGTGTCCACATTGCCGCGTGCGCCCGGCGCGTACGGGCATCCACCAAGGCCACCGGCGCTTGCATCAAAGCTGCGGACACCAAGCTGCAGTGCCATGCGCGCATTGTCAAGCGCACGACCATTGGTGTTGTGCAGATGGAGTGTTGTTCGCGCAGGCGCTAAAACGCTGGCAAGTTCTGCATACAAGCGCTCAATGTCTGTTGGCTCTGCAACGCCAAGCGTTTCTCCAAGATCAATCTCATCGGCACCCAGCGCAAGCATCTGCTCAACCACACGACGCACTGCTGCTGGTGCAACCGCTCCGTCATACGGGCACCGCACCACGCAACTGACATACGCCCGCACCGGAATGCGCGCTGCCTGCGCTGCGCGCACCACCGGAACGAACCGTGCGATGACTTCGGCAATGGTGCCGCCGGTGTTTGCTGCGCTAAACCCCTCGCTTGCGGCTGCAAAGATTGCCACCTTATCCACACGCGCCGCCAGCGCTGCATCCATGCCGCGTTCATTGGGAACCAGTGCGCTGTACACGGTGCCCGGGCGACGCTGAATGCGCGCAAAGACATCGGCCGCATCTCCTAACTGAGGCACCCACTTTGGGCTTACAAAGCTAGAAACTTCAATTTCAGGGAATCCCGCCGCGGAGAGTAAATCAACGAACTCCACCTTGGCTGCCGTAGAAACTAGGCGCTTCTCATTCTGTAATCCATCACGCGGGCCAACCTCCGTGAGGCGAACAAACCCCAGCGCATCGGAAGATGCGCCAGTCATTCGACCGGTCCTTGACGCTGCTCCGTTGCCGTACGTTGCGGATCGCGCGATGCACCATTGCCGCGAGTCACCGCATCATCGCGCCAAATACGCAGCAAGAACGGCGTGAACACCGCAAAGAGCGCCACGGTCAGTACGACTGCCCCAACAAACAACACCACCTCGGGCGAGATGCGCATCCCCACCTCCGAGCGCTGACCATCTTTACCGATCACCGGCGCCGTTTCAATCGGGTCGCTCTCCTGTAGATACGCAGCGATCATGATGCCTCGATTCGTTCTGGAAGAAATCGAAGGTCCGCCTGCACCGTCGCAGTGGCGCGGCCGCCTTCAGCTGGTACCAACAACACCGCGCCCGGCTCTGTGTGCGCCGTACGCACCATGGCAAAGGCCACGCTCGCTGCACCCAACATCGGTGCCAGTGTGCTGCTGGTCACCGCCCCCACTGGGTTGCCAGGCTCACCGTCCGCACCGCGCTCAAAGACTGGGGATCCCGATGTTGGCAACGCATCTTCTGTCATGCGCAGCGCCACTAACCGCTGCTTTGGTTTGCCCAAACTCTCCATGCGCGCTACCACTTCCTGCCCGGGATAGCACCCCTTCTTGAAGCTGGTTCGCGCGTGCAAGATGCCTGTTTCGTGCGGCAAATTGTCTGGACCAAAGTCAACATGATGAAGCGGCGTGCCGGCTTCAATGCGGGCAATGTTGTAAGCGTGCCATCCGGCGGGACGCGCGCGGCGGCGGCCAATTTCTTGAACATCATGTTGCGAAACAAGCGCGTCCCATGCACGCCCGATCGCCTCGCGTGGAAGAAATATCTCTACACCCGGCGAACCGCATTGATCACGCCGCGCAAGCACCGCAGCAGCGCCCGCCAGTGTGCACGAAACGCAACGCGCATCATGATTCAGCGCCTCCAGTGCAGCATCTTCAACGCCGGCATTCGAAAGTAACGCAGCACCCTCGGGCCCATGAACTGCCAGACGCCCCCACAACGCTGACTCATCGGTGATCTGCACATCTTCTGCAAACAAGAACGCATGCAGCGTGGCAACTGTTCGAGCAGCATCATGAATGTCAACATCAACCAGTGTCAACGGCGGCGTGCCATCAACATCGGGCACGTGCACAAAAAGCAGGTCAGCCTCAATGCGACCCTTTCTATTCAGCCAGAAGCCCGCGCGCACATCGCCACCGGCCATGTCCTTGAGTTCCTGCGTCACCATGCGATTGAGAAAGTCCACTCGATCCGCGCCGCGCACTGCAATGGTGCCGCGATGCGCCATATCCAGCACCGCCGCGCCGCGCCGGAATGCGGCGTACTCGAGTTCAAGTAGTCCATACCCCGCGACAATTTCCGGAGGCTCCATTGACGTCGGGGGCGAAGTTGGCGCGGTCGGCGAGGTTGGTGAAGTTGACGAAGTCGGCGCGGTCGGCGCGGTCGGCGAGGTTGGTGAAGTTGACGAAGTCGGCGCGGTCGGCGAAGTTGGTGAAGTTGACGAACTCGCCGCGGCCGCCGCGGTGGGTGCCACCTGCTCCGCGGCGCCCACGCCGTAAGGCATCCACTCAACCTCCATGGGCACGCCGCCCAAGCGGACGCTTTCAACGCGTGCGTAGCGCTCATGCTCTTGTTGAAGTGGATTGCCAGGCATCCCGGAAGCATAGTTCGCCTACCATTTCCGTCTCGCTGCGAAACAGATTCGCACGTATTTACCTGTCATCGCGCGCTCCGAGGTTTGCACCGTCCCGCACAGCAGAACGAACGCCGCTCAGTGATCGAAAGACCCCAACACCATGACTCTTGATATTGAACTCTTCCGTCGCCTCTGCGAAACCCCCGGCATTCCTGGTCGCGAAGAGCGCGTCCGTGCGGTGATCGAGAAGACCGTACTCGGCAAAGCAGGCGGTGGACTGTTTGACACTTCCCATGTCGATGCCATGGGCTCGCTGATCTGTACCCGCAACGCCACCAAGGGCGGCGGCAGTCGCGGCGCGAAGCCAACCACCGTGTTGCTGGCCGCACACATGGATGAGATCGGCTTCTACGTTCGACACGTTGATGACAATGGATTCATCTGGCTGAACGCCGCTGGTGGCTTTGACACCCGCAATCTCTTTGCCAGTCGCGTGACCGTGGTCACTGACGGTGGCGACATTCACGGCGTGATGAATCCCGGCGGCAAGCCGATCCATATTTCCAACGATGCCGAACGCACCAAGGTGCCTGGCGTGGAAGAGTTCTTCGTTGACCTGGGCATGACTGCAGCGGACGTCAAGAAGCGCGTGAAGGTGGGCGACTATGTGGTGCTCAACCAACCGTTCATGGAAACGCCGCTCAAGATCGTCAGCAAGGCGCTCGACAATCGCATGGCTTGCTTTGTTGCCATTGAAGCGCTCCGACACATGCAACGCAAAAACGTGAAGCATGCCGCGAACATTGTGGTCGCATTCTGCACGCAAGAAGAAGTTGGCCTGCGCGGCGCCACCACTGCTGCAAATCAGGTGGGCGCAGATATCGGCGTCGGTTTGGATGTCAATCTCGCCTGCGATACGCCCGGCGTTCCAGATTCACAGCGCGTCACCAAGCACGGCGATGGCGCTGCAGTGATGATTCAAGACAGCAGCATGATCAGCGATTACACGC
>JBDKKN010000204.1:0-15778 GCA_039796075.1 Planctomycetota bacterium | reverse complement strand
GTGCCAACCGGACGAACAGTTTCGCCCGAGGCTAAGCGGAACCTTGTGGAGCGCAGCCGTCCGCGTCCGAGGGTCCCGCGCGCAACGGAGGGGGCGGGGGGCGGCTGAACTCACTTCACTGCACGCCTGCGTACTGGCCCGCATCCGCCTTACGAGGACGGCCGCTGAGCGCGGCCCTGTCCTCTCCGGCGCCTGCGGCCAGGTAACGATGTTCCCGAGGACGTGGAATTCACGCCGTTGGGTTGCAGCTGTGAATTAGCGGTTGCGCCAGTGGCGGTAGCGGTGGACGAGGGACGCCGTGCTTGGGTCTGGGGCTGGGGTTGCTGGGCCGGTGAGCATTGGGAGCAGGGTGCTGGCAACCTTCTTGCCCAGTTCGACGCCCCACTGGTCGAAACTGTTGACGTTCCAGATTGCACCCGCTGTGAATGTTGAGTGCTCGTAGAGGGCTACCAGTTGCCCCAACGCGCGCGGGGTTCGCTTGCGGCACATGATGAAGGTGGTGGGGCGGTTGCCTGGCATCACCTTGGGTTCGATCAGCGCTTCCGGAGTTCCCTGTGCGCGCAGTTCATCAGCCGTTTGTCCGAAGCCCATCACGCGCGTCTGCGCAAATGCGTTGGCGAGCAACATGTCGTGCATGCCGAGCGAGTCCACGTTTGGCTCTGCAAACGCGATGAAATCTGCGGGCACCGTGATGTTGCCTTGATGGAGCATCTGATAGAAGGCGTGCTGACCGTTGGTGCCGGGTTCGCCCCAGATGACTGGGCAGGTGCGCCAGTTCACAGGGGTTCCGTCCAGTTGCACACGCTTGCCGTTCGATTCCATTTCCAACTGCTGCAAGTACGCAGCGAAACGGGTGAGGTGCTGGCAATAGGGCAGCACTGCGTGCGACTCGAAGCCGAGGAAGTCAGTGTTCCACACTTGCATCAGGCCAAGCAAGACGGGCAGATTTCGGTCCGCTGGTGCTTCCAAGAAGTGCCGATCCATTTCATGGAAACCGGCGAGCATCTCTGTAAATGCAGGCGCGCCGATGGCGATCATGGTGGCCAAGCCGATGGCGCTGTCCATTGAATAGCGACCGCCAACCCAGTCCCAGAAGATGAACATGTTGGCAGGGTCGATGCCGAACTGAGTGACCAGATCGGCGGCAGTTGAAACCGCTACGAAATGCCGCGCCACACTCTTCTCATCGCCGCCGAATGCTGCCAGACTCCATGCGCGCGCGGTGCGGGCGTTGGTCATGGTCTCTTGAGTGGTGAAGGTCTTACTGGCAACAATGAAAAGCGTCTCGGCCGGATCAAGGCCGGCGGTCTTCCATGCGAAATCGCCGGGGTCCACGTTGGAGACAAAGCGGAACTGCAGGTCCTGCTGTGCAAAGTCGCGGAGCGCATCGTTGGCCATGGCAGGACCGAGATCGCTGCCACCGATGCCGATATTCACAATGTTGCGAATCCGCTTGCCTGTAAAGCCCTTCCATTCGCCGTTACGAATGCGTTCCGCGAACGCACCCATGCGGTCGAGTACGGCGTGAACTTGTGGGACGACATCGATACCGTCCGTGCGCATGACTTCATGGCGCGGGGCGCGCAGTGCGACGTGGAGAACAGCGCGGTCCTCGGTGGTATTGATGTGCTCGCCGGCAAACATCGCCGCGCGCCGGGCTGCGAATGGCGTTTGGCCCAAGAGTGCAATCAGGTCGGCGAGTACTGCTCGGTCAATCCGCTGCTTGCTGAAATCGGCGTGGATTTCTTGCGCTTCCACGGTGAGGGCGGGCGTTCGACCGGGGTCCGCTGCAAAGAGATCGCGCAAGTGCGTGGCTTTGATGCGCTGGGCATGAGCCTGGAGTGAAGCGAAGGCGGGAAGGCGGTCGAGCGGTGTGGATGCGGCCATGGGATGCGTAGGATATAGAAATGACCACCGCCGCAGTTCCTACCGCCGTGCTCGCGATGACCGGGCAATCCATTTGGGTCGACAACATCACGCGAGCCATGCTTGGTGGTCAGTTGCAGGAGTACATCGCCAAGTGGTCGGTGGTGGGTCTGACTTCAAACCCAACCATCTTTGCGAAAGCGATCATGGGTAGCAAGGATTACGACGCGCAGGTGGCCGAACTGGCTGCGCGCGGCATGAGCGCGGAAGCGACCTTCTTTGAGTTGGCACTTGCTGACCTGTTGCACGCCTGTGAACTCTTTGCGGGTGTTCACAAGCGCACGGGCGGGGTGGATGGCTGGTGCTCACTTGAAGTGAGCCCGCTGCTTGCATACGACGCCAAGAGCACCGTGGAGCAGGCCGTGGCACTGCATGCCCGTGCCAATCGCCCCAACTTGTTTATCAAGGTGCCCGGCACCGCGGCGGGTGTTCCCGCTGTGGAAGAATTGACGTTCCGCGGAGTGCCGATCAATGTCACGCTGCTATTTTCAACCGAGCATTGGCGCGCATCCGCAGAGGCGTACTTGCGCGGTCTTGAACGTCGTGCCGCCGCGGGATTGTCATTGGACGTGGCCAGCGTTGGCAGCCTGTTCATCAGCCGGTGGGACAGTTTGTTGGAGGCAAAGTTGCCAGCGACGCTCAAGAATCGAATTGGTTTGGCAATTGGAGCCGATTGCTATGCGGAATACGTGAAGTTGCATGCCACCGATCGTTGGCTTGCTCTTGAAGGGAAGGGCGCACGTCCGCAGCGATTGCTGTTTGCGAGCACCAGTACCAAGGATCCCGCATTGCCAGCAACGTTGTACGCCGCTGGCTTGGCGGCACCGCGCACCGTTGACACGATGCCTGAAGCCACCCTCAAGGCGATTCATGCTGGAGCTCCGGTCACCGCAGTACTTCCGCTGGATGGTGGTCCGTTGCGCGCCGCATTGGCGGAGGCGCGTGCTGCGGGTATTGATCTTGACGCCGCTGCAGCGCAATTGCAAGAGCAGGGCGCCAAGTCGTTCGAGCAGAGCTGGAACGATCTGCTGAAGGACATTGCGGCCAAGAGTGGTGTGCTGGCGGCGCGGTGACAGCCGGCTACGACGACTGACGGAGCAGCAGTTCAAATCGTTCCGGCGTCACTGGCTCGGAAATGAGGAAGCCCTGCATGGAGTCGCATCCAGCGTCGATGAGCCACTGCCGCTCCTCTTCGGTTTCAACGCCTTCAGCAATGACCCCAAGCCCAAGCTTGTGAGCCATGACAATGATTGCCTCGCACAGCGCTCGATCATTGTTGTTGGTGCCAAGCATGCGCACGAACGACTGGTCAATCTTGAGGTAGTCGATGTCAAACTTCTTGAGGTACGACAGCGAGGAATAGCCGGTGCCAAAGTCATCGATGGCGACTTGAATACCGGCGTCGCGGAATCGGAGCAGCCGATTGACGATGTCGGGCTCTGCGTCAAGAAGTAGACCCTCGGTGATCTCGATGATTACCGATGTACCGGGAATTCCCAGGCTGTCGAGATGGTCGCTCCAGGTGTCATGTGGAATGTTTCCCTCGGTACGGAATTGCACCGGCGACGCATTGACGCTGATTTGGAAACCTTGGGGAACAATTCCATTCCAGCGGGTGAGCCAGCTGGTTGCTTCGCGGAACACCCAGTCGCCAATTTGAATGATCAGCCCAGATTCTTCCGCCAGTGGGATGAACTCTGCGGGGCCAATCATTCCGCGTTGCGGATGGTCCCAGCGCAAGAGCGCTTCGGCCTTGTGGATCCGCCCGGTTGCCAGATCAACGATGGGCTGGAAGTACACGCGAAATTGGCCAGCAGCAAGCGCGACGCGCAAATCATGGATGAGTCGAACTCGGCTCTGTGCAGCAATTTGCAGGGTGTATGTGAAGTAGCTAAATCGGCTGCGCCCCATGTTCTTGGCGGCGTACATCGCTTGATCAGCATTTTTCAGTAGCTGTTCAACTTCAATGGCGTCGTCGGGATACAGGGTGATGCCGATACTGGCGGAAACATAGACCACATCTTCGCCAAGCACGAACGGCTCCGTCATGCAGTTGATGATTTTCTGTGCGACTACTTCGGCAAATTTGCTGTCTTCCAGTTGCGTGAGAATCACCGTGAACTCATCACCGCCGAGGCGCGCAACGGTGTCGGAATCACGTGTGCACTCACGGATTCGGCGCGCTACCTCAATCAGCAAATCGTCACCGATGAGGTGGCCGTGCGTGTCGTTCACTTCTTTGAAGTGGTCCAAGTCAATGAATAGCAACGCGAGCGATAGTCCAGCGCGTCGTTCTTTCTTGATTTCTTGCGCCAGTCGATCGCGGAACATGCGTCGATTGGGAAGCCCGGTGAGCATGTCGAAGTTGGCCTGTTTCCAGATCAGTTCTTCGGACTGCTTCTTCTCAGTGATGTCAGAGAACAGCATCACGTACCCGTGCAGCGAATCATCATCGCCAAGAAGTTGGTTGATGGTGATGGACTTGGCGTAGATCTCGCCGTTCTTGCGGCGGTCCCACATTTCGCCGTGCCAGTAACCAGCGCCGTTGATCGCCTCCCACATGGAGTCGTAGAAGTATTGATCTTGGCGTCCCGAATTAAAGATGTTGGGGCTCTTGCCGAGCACTTCAGGAAGTTCGTATCCAGTGATCCGCGCGCACGCTGGATTGATGGCGATAATGCGGTAATCGGAATCGGTGACCAGCATGCCTTCGGCAGTATGTTGATAGACCAAGGCAGCCAAGCGACGCTCTTCCTCTAGGCGCTTGCGCTCGGTGATGTTGCGGCCGATGCCGATCAGTCCGATCACGCTGCCGCCGCTGTTGAAGTACGGCGTGCGTAGTACTTCGAGGCAGATGTTTCCGCCGTCCGGATAGGTAACCCACTCCTCGCAGACCATGGCTTTGCCACTGGCGAGCATTTCGGTGTCACGTGCGCGCACCTTGATCGCCGTGGCGGAGTCGAAGATCGATAGTGCGGTGTTTCCGACAATCGAACTCTCGGGTAGTCCGGCATAACGCTCAAACGCTTGATTGCATCCGAGGTAGATGCCTTCCGGGGTCTTGAAGTAGATCAGGTCGGGGATCGAGTCAATCACGCCGCGCAGCTGGGCATGTTCTTGCTCGGACTGCGCGCGTAGGCGTTGATTGGCGGCGGTCAATTCGTCGGAATTGACGGCAAGCGCGTTGCCGAGAAGCACGCGCTCCTGATCGGAAACTTTATAGTGGTCGCTGACTGCGCCCAGGAACTGCGGCCAACCGCCCTCGGGTTCGAAGTCCTTGCCGAGGTGACGCTGAAGTTGGCGTAAGAGCAGCCGATGCATGGTCAGCAGGGAGCCTTGTCCTGGATGGTGGTCAGTGTCATCGTCTGGTTGTGCAGCCGGCAATGCAGCACATCGCTGAATGGGGCTAGTTCTCCATACGAATAGAAGCCCGCGAGTGTGGCGTTGGGGCCGAGCGTGGTTGCCACAATCGCTAGTTCGTCTTCGGTGAGCTGACCGAGTACCAGCCGCCTGCCAACGCAGGTCACCATGAGGCAAAGAATGGGTTTGTCCGTGGCGAGTTTGGCCTGCTCGGCAGCGGATCCCGCGCTATCGATGAGGCTGGAAATCTCGGTGCGCATCAGTTTGCACAGACTTCCTTGCGGAACGTCGCCTGCAAAGGTCAGGCTTTGCGCCGCTTCATCAACCGCGAGCAATGTGCGGATGATCGATGGTTCGTGCTTATTAACTCGAATACTCAGCGGGAACCGCAGGCCGCTGCTCGGTAGATCCTTGGCCAAGTCGCCGAGGTAGCGCTTGTACAGACTCAACGCGGGTTGACTGTCAATTTCGGTGACGACGTTGCCAGCCGACTTGGTCACGATGCGCTCCGCACCGAATTCTTGCCAGCCAGCGGCGCTTCCAGTCTTTGCGGCAACATCGCCATACAGACCAACGATGACTATGCATCCGGACTTGGCGGGGGCGTTGCCGATCACCCACGTTCGTTCGAAGCGTGGGCCATCCGCAGCGAGTCCACCAGTCACCGTTACGCCATAGCCATTGAGTCCGGCCGCCAGTTTGCTTCCATTGACGGCCAGTCCGTCGGAGAACACCAAGACATGGCGCAGGTCATCGGCCTTCAGTTGTTCCATCAGTCCGGCGGCAAGCGCGCGGATGTCAGTGTCTGGGGTGACATCCGCAACAGCGAGGCGCGCACTCCCGTTTGCAAACTTGATGGCGGTGGCCACTACATCGTCAGTGATGGCGCTGCCGAGAATGGTTCCCGCCGATGAGCAGCCGGCGATGCAGGCGTTTGGAAACATTTCGGACAGGCGCTGAAAGCACGCCGGGTCTTGGAAATAGTTGCAATCGCCAAACACCAGGACGAGATGGGCGTCTTTCAGGTCTTCGCCGCCGATCCAAGGACCTGCGCTGTTGCCGCGAATTTGCGCGATCTTCATGGATGAATCCTCAGTTAGGGGAAGCCGCGCGCGCGAGTGCAGGGCGCACTCATGTAGTCCAATTCTACCGAATGCGCGGGGATTTCCTCGGAGTACGCTGCGCCAAATGCTTGGATTCCTTGATGAACTCGCTTGGCGCGGCTTGCTGCACCAGACCACCGCCGAAACGCTCCCTGCGTACCTGGCAACGCCCGGTCGAATTGCCTATGCGGGGTTCGATCCCACCGCAGACAGTCTCACCGTTGGCAATTATGTGCCGATGAAGTTGCTGGCGCATTGGCAACGTGCTGGACATCGCCCGGTGGTGTTGATGGGTGGAGGCACTGGTCTCATTGGTGACCCGAGCGGTAAGAGCGCGGAACGACAACTCATGACCCCCGAGCTGGTGGCGCACAACGTTTCCCGACAGCGGGCCATCTTTGAGCGGGTCATTGATTTTTCACAACAGAGCACCTGCGCCGCAACGGTGGTTGACAATGGCGAGTGGCTGCGCACGCTTGGTTACATTGATGTGTTGCGTGATGTTGGCAAGCATTTTAGTGTCAATCAAATGATCATGCGCGATTCGGTAAAGAGCCGCTTGGAAGAGCGCGAGCAGGGCATCAGTTACACCGAATTCAGTTACATGATTTTGCAGGCCTATGACTTCTTGCATCTGTTTCGCACCATGGGCTGCACAGTCCAGCTTGGTGGCGCCGATCAGTGGGGCAACATTGTCAGTGGCATCGATCTCATCCGCCGCATGGAGCAGGGTGAGGCGTATGGAATTACTAATCCGCTAGTGACCAAGGCGGATGGTGGGAAGTTTGGCAAGAGCGAAAAGGGTTCGGTGTGGCTGACTGCGGATCGCACCAGTCCGTTTCGTTTCCATCAGTATTGGTTGAACACGGCGGATGCCGATGTGGTTCGATTTCTGAAGTGGTTCACGTTTCTTCCGCCGGATCGCATTGCTGAGTTGGAACGCTCGGCTGCGGAGCGTCCGCAAGAACGTGAGGCGCAGCGAGTACTGGCGAACGAAATGACCGAGATCTTCCACGGCGCTACTGAACGCGGCAACGCGGAGGCTGCTGGGCGTGCGCTCTACTCCGGTGAACTAGCGGAACTTGATGCGCGCACCATCGCGGAGATTGCAGAAGACTTGCCATGCACGGTGTTGGAACCGGGCGAATTGGGTGGCGAAGGCGTCTTGCTTGCGGACTTGTTAGTTCGCACCACGCTTGCAGCGAGTAAGCGTGAAGCCCGCGACTTTATGCAGGCGGGCGCCGTACTAGTGAACGGCACGAAGGCCGCAGCTGATGCGCGGCTTACGCCGCGCGACTTGCTGCATGGAAGCGTCGCGCTCTTGCGACGTGGCAAGAAGAACTGGCACGCGATTCGCGCGTCGGTGTGAAGCGTGTTGTGCGCGGTGCGCGGGCTGCTTAGTTTGGCACGACCGGCATGACCGGGTCGCGCGGCATCAGCCGGAGAGTGGCAGTTGCTGGTGCGGCGTCGCCTGATTTCTTGACCACGGTGACGCCCTCGGGGAGGCGCCAGAAGGTGACCGGGTACTCGGCAGTGCCAACCTTGACGGGCGTCTCATCGAGGTCGATGACTGCGGCGGGCGTGAACGCGCCGGTGGTGATCGAGTCAATCGCAGCGCGCGGGCCCGTGAGGACCACACCAGTCATGTATTCCGAGCCGGGCGCAACGGTGACGTCCCAGCGGCTGGCAGTCTGTGGCGAAAGCGTGATACGCACAGCGATTCTGGGGGCGGTGTATTCGTTGCTCGAAGCAAGCAGTTCGAAGGAGATGCGTGCTCGTGGCGGCACCACGCGGCACAGTTCTTTCCAGCGATCGAGCGTGCTTGGCAAGCGGAGTTCCACGTCAATCTGTTGAGGCTTGCCGGCTTCAAGGTTCTTGGTGTCGATCGCTGCGTCGACACTGAGCGCGCCGATCGATTTGCGTGCCGCTTCGGGAAGCGTGACGGTCACCACCTGCGGATCGACAAAGATTTCGCCGCGGACTGCAGCATTGGGCAGCACCACCGCAATCGGTACCTGCTCCGTGACCAGTGATCCCACTTCGAAGCGCAGTGACTCTGGGCGCACGCGAACCACTTCGGCGCCGGTGGCGATGACGGTTGGATTGGCGGAGAGCACTTCGCGGAACGACGCTGCATGCGTGCCCGCCTCTCCTGGCAGGCCGTCTCCGCCAGTGGCGAGCGGGAGGCCAGATCGCAAGACGTCTTCAAATGCTTCAATCGCGCGCCGGGATCCACGCACTTCAACCGCTAAGGACACTGCGGTGGAGGGTTCTACAAATTGCACGCGCGGGTCGGCGGGAGCAAGGCGCACCGTGCCCGCAACCGATGCAGACTCACGGGTGCGGTCATTGGCGTAGGCCCAAATGAGTAACGCGATGACGGCCGCCGCCACCGCATTCATCACTTCTGAGCGCCACTTTGCCGCGGGTTTCATGACGCGGCCTCCTGCGGCTCAGTGACGGGGGGCTGGTCTTCGTCGGCAGTCAGCGCCGCTCGCAGCGCGCGTGCAAACTCGTCGTAGGCGATCGGTTCAGAGAGTCCGCCGTGGCGCGCGATGCGGATCGCGCCGGTCTGTTCGCTGACGACCACCACGATCGCATCGGTTTCTACCGTGGCGCCCACCGCGGCTTGATGCCGGGAGCCGAGGCGGGGAGGCACCATGGATGCATCCGCGATCGGCAATTGAACGTTGGCCGCGACGATCCGATTGCCGCTCACCACGACGGCGAGGTCATGCAGCGGGCTGTTGGGCCAGAACACCGATTCCAGGAGTCGTGCAGAGATGATGGAGTCGATGGGAACGCCCGTGCGGGTCATTTCTCCAAGCGGCACGCCGCGTTCGATGACGATGAGCGCGCCGAATTGGTTTCGGCTGAGGAATTCCACCGCTTCGTCGACCGCGGGAACCATTTCCGTGAAGCGACGGCTGCCGCCGGCAAGCCAGCGCGACTGGCCGATTCGGATGAGTGCCTGCCGCAATTCGGGCTGAAATATCACTACCAAGGCCAGCGCCAGGGTTCCGGCCAGGGCCTCGGCGATGAAGCGCAGGCGCGCGAAGGATTCGCTGCCACTTCCTGCAAATCGCAGGCTCAGAATGATGGCTGCCAGGATGGCGATGACGCCCTTCAGGACGCCCGCGCCCCGGGTTCCGCGCAGGAAACGGAGCGCCACGAACAGCACCGCCCAAATGACCACCAGCTCGATCGCTATGGCGAGGCGCTCGTCGCCGCGGAAGATCTGTGCTATCCGTTCGAGCATCGTGAGGCGAGTATAGGTGGATGCCTCCGGTGCCGCTCCGCACTACGATGCGTCCACGATGTCACGCGTCCCCGGTTCGTTTCAACTTGGTCGATTCACCGCCTCCTGCGCCGCCGATGGCCGAGCGCTTGTGCCGGGTGAGCCGATCGTGGCCACTCTGTGCGATGCGCCGGAAGGCGACGAAAGTGGGCACGAATTTGTGCGCCGCGACTTTGCGGTGGATGCATGGAGCGCGGGCTCGCGCCCCGCGGGGCTCGTGTGCTTCTGGCGCACCACAGCGCCGGAGCCGGACCAGAAGCGCCGCCTCCTGGTGGACGATGACACACTCTTAGAACTCTTCGACCGCCTGGAAGGTGACGAGCGTCCGCAGCGCATCGCCTACCGCTGGTTGATGTGCCTGATTCTGTTGCGCAAGCGATTGTTGCGCCACGTCCGCGTTGACCGCCAAGAGAACGCGGAATGGTGGCTGGTGCAGAAGCGGGGCATGGATGAAACCATCGCGCCGATCCGCGTTCTCAATCCGCGGCTGCGCGACGAGGACCTGCAAGAACTCTCCGAGCATCTCGGTGAGGTCATGCAGAGCGAACTGTGAGCGGTCTGCAATCATGGCACGCTGCGCTGCGGCGACCGGTGCTGCTTGTGTCATTCGTGATTTCCATGCCCACTGCATGCGCGCCGCGCGCGATGGACGTGCCCGATGCCACTGCGCCTGGTGCTGCGGCAACTGCGCCTAGTGCTGCGGCAACTGCGGGTGCTGGTACGTCCACTGCACCGGTGGCAGCGGCGCCCACGGTTGAGGCCATCACCGCCAGTGAGCAAGCCCGCGTTGGCACGCTTCGTTTCTTGCACGCGCGCGGGATTGCGGAATTGCGCTGGACGGACGAACAAGGCAGTCACTTTGAGCAGGGCGATGCGGATATTCGCTGGTGTGCCGGACGCGGTGTGGCAGCAAGCATCAGTAAGTTTGGCGATCGTCACGCGTGGCTCGGTTCAGATGGAACGCGCTGGTGGCGATTTGAACTGAAGACCGCGCCTTCGCGGTTGGTGTGGGGAATGATTGCAGCAAGCGCGCCAACGCAAGCAGCACGTGAAGCGCAAGTGGCGAATCCGCGCTTTCTTGGGATCGCGCCGCTAATCCCGCGCGCGGGCGCGGTGGTGGAGGTGCGTGATGGATTGGCGTGGGTGGAGTTGGAACACGCTGGCGGTGAAGCGATTGCGGGTGTTCGCGTTGAGGCGGGATTTGCGATCGGCACGCTGGAGCCTCGGTCGGTGCGCGCGCAGTGGAACGCCGGCGATTCTTCGCGTGTTGACTTCGGTGAACTGATGTTGGTGGAGACAGCTGGTGTGGCGCAAGGCGCATGGCCGCGCATTCCGCGGCGCCTAGTCGCAGTCCGTGAGGGCGGAGTCACCGCACTTTCCATCGCAATTGATTCGGCACGCGCTGACGCAGAGGCCGCTGACCGACCTACGCTCTATGACATGGATGGACTGCGCGCACGATTCACGCCAGAGATGATGGAGGAAGCGAAATGAATCGCGTGTTGACTGTGTGCGGCCTCTGCATTGCCGTAATTCTTGCGTTGTGCACGGGGCGTCCCGCCTATGCCGGCGGAGACCGAACGCTGGCCGGTGCGTCGGACGGAATGCACGCCTGGTTTGTGGTTGAACGAACGCGTGCTGGCGGCACCGAGTGGGTGCTCCTTCATCATGCAACGGCCATGAATTGCGATTGTGTGCGCGAGGCGTTCACGCTGCCGCGCGCACCGGAGGCGATGTCAGCCTTGCGCGACACGCTGTGGATTGTGTTGCCACCGGACAGCGTTGGTGCGCGTCGCGATGTCTATTCAGTGCGTGCGGTTCGCAATCCTGCCACTGGGGCTTTCTATTCAGACCCACCAACGCGCATGGCTATCCATCCGAGTTTGCCGGGCGATGGTGAATTGCGCGGACTTGCGGCGATCGAGGATGGAGTGCTGGTGCTTCGGTCCGCAACAGCGGGCGCCACGCTTGAAGAACTTGGTTCGCGCGGCTGGCGTGCCGTCATCGATCCTCCAGCAACGGCGGGCATGCGCTTGACGTTGCTGGCCGGACGGCCGGCGCTCGTTGATGCGGTCGGGGCCACCACGGTGCGCTCCGCTGACGGGCACTGGGCGCCTTCCGGAATGGCAGCTGCCGGACCGGGATTCATGCAATTGGTGAGCGGCGCAGCACGCGGGGTGGCGCTGGTCAGGCTGGAGGGCGACAAGCGTTCGATCGATTACTTGGGTGCATCCGCCGCGTTGCGATTAGCAACCTTTGAGGCACCCGACCGCGCCTTCACCGTCCTTGGTCTTGGTGACGAGTGCGCGATCTTCGTTCCGACGGGCGAGGGCGGAGCTGCGATGCAGCGCATCGATTCGGTCGGCGGTGTCGTGGGGCCGCTCGTAGTCATGGGAGCGCAACCGAGCGACGCCACCACATGGGTCTGCCTTGCCGCGGTGGTGGTTGGATCGGTCGGTGCAGCAAGCGGTGCTTTGTTGCGACGTTCATGGCGTCTCAAGTCGGCCGCCGCTGAACGCCGATGACCCGAGGCGGGCGAACGGATTCGCCTACCGAATGAGGACCACGGCATTGCACGACGGATCAGATGCACGCGCAATGAGCTACACGATGCCCGGCGAACGCCGCGGCACGATGGACGCTGATTCAATCATGGGTGGAGCACTGCTCACCGAAGCCGGTGCGCCGGGCGGTTCATCCTTTGGCCAGTTGGTCAGTGCGTTCCAAGAGGTAGCCGCCGGAGTGGAAGGGACGCATCGCGCGCTGATTGAGCGTGTGGAGCACCTCACCCGCGAACTGGAGTCCATGCGCACACGAAATGCTGAACCGATCGCCTGCGACGGCGAGGTCACGCTGGAAACGCTCGAGCGTCGGTCGGTGGTTGCCACCCTGGAGAGCTTCGGCGGGCACCGCGATCGTTCTGCCCGCGCGCTCGGAATTGGGGTTCGAACCTTGGGAATGAAGCTTCGGCAGTGGAAATTAGCGGGGTTGGTGCCAGAGCACCTGTAACTCGGCGCCGCGGGAGTTGGCGACCGTTCGCTAGTTATTCACCCGCGCAGAAATTGCAGTCATTCGGCAGTTCCTGCCGATCCATGGAGCAGGTGATGCACGCTGCTCCGCACGGATGCGGGGCACGTGCATCCCAAAGCATCCGGAGTTCGCGTGACGGATTCGATTGCAGCCATCGGACACATGGGTCACACAGTGCAGGGCACCCACGCAGTGGGTGTTGGTGCTACTTCGTTAGCGAGTGAGACTGCAGGCGCCGCGCCGATCTTGCCGGGAGATTCCTTGCTTGCTCGTGTGCAGGCGGGTCTTGAGCAAGCGCGTGTACTTGGTGCTGATGCAGAGCGCGCGACGGCGTTGGTGCGGAGTGGTGCTTCATGCGATGTTGAAGGCGTGCTCCTGGCCACGCGCAAGGCTGACGCGGCGTTCCAAATGTTGCAAGCGGTTCGAAATGCCATGCTTGAGGCGTATGCCCAAGTGCGAGATATGCGCGGTTGATGCGCAACGGAGAAACAATGGACTCGATTGATGACGACGCCTACGACGCCGGACGCCATGAGATTGTGGAAGCGGGCGATGCATCGGGCGGAGCTGGCATGTCAGGCATGACCCGCGTCCCGGGGCTTGCGCGCATGCAGCGTGCGTTTCCGGAGATCAGTAGTCGCAGTGCCGCGCTGGCAGTGGCGGTTGCTGGGTTGGCACTGATTGGCGCTGCGTTTGTTGCGTGGAGATCCGGCGAGCCGCCAGCACGTGTGGCGTTAGCAGTTCCCGCGGGCGGCATTGATATGGCGCGTGGCGCACTTGCGCGCGCAGGAATTACCGCGCAATTTGAAGATGGGGCACTGTGGGTTGATGCGCAAGACGCTCGTCGCGCTGCAGAGGCCGCCGCGCCGAAATCATCGGCAAATGCGGTCGCCACTGCGCTTGAAGACGAATCAATCTTTGCAAGCGGCGAAAGCTCACGCGCACGTCGGCTGGCTGCAACCATCAAGACATTGGAAGCGACCATCATCATGCAGCCGGGCGTTGAACGCGCCAGCGTGGTGGTTGGCGATGCGCCGCGTTCGTTTGCTCCGGGCGCCGCATCAGGAGCCACTGCAGCAGTCACCGTGGGCATGCGCTCGGGTGCTATGCCGCAGGATTTGGTGGACGCAGTGGCGGTGATGGTGGCTGGTGCGTGCCAAGGCGTCAAGCCTGAATCAGTGGCGATCATTGATGCAGTGTCCGGACGAGTACGCACGGTGCGTGATGTGAATGCGCGCATGATGGCGGACATCGTTCATGCGCGCGAAGAGCATGCAGCGGAACTAGTGACTGCGTTGCTCGCCGATATTCCGGGCGTGTCGGTGCGTGTTCGTGAGTCGGAGGGTGGGGCGGTGGTTGCGACGGTTGAAGTACCGCGGAGTGTTGCAGTGGCGCGCGCGGAGGCCGAAGCGGGCGGCGATATGACGCAGTACATGGACTTAGAGCGTTCGCGCATTGCTGATCGTGTGGAGCCATTCCTAACCGCGCCGGGATCGCGTGTGTCTGCAGTGGCGCTTTCGATCGCCGCGGAGCCGGAGTGGGATCGCGTGGCGGTCACTCAGCCGGCGGAGCCGTATTCAGTTCAGAGCCCGGTGCGCACGCAGGTGGAAGCGTCCGCGGCGCGCGAGCGGGCAACGCCACTTGGATCGACGAACGCGGCGAACGGATTTCCATATGGATGGGCGCTCTTAGCTCTCGGAGGCCTCGCGGGCTTTGCGTGGTGGACATGGGCGCGACCGCGCGGCGCTGCGATGGCGGCGAATGATGATGACAGCGAGATCGCCATGCCGGCCTTTGACGAGGAACCGCTTCCTGGGGCTGACGCTTCGGAGGCGGTTCGAGCTGCGCCGGAGCAGTCGGCATTCGTAGTGCGGGGCTGGATTGATACGGGCGATACGGATCGCGCGGCTCGACTGCTGGTGGCGCTGGACGCGGGTGCAGCTGCCGCCATCTTGCAGGCATTGCCGGTGACGCACGTGCAGCGAGCCACCAACGCGCTCGGGGCGCTGGATGCCCCAGGGCATGAGGAATTGGCAGAAGCGGTGCGATCATTCTTTGAGGATTTGGAGATGGCGCCCGAAGGCGGTTATCGTGATGCGCACGAGGCCGCATGAATTCACAACACACTGAACCCGAATCCGATCAGCCGCCAGCTTCCCAGATGGAAGTGATGGCCACCGTTATTGCTGGTCTGAGTCGCCGATTTGTGGTGGCGCGCAAGATGGCCGAGCGTGCCATGAAGCAAGACGGAGCCGTTGGAGACGCCGTGCGAACCGCGCATGTGGCAGCTCGTGACATGATCGATGCGGTCCGTGATGTGGTTCCCGGAACTGGCTCTGCCGAGAAGTTGGCTGAGAAGCCGCGCGAGCCCAATCGCCTGCCACCAAATTGAGGATTCCTGCGCATTTGCGCCGATGAACTTAGTGCGGCCACTCGCCTCCCGGCCGCGCGCGAGGTTCATCCAATGGGATCATCAGTCTTCAATCCGTTTGTTGCAGGACCACGCTTTCAGGTGCCGGTGCAGTCACCGTTGCAGGGCGCCGCGGCGGAAGCGCTGTTGCAGGCGCAGTTGCGCCGGGCAGTACGCGCGCTGATTGACCAACGTGGCGGGGTGCTCTTAATGCGAACATGGGGCGTGGAGTCAACAGTGCGCATCGAGTGCACAGTTGCACGCGCGACGGCATCCATTGTGCTGTCCACTGACAACGACGAAACAGCCTCAGTGATCCGCGGAATGTCTGACGCGCTGACCACCGAATGCGCCCGCCGCGGCTGCGCACTGGCGCGGATCTCCTGCGCGATGCCGGTCGCTGGGTCGGCTGCGGCGTGACGTGTAAATAGGTGCCGTTCACCACTGTCCCTATTTTCGGGGTGCGGTGTGAGTGAGTTGAGTCGTTGACCGCCCCCTCCGTTGCGGGCGGGTGAAGTGAGTTGAGTCGTCCCCCCGCCCCCTCCGTTGCGCGCGGGACCCTCGGACGCGGACGGCTGCGCTCCACAAGGTTCCGCTTAGCCTCGGGCGAATCTGTTCGTCCGGTTGGCACCCACGGGGCGTACGTCCAAC
>JBDKKN010000203.1:0-26432 GCA_039796075.1 Planctomycetota bacterium | reverse complement strand
GAGGTAATGGCTCACCAAGGCGAAGACGGGTAGCGGGTGTGAGAGCACGGCCCGCCGCATCGAGACTGAGACACTGCTCGGACTCCTACGGGAGGCTGCAGTAACGAATCTTCCGCAATGCGCGAAAGCGTGACGGGGCAATGCCGCGTGCAGGATGAAGCCCCTCGGGGTGTAAACTGCTGTCAGGGTGCAGGAAAGACATGACCATACCCAAAGGAAGCACCGGCTAACTCTGTGCCAGCAGCCGCGGTAATACAGAGGGTGCGAGCGTTAATCGGAATCACTGGGCTTAAAGGGTGCGTAGGCGGATGCATAGGCGCTTTGTGAAATCCCACGGCTCAACCGTGGAATTGCTTGGCGAACCATGCGTCTTGAGGTTGGTAGAGGTCACTGGAACGATAGGTGGAGCGGTGAAATGCGTAGATATCTATCGGAACGCCAAAGGTGAAGACAGGTGACTGGGCCAAATCTGACGCTGAGGCACGAAAGCGTGGGGAGCAAACGGGATTAGATACCCCGGTAGTCCACGCTGTAAACGATGCATACTTGGTCGGAGTGGTTTGACTCCATTCCGGCCGTAGGAAAACTGATGAGTATGCCGCCTGGGGAGTACGGTCGCAAGATTAAAACTCAAAGGAATTGACGGGGGCTCACACAAGCGGTGGAGCATGTGGCTTAATTCGAAGCAACGCGAAGAACCTTACCTAGGCTTGACATTCACGGATAAACTCTATGAAAGTAGAGGTACACCCGCAAGGGCGGAACGTGAACAGGTGCTGCATGGCTGTCGTCAGCTCGTGCTGTGAAGTGTCGGGTTAAGTCCCTCAACGAGCGCAACCCCTGTCGCTACTTGCTAACGCGTAATGGCGAGGACTGTAGCGAGACTGCCGGTGTCAAACCGGAGGAAGGTGGGGATGACGTCAAGTCCTCATGGCCTTTATGTCTAGGGCTGCACACGTGCTACAATGGTATGTACAGAACGATGCAAGACCGCAAGGTGGAGCAAATCGCTAAAGCATACCCCAGTTCAGATTGCGGGCTGAAATTCGCCCGCATGAAGTTGGAATCGCTAGTAATCGCGGATCAGCTACGCCGCGGTGAATATGTTCCTGAGCCTTGTACACACCGCCCGTCAAGTCATGGGAGCTGGCAGTGCCCGAAGTCGCGCAATTTCATGCGTGCCCACGGCAAGGCTGGTGACTGGGACTAAGTCGTAACAAGGTAGCCGTAGGGGAACCTGCGGCTGGATCACCTCCTTTCTAAGGGATAATTTAGACCACAATCGAGAGCGATCTTGATAGTGGATTTACTAGTCAACGTAACCTCGTACTGCAGCAATGCAGTGAACTAGCCAGTAATGGTTAGTCAATGGCGTCCAACTGTTCCTTGATATATAGCAGCGCCCCGGCTTTCTCAGCCGGGGCGCTGTGCTTTTTGGGGTGTTGTGGGGCGTTGTTCAGGGCGGCTCGTCGAGTGTCGCCTGGACCCCCGCGTGCGGGCGGTAGGCCGTCGCCATGCAATCTGGGGCGACCGTGGGAGGCGTAATCTCGTAAATACTTGTCAAATCACCTGTTATAAGACCGGAAATTCAGTTAATTCGCTACCACTTCTTGACCTTCGTGGAACCGGGGCTACGTTGTGGCAGAGGTTTGAGAGGAGACCGAGCCCTTCGGGGTACGGTCAAGGAAAGCAAAAGGGATTCAGATACCACGACTCTTGTTGGCGAAATGCCTGCGTTATTCGCATGCGGTTCGCTGACGGCGACGCGACCAAGTCACGCGATGGCTATGGCGAAGCACAAGCTTCCCTTACCAGCGAACTTGGAAGCCGAGTGGGTAGACGAAACTGAGCCCTTTTCTGAACTCGTGGGTTCGCCGTTGTCCGACGGCGGGCCCACGGTTGTTTTTGGGGTTCGCTTCCTGCCCGCTAGCTATGTTCAGTCGTTGAAGCCGCCGATGTAGGGCATTGGACTGCTGCCGCTTGGGCTACCAAACCAGGCTCCGTTGCCCATCTCTTCTGCGTAATACGACGGAGTCAGTCCCCAGTTCACCATATCTCGATTACCGGCGACGGTTCCGTTCGACATTCCGCCGCCGCCACCGTTGCCACCGGATGAGCCACCCGCTTGCCCGAGCGGCGGGGGATACCCAGGGCCGTAGTGATGCATCACCACATTGTTGCCGTACGGGGTCACGAATTTCGCTTGCACGTACCCGGGAGTTTCGCCATTCTGAATCGGGGGACCGCCACCGCTGCCAACCGCTGCTGCTGCCGTTGGACCCACCATATTCATGTGATATTCAGGCGCAAGAGCGGCATTTTCAGAGTCTGTTCGTGAAACCTCTCCGCCCGCGTGGTTGTAACCGACACCCCACGGAACGCCATTCCTGGTTTCACCCGTGACGCCCGAACCGCCGTACCCGGCGCCTTGCTCTTGTTGCCCCTGTTGCCCTTCTTGCCCCTGCTGGCCTTGCCCCTGTTGACTGTTGCCCGCGCCTTGTTGCCCGCCGCCGGCTCCGTAGCCGTATCCGCCACCACCGGACTGCAATGGCAGCGCCGTGGCTGGGCTGAGCGGGGAAATTGCGACGGCGAGTCCGACGATCGAAATGTTCAGGGTGGTATTCATCAGCATCGGGAGTTCCTCTTGGCAAAAGCGTAGCATCCACGCCTCACCATGCGTATCGTCGTTGCTTGTGATCATGCTGGATTTAACTTGAAGCAGGAGATGCTTCCGGTCATTCGTTCCCTTGGCCACGAGGTGACCGATGTCGGCACGCACACCACCGCCGCCGTGGACTACCCCGATTATGCGGTTGCCGGTTGCAGCTTGGTGGTTGATGGCCGCGCCGATCGCGGCATCCTGTTCTGCGGCAGCGGCGTTGGCATGAGCGTTGCCGCCAACAAGATTCCGGGCATCCGTGCCGGGAATGTGGAAGACCACTATTCCGCCCACCAGGGCGTCGAACACGATGACATGAACGTGCTGGTGCTCGGCGGTCGGACGATCGGTTTAGCGGTCGCTGAGGAACTGGTGCGCGCCTTCCTAGGCGCTCGCTACACGGGCGAGGATCGCCATGCGCGACGCTTGCTCAAAGTGCTTGAGATTGAGGCCAATCCGGAACGGTTTCGGGCCATGGCCACTGGACATACGGTCACTTCCGGCGCGGCCGGGGTGCCCGCCCCACGGGTTTGACACTCACTTCACGGCGCGCTCAGCGCGCAGGAGATTGCTCGATGCGTTGCTTCGCATGTACTGCTTCCACTATCGCTTCCATGTTGGTCTGCTCATCCCTGTTCGCGCAGGCGCCAGCGGCACCAGCGGCCCCTGCGGGTGCTGATTACACCACGCTCCCACCCGAGCCAATTGAAACGCAGAAGCAACTTGAGGCCGCCAAGGTCTCGATGATGCAAGCTGTTGAAACTGCAGAAAAGGCAATGAGCGGCCAGTCGCTTGCCGGGCGCGCGATCACCAAGGATGGCGTGGTGACCTCGTATGAAGTGATCGTGACCTGCAACGGGCTCCAGAAGCGCGTGCTGGTTGATGCCGTGAATGGCAAAGTCACCGGCGCCGTGGTCACCATGCGTGATGCCGTAGCCAAGGCGCTCGAAAAGACCAAGGGTGGCATGGTGCGCGAAGCCTCTATGAATACCGCCGCTGAGCCTCCGGTGATCACCTGCGCCGTCTTTAAGGACGGTCAGCGTCATGACGTGGTGGTTAATGCCATCGATGGCAGTATCGTGAGCGACACCATGATGAGCAGATTCCCAGGCGACGCGTTTACAGGTCAGATCGTCACTCTTCCCAGCGGTCTCCAATACGTGGACCTGAAGGAGGGCACTGGCGCCACTCCTGCTGATAAGAATGCGGTCGTCAAAGTTCACTACACCGGTTGGCTTGTCGACGGCAAGAAGTTTGACTCGAGCGTTGATCGCGGCGAGCCAGCATCCTTCGCGCTCTCAGGCGTGATTCCTGGATGGACCGAAGGCGTTGGTTCAATGAAGGTCGGCGGCAAGCGCAAGTTGATCGTTCCGTACATGCTCGCTTACGGCGAGCGTGGACGTGGTCCGATTCCTGCGAAGGCGACGCTGGTCTTTGACGTTGAACTGTTGGAAGTGCCGAACGCACCGCAGCAGTAAGTTGCGATTGAACTGAAGAAAAAAAGCCGCGCGCGTTCCGATGATCGGGACGCGCGCGGTGCTTTTTATTGCGCTGTTGTTGAGTGTTGCGCGGCGTTCAGTTTTTCGCGCTGTTCAGTCTTGCGCGGCTTTACTGTCACTCGCAGAGCGGGCTCACGGATTCTTAAAGACTTCGTCTGCCTGCTTGGAGACTTCTTTTTGATAAGCGTCGGACTTTGCCTTGGTGCGCACTGCTGCGTCGCGCGCTTTGCCGAGTGCTGATCCGCTCTCCCAGTTTGGGTCGCCGGGAGTGGGGTCTGTTGCTGGATCGCGATTCGCAGTGGCAGCGGGCGCGGCCTCTTGCTGGGCTGGGGCTGCTACCGCCGGGCGTGGCGTCATTGGTTTGCAGGCCACCAAAGTGGAGCAGCCCGCAAAGATCACCAAGAGCACGGTGGATGCGTTCTTCATGGGCTGCATCGTACGCACGGGCGGTACAGTGATCATGTGACACAAACGCAGCACTATGCAGCCATCTTTGATCTCGACGGCACCCTGGTGGACAGCTTTGACGCGCACTGGCGTTCATGGCATGCCATGTGCGCGCGCCACGGCGTGAACCTGCCGCGCGAGCTCTTCGTGCGCAGTTTTGGCATGCGCAACGATCGGATTGTTGACCTGTATTGGCGCGAGGACGGCAAGGTGCCGCCGGATGCAGCGCTTGCTGCACAGTACGCGGACGAGAAGGAAGCGCTGTATCGCGAACTGGTGGCGGAGTCGTTTCCTGCCATGGCAGGTGGGCGTGAACTGCTGGCGCGATTGCATGATGCCGGGTGGTTGTTGGCGGTGGGCACCAGTGGACCGCCGGAGAATTTGCGGGTGGCGGTTGATGAACTGGACGCCTCGCGTTGGTTCCACACGGAGGTGTGTGGGCGCGATGTAGAGCACGGAAAGCCGGCGCCGGACATCTTTCTGAAGGCGGCCGAGCGGATGGGGGTCCCGTCGGATCGCTGTGTGGTGGTTGAGGACGCGGTGCCAGGTATCGAAGCTGCACATGCAGCGGGAATGCCCTGCGTAGCCATTTGTAGCGAGGGACATACGCACGCCGAACTAGCCAGCGCGGAGTTAGTAATCGACCGATTTGATGAATTGTCCGTGGAGACAATGCGTGCGTTGTTGGCTGCAGGACCGCGCGTACCATGTCATCCCCATGGACACTCGATACCAAAAACTCGCTGAATTGTTGGTCCGCCACAGTTGCCAGGTCAAGCCGGGCGAGCACCTACTGCTCGAGTTGTTTGACGCGCCCGAAGCGATGGCGGTTGCTGTGGTGGAAGCGACCCGCGCGGCGGGCGGTCATCCGCATGTGACGCTTCGATCCAACCGGGTGATGCGTTCCCTCAACAAGGAGAGCGGCGAGGAAGGCCTGCGGATCTGGGGCGAATGCGACCTGGAGCGCATGAAGCGCATGCAGTGCTACGTGGGGATTCGCGGCGCTGCGAACGTCAGCGAGATGAGCGGCATTGCGCCGGAGCAGATGAAACTGGTTGGCAAGCTGTACGCCAAGCCCGTGCACTTTGAGCAGCGCGTCAACCACACCAAGTGGGTGGTGTTGCGCTGGCCGTCGCCAAGCATGGCGCAGTTGGCGCAGATGTCGACGGAGGACTTTGAGAAGTTCTACTTTGATGTTTGCTTGGTTGACTACGCAAAGATGGACCGCGACGTGCAGCCACTGAAGAAGCGCATGCAGGCGTGCGACAAGGTGCATATCAAGGGACCAGGCAAGACCGATCTGCACTTCTCAATCAAGGGAATTGGCGTGGTTCCGTGCTGCGGCGAGCGCAATATTCCGGATGGCGAATGCTTCACTGCGCCGGTGCGCGATAGTGTGGAGGGCATTCTGCAATACAACACGCCCACGCTGTTCAACGGCATTAGCTTCACCAACATCGGCTTGGAATTCTCCAAGGGACGAGTGGTGAAGTGCTGGGCAGATCAGAATCAGAAGGAACTGGAAGCGATCTTTGATACTGATGAGGGTGCTCGTTATATCGGCGAATTTGCGCTTGGCTTCAATCCGTTGATCATGCATCCGATGAAGGACATCCTGTTTGATGAGAAGATCGCCGGCAGTTTCCACTTCACGCCGGGCCGCTGCTATGAGGAGACGGAGAATGGCAATCGCAGTGAAATCCATTGGGATTTGGTGTGCATTCAGCGCCTTGAATACGGCGGCGGAACGGTGGCGTTTGATGGAGAGATTGTGCGCAAGGACGGCAAGTTTGTTCCGGCCGACATGCATGCCTTGAATTTCTGATGCGCGGCACGTGACTACGAAGAGTGATAGGTATGCATAACAACGCTGAACATTCGGTTGATCTTCGCTCGGACACAGTGACGCAGCCCTGCGCGGCGATGTGGGATGCGATGCGCTCCGCTCCGCTTGGGGATGACGTGCTTGGCGATGAGCCAACCGTCGCGCGCTTGGAAGCAATGATCGCGGCGCGCTTGGGTAAAGAAGCAGCGGTGTTTGTTCCAAGTGGAACCATGGCAAACCAGTTGGCGATTCGCGTGGCGTGTGGTGCTGGCGATGAGATCATTGCGCATGAAGAGAGCCACATCATTCACTACGAAACCGGCGCGCCCGCTGCGTTGAGTGGCGCCATGGTGCGAACGGTGCGCGGGGATGGTGGTTTGTTTGATGCTGACGACGTGACTGCCGCCGTTCGAACGCGCAATATTCACCACCCGGTGAGCAAGATGCTGGTTGCGGAAAACACGCAGAATCGCGGGGGCGGCACGGTGTGGGGCATGGATCGTTGGGAGCGGGTGGCGCGTGAGGCGCACGCCCATGGTCTCCATGTACATGTTGACGGAGCGCGTCTCTTTAACGCGTGCGTGGCTGGCGGTTACTCGGCGGCGACATTCGCCAAGCATGCCGACACGTTGAGCGTGTGCTTCTCCAAGGGACTGGGATGTCCGGTCGGCAGCGCCTTGGTTGGTCCAGCGGCGTTCATCGAACGCGCGCGTCGGTTTCGCAAGATGTTCGGCGGCGGCATGCGCCAGAGTGGCTTGCTTGCTGCCGCTGCGATCTTTGCACTGGAGCACAACGTTGATCGCCTGGCGCACGACCATGCGAATGCGAAGGCGTTTGCGCGTGGGATCTCTGCCTTGCGCGGATTGCGCCCACATGTCAGTGCTGAAGAAACGCCCACCAACATGGTGTTCTTCCACGTTGATCCTGCGATCGGCACGGCGCAGGCGCTGTGTGCGCGGTTGGAATCCAGGGGTATTCGAATGATGGGGCTCGATCCGCAGCGCGTTCGTGCGGTGACGCATCGTGATGTTGATGCTGCTGGAATTGAGCGCGCGGTGCGCGAAGTGGCGGCTGCGGTGCAGGGCAAGTAACCGTCAGAGCGTGCCCCGCGCGGGCACTTGATTCAACAATTCGATCCACGCGAGGCGTTCAATCAGCCACGCACCGTCTGCTTGGCGGCGGACTTCGATACACCAGCGCGTGGGAACTGCTGCATAGCTGGAAGCGGTAGTAGTGCGGCAGCCAAGCAACACGATGCCGCATTCAGAATCCTTGGTGGCAATGGAAAGTTCCGTGACGGAATTTGATTCGATACGGTGCTTTCCCTTGAGGCTCTCAGCCGCTCGCATCAATCGTTCCAAGTCATCGCCCGGGCTCTCTGGGCCGCCGTAGTGCATCGATGCATCGGGTGCAAAGCACGCCTGGAATCGCTGCAGATCGGCGGACTCAGCGGCCGCGACCATGGCTTGAACGGTCTCGCGTGCGTGCTCGCCCGGCGAAACTTGTACTGCCGCGAGCGCAAGAATTGCTGCGGCGCACAACATCATGGCCACGCCTGCCAAGATGGCGCGGACGCGGTCGGTGCGCGCTCCCCACCATGCGAGTGCGGCGGCCACCACGAGTATGGGAAAGGCCAGCGTCCATGGGCTTTCGGCAAAGAGCGCAGTGAGGAGCGGTGTGGATGGAAGTTCAATGTTCACAGTGGGGATGTGCGGGGTGATGTGCCTCATGCACTCGGTCTGCCGCGCTCGTAGCCTATAGCGGTCATGGCTTCGGTTCCCACTGCTCAGCATCTTGATGGAGTTGCGGATCTTTCCGGAGCCTGCACTGGTTCATTGGGAATATTGGTAGCCGAGGGGCCGTCACTCGCGCAGGCGCTCCCGGCACTTGCCGATCCCGGGCCGCGCAGCAAGTACATCATGGTGTGTACGACCGGGGCACTTCGACCGCTGGTTGCGGCGGGGATTGCGCCGGATGCGGTAGTGCTTGGTGTTGAGGAGCCGGACTTGGAGGCGATTCTTGGGCAACTACCCGGACGCTTGCTTTCCAGCACCACGCTCTTTGCTCCCGCAGTATTGGAGTCAGCAGCATCGCGTTGGTGGAATGGTCCGATGCGCCTGACGGGTGAAGGCGGCAGTGACTCCGCGCAATTTGGTTCATTGGGCGCTGGTCGTTCGGAGGAACGTGCGCATCGATTGCTTCGACATATTGGCTGCGATCCCGTGGCGTTGGTAGGTGTGGATCCGCTGGGGCTTGATGGGGTGTGGCATGTCCGTGGTACTGCCCTGGATTCCGCGTGGAGCGCGCAACTCAACCCGTTCACCACACTTGCAACGCTGGAGTGGCGCCTGGGAATGCAGCGCCGTGAATTTCATGACTCGGCCATGCGCCGCGTGCGCGCCTTCGTGAGTGCCGATCGCGAAGCCGGGCTGCGGGTCCTTGATGCGGGTGCTGGAGTGGTTGCCGACGCAACAGAAATGTCAATCAGTGAAGTGCTTTTGCGCCATGCAGTGGTTCGTCGACCGCTACCACTGCCGCGTCGATTGCTAGCGCCGCGTATTGACATTGATGTGGGCCCCGCGCGTCAAGCGCGCTCGATTGTTGGACTGATTGTTGCTGATTCGCAGTTTGGTGGTACTGGAGTGCCGCGCCACTTGGATAGCGAATTTGGTGGTCGTCCCGTACTCGTGCGAACCATTGAACGCATGGCCAGCGCGCAGTGCATTGAGCGGATTATTGTTCTCACTGATGCGCCGGATGCCATGAAGGATCTGATTGGAAATGTTCGTGTGCGCGTTCCGGTGGAAGTGGAAGCGTGCTCTTGCCCGCTGCGTGGGCCGGAGTGGCAATCCATTGCGGCAAGTCGATTGTGGTGCGATTCCCTATGGGGCGGCGGCATCGGTGGCTCAACCGTGTTTGATGAGATGTTGGCTCCGCAGGCGATTGCTGATTGCCTTGCGGCGCGTCGAATTGACGGTGCGATGATCATTGCCGCGGACTGGCCATTGGTTCTGATTGATGGAGGTGCAGGCATTGAGGATGTAGCCACTCGCTTTGAGGCGGTCGGTCGCCGTGGCGTGGTCTTTGGCGATGCTCCACCGGGGCTTTCGCCGTGCGCTGCTGGTGTTGACGCACTGCGTTCGTTGGCGGAGCGAGGCCCGGGCGCAACGGTTGGAGCCATGGCAGGGCTGCGCGGGAAGTGGAACTACGACTTGCGTAGTTCGCCGCGCTGGGTGGTGCATGCGCCGTTTGCTGCGCGCATCGCAACCGTGCGCGCCATCTTTGATTCGCCGCGTTCCAAGCTGCGAATGCGTCGTGGATTGGAGCCGATCCTGCCGGAAAGTGGCAGTGCATTTCCAGGGTGGACGGAAATTATTCCGGCATTGGAGCGGCAATATGCAGCGCTGCCGACATTTGCTCCGCAGCACTTACTGATTGAATTGTGCACCGGCCGGTTTGCCAACGGCAGTGCCAGTCCGCATCGCTACGGAACTATTCAGCGACCACCGATGACCCATGCGCTCATGGAACGCATTCTGGAACAGTTGGTTGACGCGCGCGATGTGGTCATCAGCTTTGCGGGGTTAGGTGATCCGATGCGTCATCAAGAGCTTCCGACCTTCATTCGCATGGCAAAAAATGCGGGAGTGCGAGCGGTGCATGTGCGCACCGAATTGTTGGCATCGACCGGAGTGATTGGTGCGATGGTTGATGCTGGCGTTGATGTTGTCAGCGTGGAATTGCATGCGGCGTGCGCGCACACGTACCGCGACACCATGGGATTCGATCGCTATGAAGATGCGTTGGCGAACGTGCGCCGATTGCTTGACTTGCGCCGTGCCGCTGGTGGTGCGGATATTGATCTCTTTGGCTTGCCATTTGTGGTGCCACGCATGCAGCGGCGTTCGGCAACAGTGGCTGATCTGGCTGGATTTTGGCAGGAGTGGGGTCGACTCGGCACCGCTGTCCTTGAAGCGCCGCCGATTGCTTTCATGGGTGAAGAAGAGCGGGCCACCCACGACCGATTGGTGGACGCCTCTAACCCGTTGCGCAGCCAGCGCCGAGAACTGTGGCGGCGTATGAAGATCCTCTCCGATGGCTTGGTTCCTGCGGCAGAATGCGACCTCTTGGGGAGTACCGCGGTTGCCTCGCTGGATCGGCTCGGCGTACTCGACGCATGGCGCGAGGTAGTCAGCCGGCGCCGGGATATTCGGCGCGAGAGTGGCGAGGGTTGTATTGAACTGCGCACTCGAACGCCGTGAGTGTGGACTGCCTACTATTCAGTTCATGTTCGACGCTGATGCAGTTGACTTCTCGCAGCCGGTAGCGCTCTTCCCGCTGCCAACCGTGTCGTTGCTGCCGCACGCATTACAGCCACTGCATGTGTTTGAGCCGCGCTATCGGAGCATGGTGCTTGATGCGCTTGGAGCTTCACTGACGGGCAAATTTGAACATGCGGCGCCGATTGCGATGGCAACCTTTGCAGGTGAGGCATGGCGTGATTCGTATGGAGGCGCGCCCGCGCTCCGCCCGGTGGTATGCGTGGGCCGGATCGTTCAGCATCAGCGCCTGCCTGACGGCCGGCATGACATCATGTTGCACGGGGTTGCTCGTGCAAAGATCGTTGCGATGCATGAAGCGGACGATGCACGACCGTACCGCATGGCGGAGTTGGAGCCGCTTGAGCCGCTCGATATGAACCGTCCGCGCATGATGCGTGTTCGCCGAGCGATGCATGCATTGCTTGCGCGCCCACGCTTGGAGCGCGTCATTGCGGCGCGTCATGTACTCGATTGGTTTGCTCGTGATGACGTGCCGACTCATGCCGCGATTGAAGTGGCGGGGTATGCATTGGTACGTAATGCAGAAGATCGATATCAATTGTTGGCCGAACCGAATGCATTTCGGCGCGCGGGGATTGTGCGCGATGCGATTGTGGATTTGGAGCGCTTGATTTGCATGGCGGAACGCCAGCACAGCGCCGATTGGCCGAAGGGTGAGAGTTGGAATTAGGGGCGGGGTGAGCCGGTAGGCGCAGCGGGTGGCGATGGCGCGGATGGCACCAGAGGCGCGGATGGCGCAAGTGGCGCGGATGGAGCAAGAGGCGCGGATGGAGCGATTGGCGCCGCAGGCGCAGCCCCATCTGCGGAAGTACTTGGAACTGTTCGAAGCGCCGGCAGGTGTGCTTGACTGGTGGCGGCATCCAGGGCGGTGTTCCACTCAACTACTTCATTGGCGAAACGTTTGAGCAACGGGGCGGGATCGCCTTCAATCACGATCTGCGTGATGGTGTCGCCCTTGGCTAGGGCATCAACCACCGCTTGGCCCGATGCAACGGTGCCAAAGATGGGAATATCCAAATTCCAGCGCGATTGCTCCTTCACCGTCACGAAGAACTGTGTTCCGTGCGCGCGCTGGCCATCCGGAGACTTCTGCATGGCCACCATGCCTGGACCGTCAAACATGAGTTTGGCGCTGAATTCACGGCGAATGGTGTAGCCCGGGTCGAACGACTGACTCGGTCCGCCACTTTGGCGCAAGACACGCGTCCAATCATGAAAGGCACTGCGTTCGTACGCGCCGCGCTGCACGAGATTGACAAAGTTGGCGCAGGAGATAGGAGCTTCGGCAACACGCAAGGTGATTCGAAATGTGCCACGCGCGGTATCGACCCGTGCCGTGAGCGCGGGGGTGGGGGCAGGAGCGGCCGTTGGCGGCGCAGCGGTGGTCGCCTGTGGGCCAGCAACAAACGCAACGATGCATACAAATACAAGCGCCACGGTTGCCAACACGTGGCGATGGTTATGAATGAAGCGGGTTGGGTTCACCATTGATGACTCATCGATCGTTCGCACTGCCACCACTTGGTGCCGCTTCATCTATATCAGTGGACTGATCGCTCGCCGAATCGCCGGCGTTGAGTTGGGCGATGCGATCATCGATCCCCCGCAGTCGCCATTGCGCGGTTCGCGTTTCCGCATCACACGCCATGATGCGTTCTGCGAATATTGCGCGTGTTCGTGGATCACCGGATGACGCTTGCTCCATACGAACAGCGGTGTCCCGCACCAATCGGCGCCGTTTATCAATCAATTCTTGCAAGCGCCGCTGCGCCCCCAGAAGCGCAACCACCGTTTGCGGTGGCGCGCCGGATTGCGCACTCGCCACAATGGCGTCAAGCTCTTCCGAGTTGGCAGCGCGCTTACTCAGTTCGCGACGCGATGCATTCAATCGCAACTGCAGGTCGTACATCATGGCAGTGAGCGGCTCGCCCAGTGATGGCCCGCCGATTTCCGTGGCGCGTGCTACCGAAAGTTCAAGTGCGCTTTCGGAATCAAAGATCCATGGCCAGATCGATCGATCAGCCGCATCACGCAGGAGCTCCGCCGCGGGCGCCGGAAGCATTTTTAAGAGCGCAAGCGCGGCATCATGATTGGCTGCACGCAACGGTGCTTCGGAGGCGCGATCGCGTGCAGCGAATTGGTCGAGCAAGCGAATTCGTTCGTCGATGGCGGCCTGCGGAGCAGTGAGTTCCCACGCCGGTCCCCAGGATTCTTCAAGCCGTGCGCGATCAAGAGCGGTGCTCATCAGTTCCACACGCCGCGCAGCGATGACGCCGGCGAGGCGTGACCAATGTCGTTCCAGCGCGCCCTCAATTCGGCGGCGATCCATGCCCGTGATTCCGGATTCGTCCAGTAAATCCGGTAAACGAACAGCTGCTGCGGGATCATTGGCAGGTACGTCATCACGCTTGACCACGCGCATGAACAGCGCCATTCCAGGCAGTTGTGTGGGTTCGCTTGTTCGAAGCGTTGCGGCACGCGTGATGAATTCCATGTCCGCCGCCGCCAGTGTGCGGCGCCAGTCAATGGTTGCTTCCAGAAGTGCGGCAAGCTCTGGACCAGCCATTGGTTCCAACGAGCCAGTAGCAGTGGCACTGCGGTAGGCAGCAGACAATCGTGAGTGAACGAGCGCGGATGCGTTGGCGTACGACGCCTTGGTGAGCGACTCGTACTGCAGGACCAACGAATCCAGCGAATCTTTCGCGCCCGGTTCGGCGCCCAGGGCCGCGGCGGCGGCGCGCATCTCCTCGGTCGTGGACGGCGCAGGCACCAGCGTGGCCATGAGTTCCGACTCAGCGGTGGCGCGAGCGGCGCTGCGCGCGTCGCGGCTGGGATTGGCGCCGCTGCCATGCGCGGGTCGCGCGGTGGCAAGTGCTGGCGTGGCAGGGTTACTGGTTGGAGCCGTCGCAGGTGGAGCGATCGGCGCTGCAGGCGCTGGCGCTGCCGGTGGAAGCGGCGGCGTGGCATCCGGCGCACCCGCAGCGGGCGGCGCAGTCATGAGTGCAGCGCTGAGTATCGCGACGAGCATCGACCACGAGCATATCCTCGGTGCATGCCCTCCTACTGGCTTTGCAAGACCGAACCCTCCGTCTATTCCATTACTGACCTACGCCGCGACGGCGTGACGGGCTGGGAATGCATTCGCAACTACCAAGCACGCAACTTTATGCGCGATTCCATGTCGCCGGGCGATCGAGTGTTGATCTACCACTCCAACGCGGAACCGACCGGTGTCGCCGGCGTCGCCGAGGTGGTGGGCGAGGCGCGCGCTGATCCAACCCAGTTTGACCCCAAGAGCGAGTACCACGACCCAAAGTCAACACGCACGGCGCCCCGGTGGATGATGCGTGACCTGAAGTTCGTGGAGTGCTTCACGCAGGTGGTGGCGCTGGAAGAATTGCGCACCGCAGCCGCCCTGCAGTCCATGGTTGCGCTGCAGAAGGGAAATCGCCTCAGCGTGACGCCGGTCACCGCCGCGGAGTTTGCCGCGGTGCTGCGACTTGCGAATTCATCGAAAGGCCGGAAGCGCTGATTGGGGTATCGTTTGCCGTGTCGCTGGCATTCGCTGGCGCAAGGAGGACTTCGATGGGTGCAGGAATCGGAATCATCGCGCTGGGAATCATTGGCTTGATCGCCGTAGTAGCACTGGGGCTCGTGCTGTGGGGCATTGGTGTTTACAACTCACTCACGCGCTCACGCATTGCTGCGCAGGGTTCGTTTAGTGGTATTGATGTTGAACTCAAGCGTCGCCATGATCTGGTGCCAAACCTAGTCAATACGGTCAAGGGCTATGCGGCGCACGAGAAGCAGACCTTTGAAAGCGTCATCTCTGCGCGCGCCGCTGCGGTACGTCCCGGCATGAACATGGACGAGCGCCTCAAGGCAGAACAAGGCCTGGGCGGTGCACTTGGTCGCCTGATGGCTGTTGCCGAGGCGTATCCAGACCTGAAGGCCAATCAGAATTTCTTGCAGTTGCAGGGCGAGCTCTCGCAGATTGAAAATCGAATCGCTGGAGCGCGTGGCGGATACAACGGCGCGGCGCAGACCTTCAATTCCACTGCACGGCAATTTCCTGCACTGTTCATCGCCCGCATGTGCGGGTTCCAAGACATGCCATTCTTTGAAGTGGATGATCCGGCGCAGCGCAACGCTCCGCAGGTTCAGTTCTGACGGACTTCGTTGGCATGGCACGCGAACGCATCGTTTCTGCAGCAGAACAAGCCACCGACGCCGAACAGGCAACTGGTGCGCTTCGTCCTGTTCGCATTGATGAATACGTTGGTCAGCGTGATCTGATTGAGCGGATTCGCATTGCCATCGAAGCGGCCAAGGGGCGCGGCGAACCGATGGAGCATGTGCTTCTGCATGGTCCACCTGGGCTTGGTAAGACCACGCTTGCGCATGTGATTGCTGCAGAAATGGGCACCCGCGCCTATGTGACCAGCGGCCCCGCGCTCACCAAAGCGGCCGATTTGATCGGCACACTCACCAAGATGGAGGCGCATGACGTCCTCTTCATTGATGAGATTCACCGCCTGCCCACCGCGGTTGAGGAATACATCTATCCCGCCATGGAAGACTTTCGCATCGACTTCACTGTCGATAGCGGCATGAACTCCAAGGTGGTGACGATCGGGCTGCGGCCATTCACGTTGATCGGTGCGACGACGCGCTCTGGTCTGTTGACGCAGGCGCTGCGATCACGCTTTGGAATTGCCCACAACCTTGGCTTCTATCCGGTGACGGACATTGTTGCCATCTTGGCGCGTGCCGCTGGGTTGTTGCGGATGGAGGGAATTTCCGCAAGCACCTTGCAATCGATTGCCGAACGGAGTCGCGGCACACCGCGCGTGGCGCTTCGGCTGCTGCGTCGCGTGCGCGATTTCTCCGCGGTGCGCGCGGCCGGGCGACTTGACACTCGGGTGGTCGACGACGCGCTTGCTCTTGAGGGCGTCGATGCGCTGGGGCTTGATGAACTTGATCGCCGCTACTTGCGGACCTTGGCGACCACGTACGAGGGCGGTCCGGCTGGTCTGGAAGCGATCGCTGCCACGATTGGTGAAGATGCGCTCACGCTTGAAGATGTCGTTGAGCCGTACCTGTTGCAGGTGGGATTCTTGGCGCGCACTCGGCAGGGTCGCCGGTTGACCCATGCAGCATTCCGACACGTGGGCATCGAACCGCCCGCGCGTTCGGAAGAACTTTTTGATTAACAAGGCCGCGTGGTGCGGGTTGCAGCGTGCTCAGCGGTTGATCGCTTGCGACGTGAAGGGCATGGCGCTTGCTTTGCCACCGATAGCGATATTGATTCCACCGAAATACTGGTCCTGAATGGCGTCATAGCCAATGGTGGCGAGCAGCGTGAAATCAGGCATTTCGCGACTCAAATTGGCGGTGAACAGGCGGAAGTCGTTCTCTTCCAGGTCGTAGGTTGGAACGAATGACGCCGTGTAAGCCTTGCTGATCTGGTAGTTCACGCCACCAGAGAGCAACGAGTCAGAGAGGTACACGCTCTCGGGCGCGAAGTTGTTGATGCCACGGTATTCGATGAATGTTGAAACATCCGGTGAGTGTTGCATGGTGGCGCCGATCGAGCCGCGGCCAGCGCTGGCAAGACCGAACGCACCGGTGCCATCCGAGGGCAGATCATCGGCAAGCAGATAGGTAATGCTGCCACGCAGCGTCAACGAACTGCTTGCCGCAAATTGGAAGCTGCTGTACGCGTTACGACCCCACTGACTCAATTCCGGGCGCCACGCGAAATACTGCGGGAACAGACTCTGCTTGTACTTGGCGCCGTCGTTGTAGTTACGTGCTAAGTCGTCGCCGCTTTCGTTCCACATGATGCCAACGTCAAACACCAACCAATCGACGGACTGCCAATTGCCTGGACCGCCGCGCATGGTTTGTAAGCGTTGCTTCAGTCCAGCTTGCACGACAGCGCCGCCGGTGGCGCCTTCCATCTCTTGGTCGTAAATCGCGTAGGCGAGGTCATCGGCGGAGTTGTAGCCAGCCCAAGTGTTGACGTACGGAGTCAGCACATGGCGCATGCGGTGCAGATCAAGAGTGGCTACTTCAAACTTGTCAAAGTTGGAAGTGAAGTCGGCACTGGAGCGGAAGCCGGTAGCGATGATGGCGCGGAAATCTTCAGCTTCGGTGTTGTAACTGGTGCGATCACCGCTGATGTATCCAAAGACGTTCGCGGATGTAAATGGCGTGATTTTCCAGCCATTACCGCCGAATGTTGAGGAGAGTTCTTGGCGGGTAAATATGCGCGAGACCGTATCGCCGTTGTATCCACTGGATTCGTACAGATCCGTCAGCGTGGTGGCATTGGTGAACGTTTTGCCGGGCGCATAGGTTTGGCCGTTCAGGTTGAACGTATTGGGTCGTACGCCAGTACTGTCTTGTGAACCGCGGCCAAACTCCAGCGCCATCAGGTTCAAGTTGTATTCCTGCTGCCAGACGATGGAGTCACCAAACAGCGTGTCGCCCCAACGCTTGTAGGCAACCTCGGGGAATTTGCGCACCTGGTATGGCCGCGATGCCAACTGCGAACTATTGGTGATCACGTCGTTGGTGGGAATTGCTCCAAGTGCGGAGAACTCCGAACGGTCGCCGCGATCAACGTAGTAGGTGCTGGTTTCGCGCTGAAACTCAGTGGCAAATTGTTGCTGCCGCCAGATCTGCAGGAAGCTCTCGTCGGTGACGTAGGAAGTGCGCAATTCCAACTTCGACGTATCGGAGAACACAAATTCGCGCGACAGATTGAATGTGCCGCGAATGGAGTCGGTGGCGACCACTTCCTCACCCGCGGAGGTCTGCTCGGGATTTCCGAAGTCATTGATGATCAATGCGTCAACCTTGGCAGCACCTACCTTGCCGCGAACGCCGCCGCCGACACCGTAGTTGGTGAGCGTTTCTTGCACCAGGTTCAGGTCAGTGTCGCGCGGCTTGGCGATCCCCATCAGTGAGAATAGGTCCCATTCGGAGTAGATTTGTGCGCCGGTCAATTCGTTGTAGTTGCCACCGATGGCTCGAATGGGCGGCATCATGTCGCCTTCGGATGCAAAGGTGGGCAGCCAGAAGAATGGCACTGCGCCAGACTTGAAAGTCACGTTGTCAGCGCGCAGTTTGCTGATGGTTCCGCCGTCGGCTCCCTCGGCTTCGGTGATGGTGGCGCGATCGGCGCCGATGGAAAGATGCGGCTCGAAGAACTCGCTCATGGAGATCTGAATGTCATTGCCTTCAAACTGCTGTTGCGAATACTGGCGCAATTCCGCGGCGCGTGCAATGAGTGGTACGCCACCTCGAGCAGTGGTGCGGAGCACGCTGTCCACCATGCTGGCTTTGCCGGTAGCAAAGTCGTAGTAGGCACGGCGGGCACGGATCACATACTTGAAGTCAGTGGCGTAGACATCACCTTCAAGGTAAATGCCCGCCACGGACTCAGCGGTGGTTTCAGTGGATCCACCCTTGAGTGCGCCCAGTGTTCCCTTCTTCAGAAACACTACGCCACGATCAGCGCGCATTTGCAGCGCTCGTGATGCGCCGCCTTCAAACCGCGGCAACACATCGATGGTCACGCCCTTGGTGAGTGCAATTTGATCCGTCTGCGCGTCAGCATCAATCTGCTCGGCGGCAAATGACACCATGCTGTCCGGCGCAACAATTGGTCGCGATGATGAGCCGGGGATCGCTTCGCCAGCAACAACGGGAATCGGCGGGGCGGCAGGCATTTGCGCCATCAATTGTGCAGCGCCAGGCTGCGCAGCTGCTTCAAGCTTGGCCGCAACGCTTCGATCCAGTGGTGCGTTTTCGCCAACCACCATGGGGGCCGGCTTGGGCGGCGGCGGCGGTCGAAGTACTTCAGGAAGAATGCGCAGCGCTGGTGGCTTGGCGCTCAGTTCAACCAGGTATGCGGCGAGCCGCTGTTGCGCGCGCGCCAGGTCTTCGTTGGCCGCAGGAGCGGTTGGCTCAAAGAGCACCGCTGAGAGCGAGACATCGCCGTAGGTGCTGGCAGTGATAAAGAGGTTCGAACCGCCAGCGCCGAGACCAGCCGCCTTGGTGGGCTCGATGGTTTCCGGGAACCACACAGCGATCTGCGTGATCAATCCCTTGGCGCTTGGAATTCGTTCGATCCAAATGACCGCGCGGTCGGAAGTGAAGTCATAGGTACCAAGGTTCACACCGACGCGGCCGGTGAGATAGACGCGCTGCGTGCTGTCCACTTTCCAGACGTGCGCATTGGTGGAACGAAGCGTGATCGGCCACACACCGGGCTCGGTGGGAATGACAAATCCGCCCAATCGATCGCCTTCGACGCGTGCTCGTTCCACTTGTCCATGCGCGGTGGATAGAACCGCCGTGACGCTGAGGCAACCAATGATGGATGCCAAACTTCGCATGGTGGTGATGGACGCGCGGGGCACGCGCGGAAGGCTACTTCAGCCGCGGGCGGTTCACCGCCAACTGATGGGGCGCCCGCTCAATCCGTTGATTTCTTTTAGCAGGGTCATCGCCACGATCCCGGCCAGGGCGAGTGCGGCCATACCCAGTGCTTCGGCTTGCAGGCCAGCAGCCATCAGCCATGCCGCCGCGTAGACGGCTTGCCACATGGCGCCGTAGCGACGAAGTCGTTCAGCGCCCGTAGCGCCGGGGTTTCCCGCAACTTTTGCGCGCACCAGAAGCAGGAATCCAACGAGCGCTAAGACGGGCCAAATGATTCCGATCGGCCCCGAGCCCATGAGTTCATCACCGCGCGCCACTTGCGGCCAGTAGCCGCCCGCGGAATTGCGCGCCGCGAGCGCTCCGCCACCAAGGAGGGCGATCGACCAGAACAGCCATACCGCCACCAATGAAAGAATGCGCTTGGTTCCAAAGTACGGGCGCTTGTCTTCGTATCGATGCACACTGGCAGCGATGGCCACTGCGTGAGACATGGACCACCAGATCGGCAACGTGAACGTGAGCGTCCAGTTGGGGATGAGCATGTTGGCTGCATGCAGGAGGCCGATGGTGACGATGCCGATGGATGGAATGTGTTTGCCAATGGCGTCATAGAACATGACTGCTGCAGCAACGGCAACCGTCAAGATCAACGCGGGCTCGCCCAGTGTGCTTGCCGAAATCACTGCCGTCATCAATGCGCCGAACGAAAGGAGTGCCGCGCTTGAGGTGCGGATGCGACCAGCTGCAAGCGGTCGCTCTGGGCTGAAGCGCCGATCATGGCGAACATCAAGGAGATCATTCAGGCTGGCCGCGAAACTGAACAGACCGATCGCAACCAGCGCGGTGCACGCCAGCGCCTTCCAAAGTGGCATGTGATAAAGCGGTAGGTGCACGTACCGCGGGTCGGCACGTGTGAGCAGCGTCACCAGCCACAGCTCGCACACCGCGCCGAACGCGAGGGAGAGCCGCGTCAGTTGAAACGCGTCGAGGATGCGCTCGGCAACTGGACGCACCGGCTCATGGTAACGGGGCGCTGCTACGATCATCAGCCCGACGGTGGGCATTCCGCCCGGAACCGCCGGGCGCGTCAGTTTGCGTGTGCTCCTGAAGCAAGTTGCTTGTTCTTAGATTCAACAGAGATCCGTACCGAAATGAAGGCTGACAGCACTATTCCTGCGGACGCACGCGGGCTTCGCGTGGCGATCGTGGTGAGCTCGTATCACCGTGACATTACCGAGGCGATGGAATTGGCAGCGACTGCCGAATTCCTGCGGCTTGGCGGCCAAGCATCGGACATCGTTCGTTTGCAGGCACCGGGCGCATTTGAAATTCCGCTACTGATTGACACAGCGCTCGCGCGTGCAGGCATTGCAGCGGCAGTAGCGATTGGGTGCATCGTGCGCGGGGAGACGCGGCATGATCGTCACCTTGGTCAAGCGGTGACCAGTGAGTTAGCGCGCATTTCTGTGACGCGCGGCAAGCCAGTTGGTTTAGCAGTGTTGACCGTTGAGAATCTGAAGCAGGCGCGCGCGCGTGCTGGTGGCGAGATCGGAAACAAAGGCGCGGAAGCAATGACCGCTGCGCTGGCCTGTGTGCGCGCGTGTGAGGACCTCCGCCAATGACTAGCAATGAACGAACCACTGGCGCCGGGGCAGCCGGTGGGCACGAACGACTTCCTGAAGGTGCAGCCACACTCGCAATGCGTCGTTGCGCGCTGCAGGCCATGTATCAATTGGACGCTGGACAGAGTTCCGATGGTGCGTTGGTGGGCATGTCACAGGCGGAGACCGATACCGATCACGCAGCTGTTGGAGACATTGAGCGTGGTATGGCGCTTGCTGCGCTGGCATGGGAATTCCATAACGACGCCGACCGTGAAATTGCAACTTTGGCCCGCGAATGGCCGCCGCACCGCCAGCCAGTGGTGGATCGAAATTTGCTGCGCTTGGGTTGGTACGAACTTCGTCAGTCATCCGAGCCGCCACGCAAAGTGGTCAGTGATGCCGTGGAATTAGCGAAGGAATTTGGAACGGCCGACAGCGGCAAGTTCGTTAACGGGGTACTCGACAAGATCATGAACGGCGTGAGTGGCGATGACGATGCCGCCGCTGGTAGTGCGGAAGCCGTGGGGGAAGGCTGAGATGTTCTTTCGTGCCGCGGTCGATGCGATCAAGCGTGGCTTGCAGAAGACGGCCGAGGTATTCGGCGCCGGATTTCGTTCCATCCTGCATGGTCGCACGCTCAGTGAGGAACTGATCGATGATATTGAGCGGACCTTGGTTGCTGCTGATGTCGGGGTGCGCGCCGCGCGCGAGATCGCTGCGGAGTTGCGCGCGGAGTTTCGCTCTGGCCGTGTGCCGCGCGGAGAGGATGCGATTGAATTCCTCAAGGCGCGTCTGAAGGCACGTTTGGCATCTGGTTCGCGTGAGATTGCGGTGGCGGCTTCCAAGCCAACCGTCGTGCTTGTGGTCGGGATCAACGGTGCTGGTAAGACCACCAGCGTTGCCAAGATCGCTAAGAGTTTGAAGGATGACGGTCGAAGTGTGTTGTTGGCTGCTGCCGATACATTTCGCGCGGGCGCCGTGGCGCAACTGGAAACCTGGTCGCGGCGCCTTGGTGTGGACCTTGTCAAGGGTGCGCAAGGAGCGGATCCTGCAGCCGTGGCGTTTGATGCAGCGGAGGCTGCGATTGCGCGCGGAGTTGACGTTTTGCTGGTCGACACGGCGGGACGTCTGCACACACAAGACAACCTGATGCGGCAACTGACCAAGATCAGGAATGTCCTTGCTAAGAAGATTCCCGGCGCACCGCACGAGATTCTCTTGGTGCTTGATGCCACCAGCGGCCAGAACGCGGTGTTGCAGGCAACGGCATTCAAGGCGGCATGTGATGTCAGCGGAATATTCCTAGCCAAGCTTGATGGCACTGCCAAGGGCGGCATTGTGGTGGCCATTCGCGATGCGCTGGACGTGCCGGTGAAACTTGTTGGAGTTGGCGAAACACCCGACGATGTGCAGCCGTTTGACCCGGATAGGTTCGTGGAAGCCATGTTTGCTGCATGAGCCGGGGTGCCTAGAATGCTTCCCATGAGTCGGAAAGCGTTCACTCTCGTTGAGCTCTTGGTGGTGGTTGCCATCATCGGAATCCTTATTGGGATCATTGTTCCGAGCGCCCGGGGAATTCAGCGCGAAAGTCAGAATGCGGGGTGCCTCTCCAACCTGCGCCAAGATTTCATTGCAGTGGATTCCTATCGGCAGCAGAACAGCGGTCGTCTGCCCATGTGTGAATTCCTGCCGGTGGTCACTGATGCGGGTATCGACGGCGGGTTACCGAACTTTCTTTCGGGCTTTATGCCAGCGGATTCTTCGTCATGGATTTGCCCCTCTGACAAAGATGAAGAGTCGCTTTCAACTGGAACCAGTTACATGTACTTGCCGGGCTTGCTGCGTTACACACCCGCGGTGCAAGTGGATGTAGTGACATTACTGATGTCATTTGATCCAACGACTACATCGATGGATCGATTGATGACCGTTCGGTTAGATGCAGAGGCGCGCGCGATGACCGAGTTCTTTGAGCGCGAGGCAGCGCGGTACCCGTTGCTGACTGATAGCCAAGATCGCCATCGCCGCGTTGGCGTGGAGCGGAACGGCGTCTATATTGATGGCAGTGCGCGAATGGCGGAAGACCTTTCGCAGGACGCCGAAACCGGAGCTACACCATGAACTTGATGGAATCAATCAGATCTCGTGACATGGATATTGGGGAGCTTTGGGAAGAGCACCGTTCGCAGATTGTTGCTTCCTTTGCCGCCGCACTTGTTGTGGCGCTGTTGGCAAGCGGATCATGGTGGTGGTTTGCTGGGCGCTGGAAGGCCCCGCCCTCCATCTTTGATTCGCCAGTGGACAACGTGCTTGGCTACTTCACGACCGATGATTTCAACATGCTTTCGGTGGACGAGCGCGTCAAGTACGTGCAGCAGTTCATCGGTCGTTTCCGTGGAATGAACCAGCAGGACAGTGTGGTGGCTTCTGCCTTCTTGGCTGGTGTCACCGGCAAGGTGCGCGAGCAGATGACGCAGAACGTGCGAATTCTTGCCAAGGACATCTTGATCCAAGGTGCTGCTACCTACGTGAATTTGCCCGTTGGTGAGCGCGGGGCATTCATTGACAAGTGGGTGGCTGATTGGTTCCGCTTTGCAGAGACCACCGCTACTGGCAAGGAGTCAGAGAGCACCAACGACGACATCATGACCAACGCGCGCGCCGAAGCGAAGCGCGGCGAAGAGCGTCAGCGTGAGCGCATGAAGGGCAAGAGCTTGAGTGACAAGGGAGCGGATCGATTCCTTGGATTCTGGGAGAAGGAAGTTGAGCCGGCTTCCAGTCCGCGCGAGCAGGCGCAGATTTCGCGATTCATGGACGCGGTGCGCACGCGCATGCTGACTGGACAGTGACAGGCGCGCGCGCGAGCGACGGCGGCTCGGGTACGGATGCCGCATTGCCAGTATTGCGCGCCGCGGCGGAGATCACCGAATGCATGCGCACTGCGCGCGCCATGGTGCTGACGGCTGCCACGGGAAGCGGTAAGACCACGCAAGTTCCACAGATTTTGGCGCGTTCTGGGCTCGTCGAGGGGCAGATTGTGGTGTTGGAGCCGCGTCGGTTGGCGGCACGCATGACCGCCCGACGGGTGGCCGAAGAGATGGGCGTGGTCCTTGGTGAAGATGTCGGATTCCAAACGCGATTCGAGCGCGTGGTCGGTCCGCGCACGCGCATTCGATTTGTCACCGAAGGGGTGTTCCTGCGCCAAGCGCAACGCGATCCATTGCTCAAGGGCATTGGTTGCGTGTTGCTTGATGAATTTCATGAGCGCAGTGTGTTTGCTGATCTTGCACTTGGAGTGGTCCGTGCCGCGCGCCTACAGCGCCCGGCATTGATGGTGGCCGCCATGAGCGCAACCATGGACGCCGGGCAGGCGGCCGCGTATCTCAATGCGCCAGTGCTTACGGCGGAAGGTCGCGCATATCCAGTGAGTATTCGCTACGAGCCGGGGGCGGAAGGCGTGCCGGTGTGGGAGCGCGCAGCGCGTGCGGTGCGACGGTTGGTTGATGAAGGACACGAAGGCGATGCGTTGGTATTCATGCCGGGCGCCTTTGAGATTGATCGCACCGTGGATGCGGTACGCGCCGAACTACGGGTGATTGCTGGAGGCAGCGCGTTTGATGTGGTTCCGCTGCATGGATCGATGCCAGCTGATCGACAAGACGCAGCGGTTGCGCCCGCTGCGCGCGGTCGGCGCAAGGTCATTGTGGCTACCAATGTTGCGGAGACTTCGATCACCATTCCCGGTGTCCGCATGGTGGTTGACTGTGGATTAGCGCGAGTGTTTCGCGTGGATCCGCGCCGCGGGCTGAATGCATTGCGTACTGAGGCGATTAGCCGCGCCAGTGCCGATCAGCGCTCCGGTCGAGCGGGGCGAACGGCACCGGGAGTGTGCGTGCGTTTGTGGACGGAGTGGGAGCAAGCGCAGCGGCCTGCCGCGGAAACGCCTGAGGTGCGCCGTATTGACCTCGCGGAATCAATGTTGATGGTGCTCTCCATGGGCTTCGGTCCGTTTGAGAAATTTCCTTGGCTTGATCCGCCGACGGATGATGCGGTGTTGCGCGCACGCGGGACGCTTGAATCGATTGGTGCGCTACGAGCTGATGGAATGTTGACCGCGCTGGGAACTCGGCTCGCGCGCATTCCGGTGCATCCACGGCTTGGGCGCGTATTAGTAGAGGCCGGATCGCTTGGCGTATTGGAGCGCGCGGCGCGTTGGTGCGCCATTGTTTCCGACCGAGATGTTGTGCAGAGTGGCGGTGCGGCGCAATTGGTGCGATTGACACCGGATGGTGAGCCACCGAGTGACATCGCTTCACGCGAAGAATTGTTGTTGCGCGTGGAGGCCAGTGGATTCCGCAACGCGCGACATGAGGGAGTAGAGGCTTCGCTCGGCGCGTGTCGCGAGGTGGCATCGGCAGCACGGGAGTTGGTGCGGGCCGCTGCGAGTGGTGATGATGAGATCGGCGCGACCGCTGCATTCGCTGGCGATTCGTTTGCGCGGGTTTCCCGTGCGCTACTTGCAGGATTTGCTGATCATGTCGGTTGGCGGATGGATGCGCAACGGCCGCATTGCGCCATGCCTGGGCGCCGCAAGGTGAGCATCGACCCAACCAGCATTCAGCGCGGAATGGGCTTCATTTTGGCACTTGAAGTGCGCGAGGGTGGACGAGGTGATCAAGTGCATCAGTCGCTTGGCATGGTCACGCCCTTGGAGGTTGAGTGGGTTGAGCACGCGATGCCGGATCGAGTTTCTACGCAGACTGAGGTGCGATTCAGTGATGAACTTGGCGCGGCGGCGGAATTTGAAGAACGTGTGTTTGATGGAATTGTGTTTGCGCAGATTGTTCGGCCATTGCGAGGGCGCGAGGCCAAAGCTGCTGCGCATGACGAGTTGGCATCGCGCGTAGCGAGCGGTGAGTTGCGGCCAGCAACATGGGACGAAGCCGTTGATCAGTGGATCGCACGGGTGCGATGCGTTGCGGCGTGGTTTCCCGAACGCGGGCTGATCACCTATGACGCCGACGATATGGGAGTCTTGGCAGCGGAGATCGCGCAGGGATGTGCACGGGCTTCGGATCTTGACTCGCGTCCGGTGCTCGACATATTTCGCAGCGCGCTTTCCTGGGATGAGCAGCAGTTTGTTGAGCGAGCAGCGCCTGCGGCGTTGGCGTTGGCGAGTGGATGGAAGATGAAGGTTGAATATGCAGAGGGCAAGCCACCGCGCGGGCGCGGGAAGATTCAGGACTTCTATGACTTCGCTGGACATCCGACGGTGGCAGGTGGTCGAGTGAAGGTGGTGCTGGAGTTGCTTGGGCCGAATCGGCGACCAGTGCAGGTGACCGAGGATCTACCCGGCTTTTGGGAGCGGCTGTACCCCGAGGTGAAAAAGGAACTCAAACGGCGCTATCCGCGGCATGAGTGGCGATGACGTAACTGTCTGCAATATAACGATTAGCGTGCGGCAGTTCGCGTTTTATGCGTTATTTCGTTAGAATGCCCGTCTATGCCAAAGGTGACCTCCGCTAGCGCCTCGCGCGCTGGCTCCAAGACGGTTTCCCGCCTCGCACCCGTAAAAAGCGCCACCGCTAAGACAAGCGGAAACGG
>JBDKKN010000202.1:0-38371 GCA_039796075.1 Planctomycetota bacterium | reverse complement strand
TCGGTGATACTGATTCGCAAATCAAGGATGGTGCGCCCGTGCGAATCAATCATGCGCCGTCCCGCCCGGACAGCGTCGGGTGCCGCAGGTAGTGGTTGCTGCGGGTTCCGCTCCATCCCTGGACTTTTCGCGTTGATTTGCGGCAATGCGATCGTGCCTGAGAATTCGGTGCCGCTCCCGGCACGTGCTAGTGCGGGCACGTTTGCAGTGCCGATCGAGTGTGGCGCATCGCTTCGCAAGGCGTGATGAGGGTAGCACACCGTGCACGGTGGACTGCTGTACTCCAAATCGCGCGCGTGGACGGTGGCGCTGGGGGTACCTTGTGATGGAATGGAGACCCCCGGATCCATCGAAGCATTCGTACTGATGCTCGCAGTCCTTGCCGCGCTCTACGCAAGTGTTGGCCATGGCGGTGCATCGGGCTATCTGGCGGTGATGGCCTTGTTTGGCATCAGCGCAACAGTGATGCGTCCGACTGCGCTGATACTCAACGTATTGGTATCGCTGGTAGCCACGGTGATGTTCGCTCGCGCGGGGCAGATTCGTTGGCGGATGCTGATGCCGTTCGTTGTGGCCTCCGTTCCAATGGCATTCTTGGGAGGGACGCGCACACTGCAGGACAGCACTTTTCGGATAGTGGTGGCAGTGGTGCTGGTGTTTCTTGCTGTGCGGCTCTTTGTTCCTTCGGTGCAGCGACCAGCTCGCACGTTGTCGTTGCCAGTCGCCCTTGCCGTCGGCGCAGTCATTGGCGCACTCTCCGGACTGGTTGGTGTGGGCGGTGGCATCTTTCTCACACCGCTCCTCATCTTGTGTGGTTGGTCAACACCGCGTGAGGCTGCCGCTGTGTCCGCACCGTTCATTCTGGCTAACTCGCTTGCCGGTCTTGCTGGAATGATGACCCAGGGAATTCAGTGTGAGCACTGGATTTGGTGGGCGTCTGCTGCCGTGGCGGTCGGTGGATGGATGGGTGCGCAGTGGAGCGTTCGCGGTGCGTCGCAGCGGACGTTGCGTGTATTGCTTGGAGTGGTGATTCTGGTGGCGGCCACGAAATTTGTGCTGGTCTAAAGCAGACTTGGCGCGTACATTTCCTGCCATGCCCCTCTTGAATCCTGGCCGAAAGGCCGCCGCTTTCTCCGCTCCCGACCAAACCGGCACGCTCCGAACGCTTGCCGAATTCAAAGGGCGATCCGTCGTGCTGTACTTCTATCCAAAGGATGACACCCCGGGCTGCACCGTGGAAGCATGCTCCTTCCGTGACGGGTGGGCGAAGTTGCGCAAGGCAGGTATCGAAGTGCTCGGCGTGAGCCCAGACGGCACGGCGAGCCATGTGAAGTTCATCAAGAAATATAAGCTGCCGTTTGCGCTACTCGCCGACGAGCCCGCCGCCGGCAAGGCGCCGAAGTTGTGCACTGCCTATGGAACGTGGCAGGAAAAATCCATGTACGGCAAGAAATACATGGGTGTTGCGCGGACCACCTACCTGATTGGTCCCGATGGCAAAGTGGCGGCACGCTTTGACAAGGTCAAGCCCGAAGGTCACGCCGACGAGATCCTTGCCGCCGCCGCCGCGCTAGGCTCCGCACCATGCACGCCGTCGAAATCCGTTTCCTCCGCCTCCACCAAGGCGCGCAGCTCCCCGCCTACCAAACCGAGCACGCGGCGGGCCTCGACCTCCACGCCTGCATCGAAGCGCCGGTGACACTTGCGCCTGGTGACATCGCCATGATTCCGTGTGGATTTGCCATGGCCATTCCACATGGCTTTGAAGCGCAGGTGCGACCGCGCTCCGGTTTGGCCACGAAGCACGGGATCGGCATGCCGAATTCGCCAGGCACCGTTGACAGTGATTACCGCGGCGAGATGAAGGTGCCGCTCGTGAATCTGGGGCGTGCAGCATTTACGGTGGAGCACGGGATGCGGATCGCGCAGATGGTGGTTGCGCCCGTGGCGCGTGCGACCGTCCGCGTGGTTGAGGAACTTGATGGAACATCGCGCGGCGGGGGCGGATTTGGCAGCACCGGTAACTGACTGAGTAATTGCTCAGTCTTTGGAGCACATTTTTGCGGAACGGGCTTCTGAAATGTTGTCGGCCCGCAGGCTGACTGGAAACGCGCTGCTCCGTATCATCTCGTAATGACCACCGCGACCGCCCGTGAAGTCACTGTCCCGCTTCTTGACCTGAAAGCGCAGTACGCCACCATCCGTGCTGAGATCGAGCCCGCCGTGCTCGCCGTCATGGAGAGCCAGTATTTCATTGGTGGCCCCAAGATCGACGAGCTTGAGAAGGAAGTGGCCGCCTATTGCCACGCCAAGCATGCGATCGGTTGCGCGAATGGTTCTGACGCCATTCTGCTTGCACTGCAAGCGCTTGATATTGGTCCCGGCGACGAGGTGATTCTTCCAACCTTTACATTCTTCGCCACCGCCGGCAGCGTGCATCGCCTTGGCGCACGCCCGGTCTTTGTGGACATCGACCCAACCACCTACAACATTTGCCCAAAGTCAACTGAAGAAGCCTTCGGATGCTGCAAGAAGGTCAAGTGCTTGATGCCCGTGCATCTCTTTGGTCAAGCCGCTGACCTGGACAGCATCATGGCGATCGCCAAGGCGCGGAACCTGACGGTTGTTGAAGACTGCGCGCAAGCAATTGGCACTGAAGATGTGCACGGTCGCCGCGTTGGAAGCGTTGGCGATATTGGCACCTACAGCTTCTTCCCCTCCAAGAACCTTGGTGGATTTGGCGACGGTGGCATCATGTCCACCAACTCTGATGTGCACGCGGCCCGCATGAAGCGCCTGCGCAATCACGGCATGGAGCCAAAGTATTTCCACCAAGAAATCGGCATGAACTCGCGTCTTGATGCGCTGCAGGCCGCGGTGCTCAGCATCAAGCTCCGGCACCTTGATTCGTGGAGTAACGCGCGCCAGCGCAATGCCGCGTGGTACGACGAATTCTTCACCGCCCATGGTGCAGCCGACAGCTCAGTTCCGGTGGACGCGGGCGGGCTTCCGCTTCGATTCCCGAAAGCGCCGACTGCTGGCCGTCATATCTACAACCAGTACGTGATCCGCGTGCCAGCGCGCATCCGTGACGCGGTGCGCGATGAGCTCACCAAGCGCAAGATTGGCACCGAGATTTACTACCCGCTCTGCTTACACATGCAAGAGTGCTTCAAATTCCTGGGATACCAGAAGGGCGTGTTCCCGCATTCGGAGCGTGCCGCGCTCGAAACGATTGCCATGCCGATCTACGGCGAACTCACCGAAGCACAGCGCCACTGGGTTGCCGAGAGCGTTGTGGAAACGGTCAAGAAGCTCGCCTAATCGCTGAAGCGCTTACGGCGATCCGTCCGACTTCGCTGCGTGCGTGCCTTTCACGCCAGCGCAGAAAGTCCAGTTATTCCAATGGGCTCGCGCGTAAAGAACGGTTCCGCGCTAGCGGTGCCAATGCGACTGCCGAAGTACGTACCGGCGGCGTCCAGCCAGTCCACCACTCGTCTGTTTCCTGGGTTGTCCACAAACTGGCTTCGATACGCCAACACGGCGTTGCGCTTCTGCTCACTGAAGCCGGTTGTGTCAAACACAAATGACGGCTGCGGCACGATCCGTAAGTGGGTTGCGTAGTAGTGGAACAACCACTTTGGATAGATCGGTTCGCCAGCCAAGCCACAGTTGCTGAGTTTTGCATCAAAGCGCGCGTCTTCCACGATGCGGGTTCCGGCAATGTGATCGGGGTGAGCGTCTTCGAAGTACGGAACAAAGATCATCTCTGCGCGGAAAGTGCGGATCACCGAAGCAACTTTGTGCCGCGCTTCGATCGAATGCGTGACGGTGCGATTCGGTAAGTCGAGCGTGATGCGCTCTGCCCCAAGAATGCGGGCGGCTTCTGCAGACTCACGTGCGCGGGTGGCCCGATCACCAAAGGGTGTCGGCTCGCCATCGGTCAGGTCCAACAACAGCACGCGATGTCCCTGCGATACCAAGCGGGCAATGGTGCCTCCCATGCCAAGTTCTTGATCGTCGGGATGCGGTCCTGCAACAAGAATGTTCATGCGCGAAGCCTAGCGGCGCTTTGGGGAAGCGCCGGCCGGAGTGGCGGGGCGGGCGGCAATTTCCGCTGCCAGACGCTTGAGCGCAGCCAATCGTGCCACATCACCGTCAAGTTGCCCCGCAAATTCAGCGCAAATGACAGTGGTCAGAGCCTGCAACTCTTTGGCGACTTCGCCCTGGCGGAGCGTGCGCGCTCGCGTCACTTCCGTCAAACAGCGGGCGAGCTGCATGAGGACGGCACGGTCGGAAGCCAAGTACGCGTGAGTAGCCGGTGCATCTCGGATGGCTGCAAGCCGTGCACCGAGTGTGTTGCGGGTTGCCAGCCATGGCTCCAGCGTCTCCGCAAGCCGCGCCACTACAACCATGAGCGGTACATCGGACTCCACGTTGGCAACATCCGCTTCCGTAGCTTCGTCCTGCCCGGCGAGAAATGCTTCGAGCGCGAGCGCGCTACGCGCAGCAATGGTCTTTGGGTGCGGCAACCATCCGTCAGCAGGTGCTGCAAAGCCTCCCCACACGTTGAGCTGGCGCTCCGCACCTTCGTGGCTCTGCAGTGCTGCGGACCACTCCAAAATTTCTGTAATTCGTGAGCCTTGCAACATACGTCGCGACGCTTCTGTATTCGCCTTTCCGCTCGCCCATGCACCCGCCCATGTGCTTCTTCGGCGGTCGAGTTCCTGAAGCAATTCACTGGAGCGCCCCGAACAGGCATTGACAGCCGCTGGGTCTCCGCGTCTGACCATGCGTTCGAACCGACCAGCAGTCATGAGATCTGCTTCGGCAGCGAACATGTCCATGGCATCGCGCGCGGCCTTCCCGCGAGCGGGGTCGCGCAAGGCGGTTGCCCATCCTTTGCTGACTGATTCGAATGCAGCGCGGGACGGTGCGCGCACCGCACCGATCGTATCGACCCACCCTTGCATGGCGCCAATTCGCAGAAGATCAGCAGCATCTGCCTGCAGTGATTTGAAAGCCAGATCAGTATCAGCGTCCGAACCACGGGCGAGAACAGGCAGCCCCACCGCGACGTGAACTCCGCGTGCGATGGCACGCGTTCGCAAGTCGGTTGCCACGGAACGCAGGTCGTTTCTAAGTACCGCAGGGTCAAACGTCACGCAGGTCACTTCGGCTGCAACAGCATCAGCCAATCGCTGTGCATTCTCGCGGTTGAATGCGCCAGCCAGTGCGCGCAGGCCTTGGCACACGGCGTTCGTTGTCCATCCATCGGCTTGATTTGCCAAGGCCGTCCCGGCTTCGATCGCTCGCGTGCATTCAGTGATTGCCTGCATGCTGGAAGCGTCGCGTGCGCCTCGAGCACGCTGGAACGCCGCCGCAAGTGTCTGGCGTGTTTGGGGATCAATCCAAGTGGCCGCAGCGAATGCGGCATCTGGGTCGCGTTCGGTACCCGCGGTGCCCGCGGTACCGAGCGTGAAATCAATGCGTGCCGGCCACGCCGTTGGCGATGGTGCCGGGGTACGAGATTCCAACATCGCGACCGCCTGCTCCAGTGGCAAGAATATTGGCGCCAGTGTCACTTCAGGATGATCGGGCGCAGGTAGCGGCTCAAGCCCGTGGTCACTCGCTTGAATAAAGCGCAGCAGTGCTTCATCCACCGCCTTGCGATCAACTCCCTTGCGATCAACTTCCGTGGCAAGTGGATTGCTGAGCGTCTGATCAAGTTCCGCACGCACGGCCACCATGCGCAGTCCGGCAATCACCATCGCTTGCGAATCAAACGGTGCGGCCGCACCGTGAAACAGCAGATCGAAAGCAACCCGGCGAAAGTTCACCCGTGCATCACGCGTGAGCCCAGCAGTTTGCGCTGCCAGTGCGTCCATCTCTGTTCGCAAGGTGCGCGCCGCATCAAGTGCGGCGTTGCTGTCGGCCAGGGAACGCGGTAATTCGAGCGCAGCAGCACTGAACGGCAGCGACGTGGTCCGTGCTGAAACGCTCGTAGTCAGTTGCAGCATTCCGAGCGCACACAGCAGTGCACAAGTAGCGCGAACCGCCCGCATCATGCGTCGGTCTCATCGGTTGGCAGCGCGCCGTATCGAGCCCATTCCAGTCGAAGACCATGTGGCGGCATGGTTGGACCAGTGGCCGTGCGGTTGCACGTCGCGAGCGCTTCGCGCACATGCGCCACGTCAGTCTTCCCGCGGCCAACGTCAACGAGCGTTCCGGCAATGATTCGCACCATGTTGTAGAGAAATCCGTTGCCAGCAACTTCAATGGTGATACGCCCGGGCTGCGGTGAGATCACCGTGCATCCATAGATGGATCGCACCGTTGTCTCGCGGCCATGACTCGCCTGTGCAAACGCTGCGAAGTCATGCGTGCCCACCAGCACTGCCGCCGCGGCGGCCATGCGTGTGTGATCAAGGGGGTGTCGAGTACTCCACACGTACCGTTTCTCAAAGAGCAGATTTCCGTCAGTGCCCAAGTCGCCATGTGCAATCGAGTAGCGGTAGCACTTGCTCACGCAATCAGAAATCGGATTAAAGTGTGGGTCAGCCACTTCCGCGGAACGAACACGGACATCACGCGGCAGGCGCGCATTGATCGCCAACGCCATGCGCTCCATCGGAATGCGCGTCTCGGCGGTGAAGGCCGCGACTTGTCCAAATCCATGAACTCCCGCATCGGTGCGGCTCGCGCCCATGACAATGACTGGGCGCTTCACCGCGATGGCAACCGCAGCCTCCAGCACGCCCTGCACCGTGCGTAGTGACGGCGCGCCAGGTGGATCCTGGCGCTGCCAACCGTGGAAATGGGTGCCGTCGTAGGCGACGACCAGTCGGAAACGCGGCATCGTGTCAGGATAGGGGGGATACCACTGCAGTGCAGTTATCGGCGGCACGGCCGGTCGAAATGGGCGAAGTTAGCGCGCTGGGGTGCATGTGCAGCAGGAAATGTGGCATCAAGCCATGGGAATTGGGATCGTTCTCGAACTTGGGTTGGACAACTTGCGTGTTGCCTCTACATTGATTCATGCACGGGTGAGTTGCCCGAGCAGATTCCATTCTCAGCACCCGATCCCGGGATGCGTGCACGCAGGCAGGAGCCACTCCACACATGAAGAACTACTACTTTGTTGCATCGTCCGCTCTGGTGCTCAGCGCATCCGCCTTTGCTCAGATCGTCGTCGATGGAACCGCGGAAGCGGTCTATGGACCAGCCGCGGTCGTTCAGTCGGTCGGTACCGGTTTCGGTAACAGCATCGACGGCCTGAGGGGCACCTGCGGCGGCAGCGAACTTGATGGTGCCTTTGCCAGCCTCGATGCGGTGGGCGGCTACCTGTATTTAACGTTCGCCGGCAACTTGGAGAGCAATTTCAATAAGTTCGAACTCTTCATCGACTGCAAGGCGGGTGCTGGTCAGAATCAGCTTCGCAGTGACAACGTTGATGTTGACTTCAACGGTCTGAACCGTATGGGTGCCGACGCCGTCAACGCGCTCCCCGGTCTGAAGTTTGACGACGGATTTGGTGCAGACTTCTACTTCACCTGTACCGGCGGAATCCCCAACGGAATCCCTCCGTACACCCTCTACGCAAACTTTGCGCAGGTGCTGACCGAGGGCGGTGGCATCGGCTCATTCATCGGTCAAAGCGTGACGGATCCAACCACTGGTGTCATTCATATTGACGATGTGACCTATGGCATTCAAGCGGCCATCGACAACAGCAACATCGTTGGAGTGGATGGTGATCCAGCTGGCACCTCCACCGGCGCAGGTGTCGCTACCGGTATCGAACTTCGCATCCCGATGTCGGTGCTCGGTTGGGACGGCGTGAGTCCAATCAAGGTCTGCGCGTTCATCAATGGTGGTGGGCATGATTACGCATCCAACCAGTTCATCTCTCCGCTGCCTGCTGGGTACGGAAACATGGGCGAACCGCGCTTGCTTGACTTATCCGTGGTCCCTGGCGATCAGTTCTTCATCGTTGGTGTCGGAACCCCTCCGAATCCTTGCCCGGCAGACCTTGACGGCGACCATGCCGTCACCGGCGCGGACCTTGGACAGATGCTTGGCGCATGGGGAGCTTGCAATGAGCCGACGCCGTGCCCAGCTGATCTTGACGGCGACAACGCCGTCACCGGCGCGGACCTGGGACAGATGCTTGGCGCTTGGGGACCGTGCCCCGGTTGATGCTTGATGCCTTCTGGCGCGATCGCCAGTACAGGTGATGGCTGATGCATGAAACATCCGCGGGTCCGGCCTTTGTGCCGGACCCGCGGTTCTACTTTTGTCATGCAATGTCATGCAACATCATGCAACATCGTGCGCATCGGCGAGCCGCGCTCCATCTTCACCACTCGCAAAGAGATGTGCGGCACCAAGGCCAATGTGCACCAATACGGAGCCGCCCTCCACCAGGCGATCATCATTCTCAATACGCGCGGTCAGCCGCGTACCGCCAATCATGACAGCAACGTCCATGCGGTCTCCGAGTCGCTCGATGGCACGGACGGTGGCGGGCACCGAAGTTCCATCGGCGGCGGGGCTTCCCGCGCCCGCATCCGTGCTGTGCAGGACGCGCAACTGGTCGGGTCGCACACCCAATGTTGACGGACCCGCGGGCATGCGTGGCCAGCGCGCGGTAGGCAAAGTCACGCGCAGGTCAGCAGAAACGAACACACCACCGTCAACGCGACCTTCAATGAAGTTCATGACTGGCGTACCTACAAATCCAGCCACAAATCGGTTTGCTGGTCGTGCATAGCACTCGCCGGGCGTCCCAAACTGCTGGACCACGCCAAATTTCATGACCACCATCCGGTCCGCAAGCGTCATCGCCTCTTCTTGGTCATGCGTCACATACACCATGCTGGCTTTGGTGCGCCGGTGCAGTTCCCGGATCTCCGCGCGCATTTCAATCCGCAGACGTGCGTCAAGATTTGAGAGCGGCTCGTCGAAGAGGAACACTTGCGGCTCGCGCACCAACGCGCGGCCGAGCGCCACGCGTTGTCGCTGACCACCGGAGAGCGCGCGCGGCAAACGTGCCAGTAGTGGCTCAATACCCAGTGTGCGAGCAGTATCAAGCACCTTTTGATCAATGGCAGCAAGCTCTGCGCGTCGCTCCGCGGCATGGAACAGCAGACCAGAAAGGCCGCTGTGTTTACGCCGGCGCAATAGTCCAAACGCCATGTTCTTCTCAACCGTCATATGTGGATACAACGCATAGTTCTGGAACACCATGGCCACATCACGATCCTTCGGTGGCAAGTCATTCACCACGCGACCGCCGATCGCCACTGTCCCGCCCGTGATCGCCTCAAGACCCGCAATCATTCGCAGCAGCGTGCTCTTGCCGCATCCGGATGGTCCAACAAGCACAATGAACTCGCCGTCTCGGAAGGCAAGCGTCGCCTCGCTGACAGCGCGGACATCGCCGGAGTAGGTCTTTGAGACGTGATTCAGTTCGATGGTTGCCATGTGTTTCCTTCGTAAATCGCCAGCATGCCGTCCACGCTTCCGCGCGTCAGCCCTTCACCGCACCCTTACCGAGACCTTCAATAAATTGCTTCTGCGCAGCCAAGAACAGCAAGATGCACGGCACCATGGTGGTCAGGCTGGCGGCCATCAGTAGGTTCACTTTGGTGATGCCGCCGTATTGATTACGGAACGAATTCAAGGCCACGCTCAGCGTTGCTTGGTCGTCGCTCTGCAGATAGATGAGCGGCGCCAAGAAGTCGTTCCATGTGAAGATGAATGTGAAGACCGCAGTGATGGCGGTCACCGGGCGGGTCAGCGGCAGAATCACGTGCCACCAGATTCCAAACCAGCCTTGTCCATCAAGGCGCGCGGCTTCCAGGAGTGCTTCCGGAATCTGCGCAATGAACTGCCGATACATGAAGATGAAGAATGCGTTTCCAAAGAACGCCGGCACCACGAGTGGAAGAAATGTGTCAATCCACCCCAAGTTGCGGAACAAGATGAACAGCGGAATCATGGTGACTTGCGCAGGCAACATCATGGTGCCCAGCATCACCAAGAACATCGGCCGACTGCCGCGGAATCGCATCCGCGCAAACGCCATGCCCACCAGGCTTGAACTCAGTGCCGTCCCAGCGGTGGCCAGCACGGTCACCACCACGCTGTTGGCGAGCGCATCTAGAAATCCAGTCCAACGCACGCTGCCCATCTGCATCAGTGCATCCGGGTAGTTGTGCCACTGCGGATCAGTTGGAACGAGCGCCGTCAATCCGCCGCGCACGGTTGCTGCCTGTGCTGCTTCGGGCGTCATCAGGCTGACCGCCACCATCCACCACAACGGGAACAAGAACGTCACTGTTCCAGCGATGAGCAGCGCGTAAATCAGAGAGTTTCCTGTACGACTACGCATGGTTATTTCTTGAGCGCCTCGTAGTAGATGTGTCGCGCACTCGAGCGCAGGATCACCACGGTGACCACCAGCACCACCGCAAGAAGTATCCACGCCATCGCGGATGCGTAGCCCATTTCGTAGTACTCGAAGCCCTGGTTGTAGAGATAGAGCACATAGAAACGAGTCAGGTCACCGGGCTCCCCGCCAGTCATCACGAACGCCTGCGTAAATACTTGGAAGCTGCCGATCACCGCCATCAGCACATTGAACAGAATCACCGGCCCAAGCATTGGCAGCGTGATTCCTACAAAACGACGCACCCGGCCAACGCCATCCACTTCGGCGGCTTCGTTGAGTTCATCCGGAATACCTTGCAACCCGGCCAGGTAGATCATCATTGATCCACCAACAAACCACGCGCTCATGATGGCAAACGCGGGTGCACCCCAGATCTTGGCGTCCGCTCCAAACCAATGCGGCGGCGCGAGTCCAAACGGCGAGAGGAGCGGCGCGAGTACGGAATTCATCAAGCCAGCGTCGGAATCGAACACCCAGCGCCACAACACCGCAACGCCGACACCCGCAAGCACGCTTGGCAAGTACCACGCCGCGCGGAAGAACGGAATGCCGCGCACCTTCTGGTTCATGAGCAGTGCAGCGCCAAGCGCCAGCAATTGTCCAAGTGGCACCGCTACCAAGACGTAATAGAGTGTTACCACCACGCTGGTCTTGAAACGCGAATCTTCAAGCAGTAATTGCTGATAGTTGCCAACACCTACCCACTTCGCTTCGGAAAGCGTGGCGAGTCCGCGCCAGCTTGTGAAAGACAGGAGCAGTGAGAGCACGACCGGGAATGCCATAAACACTGCAAAGCCAATGATCCATGGCGACGCAAACAGGAACCCGGCGCGTTCTTCCCGCGCTTCGTGACGGGGCAGGGGGCGTTTGCGGAACCAGAGCAGTACTGCGGCAACACCGGCAACGGTGATTGCAATGATGATGGTGGTCAGCATGCGCCATGGCATGGCTGGAAAGCCCCCGCGCCCAAGTGGACTGTCTCGCTCCTGTTTCCAGAGCGTTTCAAAGGCAGCCACCGCCTCGGGTAGTGGCTTGTTGCCAGTCTTCAGCCCCTCGTCAAGATTGGTTCCCAATAGTTGCTCAAACTTTGCATTGGGTGGCCAGTTGATGACCTTCGACGTTGGAATCGCGTCAAGGAAGCCCCGGTCATTTGCGGGCTTGGCCTGATCGATGAATGCATCGCTCTCCGCTGCCGCGCGATTGGATGGAATGGCCAGCCCCAGCCGCGCCTGCGCTTTCTGACCTTCGACGTTCGTTAGCCAGCGCACCAGTTTCCACGCGTCATCTTTATGCTTCGACTGCGCGGAAATACTCCACGAAACCGTGAGGATGATGTTGGCTCGTTCGCTGCCGCGCGGTAATGGAGCAAAGTCCCAGTCAAAGGCCTGAATGCGACGGTATTCAGGCACAACCCAACGCCCGAACGGCCCCGCCATTCCAACGCGACCAGTGCTGAACACCGCAGATCCCGTGGCGATTTTGCTGCGGCCACTCGTGAGCGCATGTTCCTCATCATGGCGCCACGCGCGCAGTCGTTCCAGTGCGGCCATGGCCTTTGGATCCGTGATGGTCACATCATCGAACGTCGTGCCCACCACATCGCGCCCTTCAGTGAACAGATAGGCACGCACCATGGCTGGCCACGTCACAAATTCAGCGCCAGTGAAATGCTCGCCCGCATCGTCCTTCGCGGCACCGATGGCGCGGGCGGTGGCGATGAAGTCATCCCATGTCCAATCTGCTTTCGGAAGCGGTACGCCCGCCTTTCGAAACAGGTCTTTGTTGTAATAGAAACCAACCGTTGTGAAGTCCTTGGGAATACCCCACAGCGTGCCGTGCCCGGCAGTCGTGCCGTCGTAGCGAAATGCATCAACCACTTGCGGATACAGGTCAGCGATCTTGAGTGCACCCGGCTCGTGTGACGCCGTATCGGCAGCCACGAAGCGGTCGAGCGGCTCCATCAGTCCGAGTGCTGCAAAGCTGGGGATTCGTTCATTACCAACGTAGAAGATGTCCGGCGGTTCGCCGGCGGCCATCATGGTTTGCAGCTTCGTATAGAAACTGCCGGCGTCGCCCGGATTGATCCGCTTGACGTGAAGCCCCGGATTGGCAGCCTCAAACGCGCGCAGGCTCGACTCCACAATGTCGTCCTCTTCCGGTCCACCTTCGCCCGACCAATGCAACACGGTCAGGGTGGTGCCGCCCGCATCGGCCTGCGATCGTCCCAGTTCGCGCCAGCCAACGCGCGCAAACGCCCAAACAACCAGTGCAACGGCGGCCACACCGAGCGTCCAGCGCACGGTGTTTGCAACTATCCTTGACAGATTCACCGCGATGCCGTCACGCGCCATGAAGCAAAGAATAGCAACCACACGATCGGTACCCCGCACGCGCGCAGCACTGCTCCAGGCACTGTCGGCATGCGCCGCGATGTGCATTGCGGGCGGCGCACGTGCAGCCGAGGACGTGTTTCCCCCGGCATTTCCGAACGCCGTCGCGTCAGGCAGTCAATCGGATAGTCGTGTTCCACCCGGCATGCGTGCCGAACCACTTACGGACGGTCGCTGGCGAGTGACGTTCACGCTCGCGGCCGCGCACGCGGTCAACGCGCAGTCAGCAGCCGTGGCCGGAGACTTCACCGGTTGGCAGGGGCAATCGGTAGCCATGAAGCGCGCCTCCGACGGTAGCTTTTCCGCAGTCATCGACATTCCTTCGGGAACTCGCCGCTACAAGTTCATCGTGGATGGCACTCGTTGGATTGCTGATCCCGCCAATCCGCTCGGCACGGACGATGGCAACAGCGGAAAGAACTCCGTCATTGATCTCGGGCCGGAAGTGGCGCTCGATCCGTCGCTCGCGCGTCTCGGGGACGGCGCCGTCGAAGGTGCCGCGTTCCGCCACAGTCCCAATCTCCCGGCGGACCGCGAGCGTGTGGCCGACGCATGGCATGTCCGCGCTCGCACACTCCGCGGTGATGTCGAGCACGTGGACTTGTATTGGAAATCCGCCGCCACCACCACTACCCCCGCCGCCACCACCGGCCACCTCCCCATGGCTCACGTCGGCACCCGCGGGCCGTTTGATATCTGGGATGCCGTACTGCCCCTGACGGGCAACCGCACAATCGCGTACACGTTCGTAGCAAAGGATGGTCAATTGTCTGTGAGTGATCCCAACATCTATTCCCTCGATATCACCTCGGCCTCGCCTCTCCGCACTCCGGCATGGGCCAAGGATGCGGTCTGGTACCAAGTCATGGTGGACCGATTTCGTAACGGCACCACCAGCAACGATCCCAACGGAACCATTCCGTGGACACACGATTGGTACAAACCCTTCGGCGCTGAAGGCAATGACGGGCAGACCTTCTACAAGCACTTTGTCTTTGGTCGATTCGGCGGCGGAGATATCGCAGGTCTGCGCTCAAATCTGCCGTACCTCCGTTCGCTTGGTGTGAATGCGCTGTATCTGATGCCGATGTTTCAGGCCAGCACTCCGCATAAATACAACACCGCCAACTACATTCACGTAGACGAACACTTTGGCACCAAGGGTGATTACGCGCCAGCCGCTGCAAAGGAAGACATCCTTGATCCGGCAACGTGGACGTTCACGCCTACTGACAAAGCATTCTTAGACTTCATTCGCGAAGCCAAAGGAATGGGATTCCGCATCATCATCGACGGCGTGTTCAATCACTGCGGCACGGATCATCCGGCATTCCAAGACGTGAAGCGCAATGGCAAGGACAGCAAGTTTACCAGTTGGTTTGACATCACCAGTTGGGATCCATTCAAGTATGACGCGTGGTGGGGCTTCAGCGAATTACCTGTGTTTCGTAAGGATCCTGAGCATGGCCTCGCCGCGGAATCAGTCCGCAAGCATCTCTTTGAAATCACTCGGCGCTGGATGGACCCGGATGGGGACGGTGATCCAAGCGACGGCGTTGATGGCTGGCGCCTTGATGTCCCCAACGAAGTTCCTCTGCCATTCTGGCACGAGTGGTGCAAGCATGTTCGGAGCATCAATCCGGATGCGTACATCGCCGGTGAAATTTGGGAGCGCGCGGACCAATGGTTGGACGGCAAAGCATTCGATGCCGTCATGAATTACGAATTCGCAAAGCCGCTGGTGCACTGGGTCATCGATCGCGCCAACAAAATCACGCCTACAGCATTGGACGGCGCACTGGCGGAACTGCGCTTGGCGTACCCCGCGGAATGCACCTACGCCATGATGAATTTAGTAGATAGCCATGACACCGACCGCGTGTCGAGCATGGCAAAGAATCCCGATCGCATCTACAACCAGAAGAACCGTGAGCAGGAAGGCGATCCGTACGACGCCAGCAAACCCGGTCCCGCCGACTATGCAAAGCAGCGCTTGATGGCGCTTGTACAGATGACCTACGTTGGTGCGCCAATGATTTACTTTGGTGATGAAGTTGGCATGTGGGGATCCAACGACCCAAACAACCGCAAGCCAATGGTGTGGGATGACCTTGGCGTCTATCAAGATCCGCAACAAGCAGTTGATAGCGCGCTCCTTGACCATTACCGAACCGTGATCGTTTTGCGTAACGCGCATCCCGCGTTGCGCACGGGCACGTTCCGCACGGTCCGCACCGACGACGCGCAAGACGTCTGGGCCTTTGTGCGCGCCGGGCATGGCGAAGAGCTGTTGGTTGCATTGAACGCCTCCGATCGACCCGCCACCGTTTCGTTTGCAGACCTCGGCGACGGTTGGCAGGACGTGTATGGAACGCCAGGAATCGTCGACAATGGAATGGTCTCCACCACTATTCCGGCGGTCGGCGGCCGTGTCTGGCACCGACGCATCAAGTGAGTATTTCAGCATGAAGCCGCGCACGAGTCATTCCACCATTCCCGCCATCTTCGCTCGGCGCCGCGCCGGCACGCTCTTGCATCTTTCATCGCTGCCGGCACCGCATGGAGTTGGCGACCTTGGGCCAGCGGCACATGAGTTTGCTCGTTGGTGCGCAGCAGCGGGGCAGTCGGTGTGGCAAATGCTTCCGGTGGGTCCAGTCGGTGCGGGCAACTCGCCGTACGCCAGCACATCCAGTTTCGCGGGCGAGCCGCTCTTCATCAGCCTGGACCTCCTGGTAGAGGAAGGTCTTCTATCGCGGGCATCGCTTCGCCCACGCCGCGGAGAACCCACAGTGAGCGCCGCTGGCCCAGTGAATTGGACAGCCGCGCGACGCTTCAAAGAACCTCGATTGCGCGAGGCCTACCAAACGCAACGTCGTCAGTCGCGTGGCGTGCCGACCGCACTGCGCGCCTTCGAACGCCAACATTCCTCGTGGCTCCCGGGCTGGTGCCGCTTTGCGATGTCGCAGCGCGGCGCATCGCCGGACCCCACGTATCACATCTGGGTGCAATGGGAATTTCAGCGGCAGTGGAACCTTCTACGTGCGCGTTGCGCAGCATTGAATGTTCTGCTCTTAGGCGATGTCCCGATCTTTGTGCCACTTGATTCCGCAGACGTGCAAGACAATCCGCGCCTGTTCCGCCTTGACCGCAGCGGTCGCCCCGAAGTGGTCACCGGAGTTCCGCCCGATTGTTTCAGCAACACCGGTCAACTGTGGGGTCATCCGCACTACCGATGGAGCGAGCATCGTCGCACTAGATTCGCGTGGTGGATTGCGCGCATTGCCGCCAGTCTCGCTCGCTTTGACGCGCTGCGCATTGATCACTTTGTCGGTTTCGTTCACGCCTATGAAATCTCCGGCACGGCACGCACCGCGCGTCGTGGTACGTGGCGCCCAACGCCCGGCGCAGCATTGCTCACCGCCGTTGAACGCGCGTGCGGTCGACTACCGCTGGTTGCCGAAGACCTTGGCGCCGTGACCCCCGCCGTCACTGCGCTGCGCGAGCGGTTCGGTCTCCCCGGTATGAAGCTCGTTCATAACGCCTTCTACGGTCCGGCAAGCACCGACCTTCCGTGCCTGCATCCCCTCGACTGCGTGGCGTACCCCGGCACGCATGACAACGACACCACGGTCGGTTGGTGGCGATCGCTCCCCGCGGCTGCCCGTGCCCGTTACGCCTCCTACGTGGGCGCTGCGTCGCCCCTGGAAGCGCGCCGGACGCTTGCCCACTCCATGGTGCAAGCCACGCTGCAAAGCCCGGCACGGACGGCGATCGTGGCCATGCAGGACCACCTGGGGCTGGACCGTTCCGCCCGCATGAACGTCCCCGGAAAGGGCAGCAATCAGTGGCGCTGGCGCATGGCCCCGGATGCCCTCCGTGGGCTCGATGCCACTACGATGCGACATTCGGTGTTTGCGACCGCCCGCGTGTGACGCGGGCGCCGCGCGCCTGACGCTGGACCCTACTCATGTCACCACGCCGTGCCACGCCGCGCATCTCTGATCCGTTTGGGACCCTCGACTCCCTCAATGTTCTGGCGCATGACTGCTGGTTCAGTTGGAACGAAATTGGTCAGCGTCCGTTCGCTGCGCTCGACCCGGTGATGTGGGAGTCATGCAAGCATTCGCCCAGCGGCGTCTTGACGGGCATTGACCCCGCCATTCTGGAAGCCAAGATCGCTGACGAGCGCTTCCGTGCGCTCGTCTCCGACGCGGTGGATGCGCGCAGAAGTTACTACGAGACCGCATCGTGGTACGAGCAAACCTACGCCGCTGAAACACCCGGTATGCGGATCGCTTACTTCTCAAGCGAGTTTGCCATTCACGAAAGCATGCAGCAGTACGCCGGCGGACTCGGCGTCTTGGCGGGCGACCATCTGAAGAGCGCATCGGACTTGGGCATCCCGCTCGTGGGCGTTGGGCTTCTCTATCGGCAGGGCTATTACCTGCAGGAATTCCGCGGCGATGGCAGTACCCGCGTACTGCACCCAAACTACGACTTTGACCGTTGGCCGATCATTGATACGCGCGCACACGTTGACGTTCCGATTGGACCTAACCTAGTGCGCGCCAAAATTTGGAAACTGCAGGTGGGTCGCGTCCCGCTGTACCTGCTCGACGCAGACATCCCAGAGAATCGCAAGCGCGATCGTCTGCTGACCAACGCGCTGTATCAGGGTGAACCGGAACTCCGCATGCGTCAACAGGTACTGCTTGGCGTCGGTGGCATCTTGGCGTTGGCAAAGATGAAGGAGAAGACCACGGTCTTCCATCTCAACGAGGGTCATGCGGCATTTGCCGGCTTGAAGCGCCTTTCGCAACTGGTTTCACGAGGCATGACTCTTGATGCCGCGGTGCAGCGCGTTCGCCAATCCACTGTGTTCACCACGCACACCCCAGTGCCAGCCGGCCACGATCGCTACGACGTAGAGATGTGCTGGAAAGCCCTGCGGCGCCCACTCCGCAACGCTGGATTCACGCAGGAATCGTTCGCGCAATTCGGGCGCGAGCGCCCGGGCAGCGGTCCCATCTGCATGACCGTGTTGGCGCTCCGGCTTGCCGAGCGCGTGAACGGCGTCTCCAAGTTGCATGGTCGCGTCAGCCGCGAAATGTGGACCGAGGTGTTTGGTCGCCCTGCGGCAGACGTTCCGATCGGCAGCGTCACCAATGGCATTCATATCCCCACCTGGATCGCCCCTGAGGCGCGCTCCTTCTGGCGCCGCTCGGTTGGCATCGATATTGGAAATTCATCGCCGGACGCCAACCCATGGGCGGCGGTTCCGTCCGTTGGACGCTCCGACTTCTGGGCCATGCGCTGCGCACTGCGCCACAAGTTGGTCGGATTCGTGCGAACGCGCCTGCGCCGGCAGGCCATGGCGCGCGGCGAAGGTCCGCTGGATCTTATGTGTGCGGGCGGAGCATTCCGCGATGACGCGCTCACCATCGGATTTGCGCGCCGCTTTGCAACCTACAAACGCGCGCCGCTGATCTTCCATGATGTGGAACGCATCTTGCGAATTCTGACCGCCAAGGATCGGCCAGTGCAGATCGTCTTCGCTGGCAAGGCGCACCCCAAGGACATGGGTGGGCAGGAGTTTGCGCAGATGATTTGGCGATTTGCGCATGACGCGGGCTTCCAAGGTCGGGTTGCTCTCATTGAGGAATACGACATGGAGGTTGGGCGCATGCTCACCTCCGGTTGCGATGTTTGGCTCAACAATCCGCTGCGCCCCTACGAAGCCAGTGGCACAAGCGGGATGAAGCCACCGCTGCACGGCGGTATCAACCTGAGCGTGCTCGACGGCTGGTGGCCCGAGTCCTACGACGGCACCAACGGCTGGGCGATCGGTGACGGCAGCGAGAACCCAGACAACGAAGTCCAGAACGCGGCTGATGCCGAGAGCCTGTACAGCTTGCTTGAGCAGCAGGTAGTTCCGGAGTTCTACGAACTCGGCGCCGATGGGCTGCCCACCAAGTGGATTGCGCGAGCGATCCGTTCCGCCACCACTGTGCCGGCGATATTCAACACCGACCGCATGGTTGGCGAGTATTTCAAGACCGGCTACCTGCCAGCGTTTGGTGGCGTGAAGGCCTGATTGCACGGGAAACCTGCCCGTACCTCACGCGGCAGTGCTGAAGTTACAAAAGAAATCGCGGCGGGCGCTCGAAAGCGCCCGCCGCGATTGTTTGTGCTTGTCGCGATCAAGTCGCAACCGGTCATTCATTCATCACTTCGTGCGACGTCGCGATCCAGCGATGCCGGCGAGTCCCAAGAGCGCAATCGCACCCGGGGTGGGAGTGACGGTGTAAGTACGGAACGCACCCGAGACGGAGGGCGAACCCCAACCGGTGGTTGCCACATCGGAGCGGCTCAGCAGATCGACCGCTGGGTCGCCGCCGCCGCCACCAGAGGTGCCAACGTCAAACGAGAAACTCTGACCAGCCGAGAGGCCGAGTGAGGCCAGCGAGACCGTGAAGGAAACGGTGTTGCCAGAGACGCTATTCGAGAAGGTCTGGTAGTTGGCCCAGTCCCAGCTGCCGCCGCTGAAGGCGACTCTCTGCGCGTTGTTCGACGGCGCATCAACCCAAGAACCGATGAAGTGCTCGATCTGTGCGCCGTTCAAATCCCAAGGGCGGCTCCATGCGTTGGTGCCGGTGCCACCGGTTGGATCGCTATCAATAGCGATCATGTACTTGGTCCAGTTCTGGAAGCCGCGCGTCGTCACGGCAAACGTGACGTTGGTGCCGTCGTCGGAGACGCCGACGCTGGTGATGTCGAGGTTGTCGAGTCCGTTGTCGAAGAGGTCCAAGGTTGCGTCGGAGTACGAACCACCCATACCCGCGTGCGCAGCCGATGCAACAAGCAAGACGCTTGCAGTAGTGATCAAATTCTTCATGATGAGAGGCTCCGATGGAAGTCAGGAAACGGACAGAAGACGCGGCACGCCGCGATCGCCCTTATTCCAAACCTCACACACCGAACCGCCATAAAGTAGCCCGAATTCATACCAATGCAAGCATCAGTATGAAATCAATACCGATTGTTATTGGACTACGCCCCACACAGCAAGCAGCATTCCGATGTCCGCACCACCCACGATGCCATCGCCATTGAAATCCGCCGTTCCCGGCCCGCCCCATTGCGCCAAAAGCACGCCCAAGTCGGCTCCGCCGACCAGCCAGTCGCCATTCAGGTCAAACGGGCTTGGCGCTGACTGACTAAAGATCACCGAGGTGTACGGACCAAATCGGAAGTTCCCACTGAACGGCAGCCCGTCGTAGCCGGAGTTGTCGGCGGTGACATCGGTCGCCGCGTAGTTCCCGTAATCGGCCGAGTAGGCGGTGGAATCGCTGTTGAAACGCACCCGCCACAGTCCGCCGCGGGGCAGACCAACGCGGTAGTTGGGGTAGGAAACATTGCTGAAGTTGGTGAGCACCACCACGTCATCACCCGCGCCGCCATTCTGCCACCGATGGAATCCCAGCACCTTGGCATTGTTGTTCACATGGAAGACATTGGTAAATGCCCCGCTCAATCCGCGGCTGGTGCCGTCCAGATTGCGTCGTAGCCGAATCAAACTGCGGTACAGGTCGGTGACCTTGCTGTAGGTGGTGGCCTTGTTCCAATCCACCCGGTCTTCAGCAGCAAAGTAACCATCCTCCAAGAACTCTTGCCCCTGGAAGATCATCGGAATGCCCGGAGCAGTCATCACCAGCGCTGCTCCAAGCGTGGAACGCTTGCGGCTGTACCAACTGCCAGCATTTCCCGGCCAGATCGACTCTGGAACACGGGTGCGACCGTTGGCCACTTCATCATGGTTCTCGGTGTAGATGATGCGCTGTTGCATCGAGCCGTTGAAGTTCTTGTTGATTGCATCGCGAACCGCAAACATATCGCGCGATGAGTCGCTGGCTGCCTCAAGCGCCGACCGCACTGGGAATGCAAACGAGCCGTCCCATTGTGAGTCAAAGCCAGCGCCGCCAGCGCCAGTGGTCTTGGTGATCCACGCGTTGTCGCCCAGATCTTCAGCCACCATCAACTTGCCAGGAAACTGCGCGTCCGCCGACTCGTTGCACCACTGCAGGATGCTCCAACCATCTGGAATTTCTGGTCCGGCGTAATCGCGTAGGCGCATGAATTTGGTGCCATCAAAGCGCAGCCCGTCGAGCCGAAACTCGTCGAGCCACATCATCGTATTTTCCTTGATGTACGTGCGCACTTCGGCTTTGCCGTAGTTGGGGCGTGCTCCCCAGGGCGTACTGGCATTGGCGTCTTCGTAGAAGAAGATGCCTCCCGTGGTGGTGCTGCTGCTCCATCCGTCATACTGCCAAAGGTCCATGTCCGACGGTCCAAAGTGGTTGTAGACCACATCGCCCATGACGGCAATCCCGCGCTGGTGCGCCGCATCAACAAAGGCCTTCAGTGCATCCGGTCCGCCGTAGGAACTCTCCACGCTGAATGGGTGCGCTGGGTTGTAGCCCCAACTAATGTCGCCCGCGAATTCATTGGTTGGCATCAGTTCCAGCACGTTGACGCCGAGTGCCTGCAGGTGGTCAAGCTTGGCGGTCGCCGTTGCAAACGTGCCGGGAAGCGCAGCGCCCGTCGGCACATGAAACGTACCGATGTGCATTTCATACGCCACGACGTTGGTCCAGGCGGGCATCTGGAAATTATTCGACTGCCACGCGTACCCATTGGGGTTATAAACCACCGAGGTACCAACCGAGTTGGTGAGCTTCCGTGCACGCGCGTCATTCTTCCACTGTGTGGTGGTACCGCGCGTAATGGCAAACTTGTATTGTGCGCCCGCTTGAATCAGCGCCACATCGCGCGACCACCACCCATTGCCCTCACTCGACATCGGATGGGATGTTGCACTCCAGTTGTTGAAGATGCCTCCCACCGCCACGGCGGTTGCATTGGGTGCCCAGGTGCGGAAGGTCACGCCCAGCACGCCCGGACCGTCGTTGTACGGAATTGCACCGATCCCAACGCGCGTGGAAACTTGCGCAGCCGCCGGCATCGCCAACACGGCGGCCGCTACGGCGGTTCCAGCGATCGTTCGGATCGAGATCTTCAAGTGCAGGCTCCAAGGTGAATGACAGCGGGGCTTATCAGGCGTGAGTGAAAGAGTAGCCCGGCTGCACAGAATCGGAAGCGAAATCGCCCGAACCGGGCGCCAATACATTGGGGACACGCCGGCAATTGCCTTCACGTTCGCCCGGACCACGGGTTTCGGGACGCACCATTCTCACTATTCGCCACGGATTACCCCACCGCTCCCCCTCAGCCCTCAATGCCCGAACAAGTCCGTGGGCGCAAACATCCCCTTCGCCTCAAAGTGGGCGAGCGCCTCGTCCACGGTTCGGAAGATCTTGGTGGCCGTTTCAGTAATGAACGGACTTGGGTTCTTCTTTGGCTTCCACACCACATACACATCCTTGGTGTGCTCGAAAGCGTGTTGCAACTCCCGCTCCACGCCGCTCGAAAGGCCCGGCTGTCCGTTGGGAAGTTCCGGCACCAAACTGACGATCATGTCCGCCTGATCGATCAATTTAAAATCACGCATATAGATCTGCCCGTCAATATCTCCAGCGATATCAAGGATCTCCCGCACGGGTACACGCATGGCGGGTCCACCGGCGCGACCGCCAAAGCTGTGCGCTTCAACATCAATGAAATCCTTGCCAGTGCGCGCTGCTTCGATCGCGCGATCAAGCAGCAATTTCTCATCCACATCACCCGGATCAAAGGTGACAAAGTGCTTGGCAAGTGCGTCGCGGAAGTGATCGATTTCTGCAAGCACATCCGGCATGTCCATGACATGGCTCATCGGGAAGCTTGGATACACCTTCTTCATCTCCGGCCGAGTAATCAGCCGCAGCGCAGTTTCCACGGTGTCGCGTTGGCGACCACGGCTCAAGATGTAGAAATTCTGTCCGCATCCAAGTGCCTGCGCCATCAATTCCGTAGCCAAGATTTCTTCTTCACGCCACACCATGCAATCCTTCAGCGTTGCATCAATGTCATGCTCTTGGTGGAGTCGGTAGTGGACCACTTCAATATTGTCCACCAAGCAGATGAACATATCTGGCTTCAGCATCTGCAATTGATCAAAGTCAAACGCACTGAATAGACCATGCCGCCACCGGAAGGTGGCGTGCGTATTGATGATCAGGTTGGGGTGCGCAGAGGCTGGTGATGTTGCGGCAATCACATCCTTGAGCACCGCGCGACGCAGGTTTGCCAAGCGCGACCACGGCAGATCCAAGATGCGCCCTGGGCGCACATCGGGCGCTTCCGCGTACATCATGTTGCCAACGTTGAACAGCTCCACCTTCTTGTGGCGCCTTCCCGCAGCGTCCACTAAGGACTCAAGGTAGGGCTTCTTGTCGACACCGATTTGGCCTGTGATGATCGCGCGCATAAGGAAGGTGATCGTATGGCGATCGTTCGATCCCCGTCGCCTTCACCGCGGTTCCGCCATCACTTCTTGTGAACCAACAGCACCACCACATGCGCCTCGATGGCTCGTCCTTCGCCCACGGCATCCACGCGTTCGTGCGTCTTGCCCTTCAGGTTGAGGTCGGCGGCGGGCACCCCCAAGATGTGGGATAGATTGGCCAGCACTTCCTGCTTGCGCCCACCCAGTTTGGGGCGCTCGCAAATCACCGTCATGTCCATATTTCCAATATTCCAGCCAGCGGCGTGCATGCGGCGCACGGCCTCTTCAAGGAATATTCGGCTTGGTCGTCCATCATTCTCAGGCGCGGTATCTGGAAACAATTGCCCAATATCAGGAGCACCGATCGCACCCAGGATGGCGTCGGTAACCGCGTGCATCAACACGTCGCCATCGGAATGCGCCACTGGCCCGCGATCATGTTCGAAACTCACTCCACCCAGTACAAACGGACGACCAGTGCCATGCGGCGCGCATGGCTCAAGCCGGTGCAGGTCATATCCGTGACCGATGCGATATTCGGCAGCCATCAATCAGGTATCCGATGACTGGCGGTCGGTGCGAGGCGCACGCGGCTGTGCAACTGCTCCGGGCGCATCGCTACCAGTTTGCATGCGGTAGGACTCGTCTGCTCGCGCCTGCTCAGGGGCAGGGCGGTAGCTGACAACAATCTTGCGGCACGCGGCGCTTGGGCAACTGAGGATGTTCTCCAGGGTGCCGGTTTGCGTCCCCTTCTTCCAGAGCGAGTACATCATGCGTGCCGGGCGGTTGACTGGATCGTCGCCACCGTCAGCTTCAAAGTTGAAGGTCAACTGCTTGCCCGGCGGGATCTCCATAATGAAGAACGGCGTGCCGTTGGGATGGGTCGGCGAACGGTCGCAGGAGTTGAGCACCATCACCGTGGTCGGCAGTAACTGCGTCGACTCATAGGTGAAGCCGCCGTCGGTGTGCGGCATGAAGCCACCCGAGGTGCTGTAGCAGCCCGTCACGAAGGCACTCGCCATGATGACCGAAGAGGTCAAAAGTGCGGCGACCGCCATGCGGCGCGGAAAGGGTCGATCGGTAGCAGCGTTCATAGCCATTTTGTCGGCAATCCTACAGAGACTTCACCAATGCCGCGAAGGAATCGCCCCGGTGCTCATAGTTGGTGAATTGACCCCAACTTGCGCAGGCGGGTGACAGGAGCAACACATCGCCGGGTTGTGCCCGTGCGGCCGCCGCGCGCACCGCTTGTTCCAATGTTCCACAATCGACCGCCGGTGGAGCAGGCGCCAGTTGCGGCGCAGTTGCCCCAATCGCATAGAGGCCCGCAAGTTGCGGAGCCAAGTCGCGGATTGCGGACAGATCAACCTTTTTGTCGTAGCCACCAGCGATCAGGTGAATGCGCCGTGGGTCAGGAAATGAAGTGATCGCTAAGAGCGTGGCGTCCGGGGTGGTGCTCTTGGAATCATTGAAGCAACGCATTCCGCCGTGCGTTCCAACCAGTTCCAACCGATGCGGCAGCGGGCGGAATTCGGCAAGTTTCGCCACCAACCGTGCGCGGTTGGGTGCTTGACCCTCGGAGCGGATCGCTGCCTCCGCCGCGAGCACCGCCAGCCGCGCGTTCCGGCGTTGGTGCTCGCCGGGCACGTATGGCAGATCAATGGACTCCAGCAACGCCGCGCGCTCTGCTGCGGCCGGCACCGCCGCGCCTTCCCACCACGCACCGCCCGTTACGCGCGCAACGTCGGCGGCTGCGGCCGGCTGCTCTTCCGTAAAGAGCGATACAAACACATCGCCCGCTCGTTGGCCGCGCCGAATTCCTGACTTGCTAGTGACATAGTGTTCAAACGAACCGTGCCAGTCCACATGATTTGGAGCCAGGTTGGTGAGCACTGCAACGCGCACCGCCCACGGTTCAAGCCCCGCCCATGCGGCGCCATCGGTGAGCCACCACAGCATGGCGCTGGAGAGTTCAAGCACCGTCCACTCGCCAGCCACACGCGGCGAACTCAAGATCGATCCGCCAATATTTCCGGCAAGCTGTGCGGCACGCCCGTCATCATTCAGAATGAGGGCCAACATGCTGGCCGTACTGCTCTTGCCAGCACTTCCAGTCACCGCAACGGTGCGATCGCGGTGAAGCGTGTCCACCGCCAACCTGATTTCCGTGGTCACTGGCGTACCCGCCGCGCGCGCCGCGCTGAGATACATGTTGGTCCATGGCGTCGGTACAGCGGGGTTGGCAATCACCAGGTCGGCGTTTACAAAGTCCGCCTCGTCATGACCGCCAAGCCGGAGCGTCACGGACCCATCGGCAATTGCTGACTCCAATGCGGCTAATGGCCGTGCCAACTTCTCGGCGGGATCACGGTCAGTGAGTAGCACGCGCGCGCCACGCTCCACGAGCCAACGCGTGACTCCCAGTCCACCGCCAAACTGCCCGAGCCCCATGACGGTGACGCGGCTGCCGCTGAGTGATTTCGGAAAGGGCTTCATAGTCTGCATCCGTACATCAATGGCGCGCCGGTTCCGTGGCGTGCCGCGTCAGTGAGCGAGTATCCGTCGACATCAACGCGAAGGCGTGATTGACGGCGATGCGGGCATGTGCCCAAGCAATCCCATCAAATCATCGGAATAACTGGTGAGCGTGCGCCGATCGGTGATCGGTCCGAACGCATCGCCGCGAACGAATTGCCGAACAATCCGGTCATCCTCTGGCATGACTGCGGCCTCATCCTTACTGACGTTGCGAATGCGCTCGTAATCAGCGCGCGGCGCAATTTTCAGGCAACGTCCCTTATCAAGCATCACCATGCGGTCAGCAATAGTGAAGGCACTGTCCATTTCATGCGTCACCACCACGCTGGTCACGCCAAGTTTCTTAGTGAGCGTCAGAATCAACTGATCAATTTCCGCGCTCGTCACCGGATCGAGACCGGCACTTGGTTCGTCATAGAAAATGATTTCTGGATCAAGCGCCAGCGCACGGGCCAGGCCAGCGCGCTTCTTCATTCCACCGGAAATCTGCGCGGGGAACTTGTCAGCATGCTCGCGCAGTCCAACAGCTTCCAGTTTCATCTTGACCTGCAGATCAATCAGATCGCCCGGAAGGTCAGTCAACTCGCGCATCGGTAGCGCCACGTTCTCCGCAATCGACATCGACTGATAGAGCGCCGCGCTCTGAAACAGAATCCCAAACCGCTTGCGCAGCGCGTCGAGGTTTGCTTCGCTTGCAACCGCAATGTCTTCACCGAACAGTCGGATCTTGCCGCGCGTCGGAGCGATTGCTCCAATCATTAAGCGCAGCAGGGTGCTCTTGCCGCATCCGGAACCGCCCATGATGACTAGCGTCTCGCCGCGCCGAACTTTCAGGTCAAGCCCGGTGAGGACGGTCTGGCTGCCGAACTGCATGAGCAGGTCGTCAACTTCGATGACCACCTCTTGGTCAGGGGCGGGGGTCTGCGGCTGGCTGCTCGGGGTCGGTGAGTTCATCGTCAGGGAACACGATACGCGTTCCGTCGGGGAGGTCGAAGCGGAATCGGCGCACCAAGATGGCGGTGACGGCGTCCACCCCCACGGGGCGCTCAAACGTCACTTCAAGCGGGAGGCGCGTAAGCCCGGAATCCTTGCGAAACACCGCGACATACCGGGCGCGCATTTCTCGTTCCGTACGCGCTACGGGTTGGGTGGTCCCAGCGACTGCGGGGGTGCTGGGGGCAAGTTCCACAGCGTCGAGCGTGCCGAAGCGTTCCCGAAGCGGCGCAATCCACTCGTTGATGGTGGCGGCGGTGGCGTCTTTCCCTGGACCAGCCATCTGCAGCCGGAACTGTTCTGCATCACCCGTCCACGCCGCTTGCAACGCAGTACTGGGTCGAGCGGTCAGATCCATAAATGATCGATAGATCCCATATGCCGACGCCACCATGATGGAACTAGCAATAAACCCGAGGACGATGCCACCCCACGCCAGCCCGCGTCCAAGAAGATTCGGACGACCACGGAATCGAAACAGCGCAACAACCCCCAAGAGCGGCGCCAAGATGCTGCCGATTGGAAGCACCGAAAGCACGATCGATGCCATCGCTAATCGACTCCAGCGCACCGGACCATCGTCGCGTGTTTCCGAATCAGGGAGTGGCGAGGGCATTGAAGTTGAAGGAATCGCGTCGGTATTCATGGTGTGCTCGGCTCCGGTAGCGGCGCATTGGGCGTAATCGTTGGTGGGGTAGTGGGTCCAGCACCCGCGGCCGGCAGGTGCACCCGTACCCCCGCAAATTCCACTTCGATGGATCGAAGCACTAACTTGGGTGGCAAGGTTGCCGGAACCGTTGCAAACGTGGCATTACCAAACACCGTGCCGCGCTCACAACTGGCATTGAACGCCGTGGAAATAGTGGGGTCGGTCAATCCTTCCACACTGCGGCGCGTCACGGTGACTTGCCGCACTGCTCCCGCCTGTGCTGCAATCTGCCGCGCAAACTGCGCGCGTTCGTTCTCCGCGGGTGGGGTACTTCGCTCGTCCCATTCCGCCGCTACGGCGGGCATCACGGTCATGCTCGCTTCAATGGAATCCACCGCTTGCGTTTCCATCGACTCTTGCACTTCCGTTTGTAACTCGCCGAGCAGCCAGCCTTCGGTGAACAGAATTCCGGTGGCAATCACCATAGCCGCAATCGCTAGTCCGTTTCCCGTGCGCGCTACGCCCGGACGCCGAATGCGCCGGAGCGCAATGGCGGCCAACACAATCGCCCCAAGCCCGGTGAGTGGGCACCAACCCAGTACCAGCGCCACCAAGAACGCGGCCAGTGCCAAGGGTTCCAGGCGCGGGCGATCGGGGGCGTTGGGTGCGGGATCTGCCATCGGGGTGACAACTGTAAGCCGAAATCAACAACGCCGCCCGGCACATGGCCGGGCGGCGGATGAGTTTCTGTATTCACTTGCCGGAGTCATGCCCGGCGCTCACTTCAATCAGCCCCAGTTCCCCATCAGGAATCCCATATCAGCGCCGTTCACCACGCCGTTGCGATCCAAGTCAGCGAAGCATCCAGCCGTGCCGTTGGGGCACAGACCCCAATTTGCAAGGAGGAGCCCCAAGTCGCCGCCATTCACCACTCCGTTGCAGTCCAGATCGCCGAATCTGCATGGATTCACCGGCACCTGTGTTGCAACGCCTAACGAGCCACCCGTCTTAAAGAGCCCGATCGTTGCGTTGCCGTTGCCTGGTATCCCGTTTGAATCAAACGAGTAGTTGTAGAGCGTGCTCCAACGGAGTGCGTTGGCGTTGGGGTTCTGTGCGAAGGTCTCCGTGCACTCCCACTTCATCATGCCGCCTGCAGTCGACATGGTCCAGTCGGTGCTGTTGTACGGCTCGCCAGAGTGATAGGCGATGTCCTTGAACGCCATGTTGCTCACCGTCACGCCTGCTGGAATCGGCATGGAGAAACTGCGTCCAGCGCTGTCGGAGTTGTAGTTAAAGATGGCGTATTCGTAGTGGTACGAACCATCCGTATTAGTGGTGACATTGCTTGCAACGATGTACCGACCATCGGGCGCATCAGCCACCGCGTAACTCACCGTTGGTGAGACCACCGACCAGGCGTAGATGGCGGCCTTCTGTTGGAACGTCGAGCCAGTGAGCGAGAGCGTGTACGCCCCACCGGACAGCGCTCCCACCGTAAACAATCGGTAGCTGGCGTTGTTGTTGTCGTTATTGTTGGCGGCATCCTGCGGGTGCACGTATTGGCACTCGGCCACGTAGACGGCGCCAGCATTCTGCGCCGGATCAAGGTCAGTGGCCTTGATCTGCACACGGCGGCCGATCGCGCCTTCACCACTCGGAATCGAAGGCCACGTGGTTGATCCAGTGGCGGGGAAGTAGCCAGTGGATGCGTTGGCCTCAAAGCGCGGACCAAGGTCCGTCTGTGACCCATTCAGGCTCGAGGTGTACGGGTCGCTACAACCGATACCCAAGAGGCTCGGGCAGCCACTGCCAGCGGGAACACACGATCCGCACAGCGTTTGCTGCAATGCGCAGAAGCCGTGTTTCATCCAACTCAGTCCAATTTGCTCAATGCGACCATTCTTGATGCGGTAGGCATTCTGCGGGATGATCGGATGATTGCTGGTTCCGCTGTACCAATCGAGTTGCTGCGTGCCGATGTTGCAACTGGTGGAACCAAACGCGTACGCCATGATGCTTACGCCGTTGACGATGGCTCCACCGTACTTTGACACGTCCGGCATGCCTCCAACAATGACGTCCGGTCCGGCTTGCGAGTCACTTGTTCCACCATCGCCCGGCACTGCCGTTGCGGTCATCTGCCCAACTCCAAGGGCGATACCGGCGGTAGCGAGCGTCCCGATCAGTGTTCGAATCTTCATTGACAGTTCCTTGTCCAAGTCTTTTGAAAGCCGCCGCCCGGCACAATGCCGGGCGGCGGATGGTCTCAGTCACTATGAGGCATTAACCCCAGTTGGAAAGCATCGATCCCAGGTCGCCGCCGTCAACGATACCGTTGTTGTTGAGGTCGCCGACGCATCCGGGGACGCCACCGGGGCATGGTCCCCAGTTGGCAAGCAGCGTTCCCAGATCAGCACCATTGATGATCCCGTTGCAGTCCAAGTCGCCAACGCGGCAAGGATTTGCAGGAACCAATCCGCTAACAACAATGCTTGCACCGGTCTTGAACACGCCCAATGCAGTGTTGCCAATCACTCCTGGGCTGTTTGCGTCAAACGCAAAGTTGTAGAGGGTGCCGAATCGCAATGCGTTGGCATTGGCATTCTGCGCAAAGGTCTGCGTGCACTGCCAGCGCAACTGACCATCGCTATTGGAAATGGTCCAGTCCGTGCCGTTATATGGCTCGCCGGAGTGATATTCAATGTCCTTAAATGTTGCGTTTGTCACCGTGACTGCGGCTGGAATCGGAACGGAGAAACTGCCTCCGGAAGAATCCGAGTTCATGTTGTAGATGGCGTACTCGTAGTGATACGTGCCGTTGGCGTTCGTGGTGACGTTGTAGCCAACGACGAAGCGGCCGTCGGTCATGTCAACCACGGAGTAAGCAACGCTCGGAACCACGGTCCCCCAGTGAAAGATGGCGGGCTTCTGCTGGAGCGTGGAGCCACTGAGCGTGAGCGTGTGCGCCCCACTGGAGATCGCTCCCACCGTAAACAATCGATAGCTGGCGTTGTTGTTGTCGTTGTTGTTGGCGGCATCCTGTGGGTGCACGTATTGGCATTCGGCCACATAGACGGCGCCAGCATTCTGCGCCGGATCAAGGTCAGTGGCCTTGATCTGCACGCGGCGGGCGATCGCGGTTTGAGTACTCTGAATCGCCGGCCAACTGCTTGTTTCCGCGGACGTGTCGGCTGGAAATACGCCTGTAGAGGCATTCACCTTGGAGCGCGGCCCCAGGTCACCCTGTGTCCCATTCAGGCTCGCGGTGTACGGATCGCTGCAACCGATACCCAAGAGGCTCGGGCAGCCACTGCCAGCGGAAACACACGTTCCGCACAGCGATTGCTGCAATGCGCAGAAGCCGTACTTCATCCAACTCATCCCGATTTGTTCGATACGCCCATTCTTGATGCGGTATGCATTCTGAGGGATCACTGGGTGGTTGGCTGTGTTGGCGTACCAACCAAGTTGCTGTGTGCCAATGTTGCAACTAGTGGAACCAAAGGCGTACGCCATGATGCTTACACCGTTGACGGTGGCCGCGCCGTACTTCGCCACGTCCGGGATGGCGCCAACCGTGACATCCGGTCCGGCTTGCGAGTCACTGGTGCCGCCATCGCCCGGCACAGCTGTAGCGGTCATCTGCCCAATGCCAAGTGCGAGGCCGGCGGCTGCCAATGTTCCGATGAGTATGCGTGGCTTCATGTGTGAAATTTCCTTGATCTTTGTGTTCGTAAGGTGGGGGGCGTCGGCAACAACAACGGTGGGGCGAGTGCCCGTGTGCAACAGGATCCGTTGGACAGACAACGCTCGGCGCGTTGGTCCGGTTCAAGAGTAGCCCGGAATACTGACCGGGAAAGTGTGAGGTCGTAAGGTTTGCGCAGGTTGTGACTTATAGAGAAGGTTTTTGCCGATTAAATAAAGTCCTATAACTATTATCCTTTGGCCCAATGCTGGGGAGTGTTTCTGGCCTCTGGTGCCTTGCAGTGCCCGGCAAAGAAAGTCCCCGACCCCACGGGATGCGGGGTCGGGGACTTGGTTGCATATCCACGGAGCACAGTCGCTCCGTCAGGCGAGTACCTCAGGCGCGACGACGACGCGAAGCGAAGCTGGCGATTGCCAGGACGGCAAGTGCGCCCGGGGCTGGGACAGCGGCCCAGCCGCCGCCGCCGCTGATGCGCTGGTCAGTAGCGCCAGTCACACCGTCCTTGATGGACACGGAAGCGTTCCAGAGGATGTTGCTCCCCATGGTGCCGGCTCCAACTACCACCAAGTGACCGCACCAGATGCCGTAGTTGGCAGCGGCGCCTCCCAAGCTGCCAGCAGTATTGCCGGAAGCAGCGGTTGCACCGGCGTTGACGCGACCAACCATGTCAGCAAGACTCTCAGCGCGGTTGTCGACGGAGGTCGGGTCGCCGGTATACCAGCCAGCGTTGGCAGGCACAGTGGTGGCAGCCGGTGAAGCTGGGGTTGCGTTCCAGCTGGTACCGGTGAAGTTCGGGTCGCCGTTGGTGTTGCTGGAGGCGAAGTAGTTGCCGCCGTACGCACCACCAGAGAACGTTCCCGCCGTAAAGAAGCTGTCGTCGAGGACATCACGGGTCGATGTGAACCCAGCCGAATCCGGCTTCCACGTCTTCGTGGCCAGGCCAGCCCTCTGCACGAAGCCACCACCACCAAGCGTGGTCGAGATGTTCGCGTTGTACACGTTCAAAAACTTGTCGCTGGCGTTGCCAACACCGGCGTACAGGTCGATCACCGTGTTCGCACCAACCGTGCGGACGGAGGCGACAAAGCCAAGGAAACCAGCGTCAGCAGCAACAACCATGGAAGCTGCACCAACGACTCCAATAAGAGCGATCTTCATTTGTAGAAACATCCTTTTCCCGCCGATAGCAGGAGCTTGAAACATAAGCCGGGATGATGTGCTAGCCCTTTTCAATGCCGACTGGTCCTTTACCAGCCGCAGCCAACCTCACCTCGACATAGGGACAGTACAACTCCGTATTGCGCAGTCAAGCAAGCACCAGGATATTTCTACATTACGCATGCATAGGCATGGCAGATAAACCTCACCCGTGAGTTACGGCGTGTTGGTTCGCGGACGATGATGTCGTTCACTCATGCGCGCCGGCGGCGCGATGCAGCAATTCCCGCGAGCCCCAACACCGCTACGGCGCCTGGCGCTGGCACTGCAAAATTCGCCGCGAAATTAGATTGAACAGTGATTCCAGTGACGGTGTTCTTCACGGTTGCTGACGCAGCCCAGTTGACGATCGATGCGTTGCTTGCACTCACCACCAAGTGACCAGCCCACGAACCCCAGTCTCCTTGAGTACCCACGCGCGTGCCTGAAACCAACGCGAGGCTTTCGCTGAGCGAGGTGTTCGGTGGGTCGCTCGTGTACCACCCAGCAAGTGTTGGCACGGTGTTCGCCGGTGCACTCGCAGGTGTTGCATTCCATGAGTTGCCAGTGAAGTTTGGGTCACCGTTGGTGGTTGAACCGGCATAGACGTTCTCATCGCCGGCGAATCGCGTTGCGCCGATGGTCATAAAGCTATCGATGGCTGCGCGCGTGGAGGTGAAGGTCACCGTGTCAGGCTTCCACGTCTTGCTGGCATTCCCAGCAGCCTGGAAGAAGTTCCCGGCAGCAGTGGTGGAAATGGCGGAGTCGTAAATATTCAGCAACCGATCCGGCTCGCCCGTGGTCACGGCAAAGACATCCACGAGGTAGTAGTCACCCGAGCGCTGCACAAATGCAGTCCAACCCGTGAAGCCGGCGTGAGAGAGAGTGGCGAGCGCGCTGGCGCTGACGATGGCGATTGATGCGAACTTCATAATGCAGGTCCTGTTTCTATTGCTGTGGTTGGTCGAAAGTCGAAAGTCGAAAGTTGAAAGTCAGAAAGTGAGAAGCGCTGTTCACGCACTCCGACGGCGCGAACGGAGTCCGGCCAAGAGCAGCACCGCCGCGCTTGGCACCGGAATGACGCTGAAACCCTGCGTGGTGACACCCGTCACGCCATCCTTGATGGATGCGAACGCGCCGTAGCGCAGGTTTCCAGTTGCTCCAAACGTGATCGGTGCCGTTGATTGCAGCACCAGGTGCGAGCACCAGATTCCAAACTGCGCGCCCGAGGCGCCCGAGCCATTCACTCGGCCCGGAAGGCCAGCAAGCCCCTCGGTGGCATTGGTGTCGGCCGTTGGATCATTGGTGTACCAGCCTGCCAACGCCGGAACCGTATTAGCGGGCGCACTGATCGCGGTTGGTGTCCAAGAGCTGCCAGTAAAGTTTGGATCACCAGCGGTGTTCTCGCTGGCGTACACACCAGCAGGAAGCAGGTAGTTGGTGCCTCCAGCAGTCATGAAACTATCGATCGAATTTCGCGTGGACGTCCAGTTGGTGGTGTCTGGGCGCCATGCCTTGTTCAACTCGGATGACGCTTGATAGAAGCCGCCCGCCACCGTGGTGGAGATGGTGGCGTCGTACACGTTCAGGAAGCGGTCACTGGAATTGGAGACCGCTGCAAAGACGTCAATCACTCGATATCCGCCGATTTCACGCACGGAGGCAACAAACCCCATGAACCCCGCGCTTGCGGGAGCCGCCAATGCGGCGGTACCGAGTGTGGTACAGAGAAGCGCATTGCTGTTGCTCATGACCGAGTTCCTTTCAGTAGTGGATGAAGTGCGACGGCGCCGTCCAAGACGGGCCGCGACTGCAAGCATGGCGATCGCTCCCGGTGCAGGGATCGTGCTGACGCCCTGGGTGGTGACGCCAGTCACACCATCTTTAATGGACGCAGATGCACGGAATCGCACATTGCCGGACGCGCCAAACACCACTGGCTGCGTACCACTCAGCACCATGTGTGAGCACCAAATGCCCCACGCGGCGCCTTCGCTACCGACCGTTGGACCCGTGGAACCTTCACCCGCGGTTGGGCCCGAGTTGCGGCGACCAGCCAAGCCAGTCAGGCTCTCCGCCACGTTCTGTTCAGACGGTGGATCGCTCGTGTACCAGCCCGCCAATGACGGAACGCCGTTGGCAGCAAGTCCGACGCCAGTCCACGCGCTTGCGGTGAAGTTTGGGTCGGGGCTCGTAGTTGAACCCGCGTACACGCCTGGGTAGCCAGCCACACGCAGTGCGCCGGCGGTCATGAAGCTGTCGATCGCCGCACGCGTTGACGTGGAGCCCGAGCCATCCGGGCGCCAGCCGCGCGTGTCAGCCGTATCACGCTGATAGAAGCCACCAGCAACGGTGGTGGTGATCTCCGCGTTGTAGACGTTGAGGAACTTGTCGCTCGCGTTGGAGACGGCACAGAACACATCAATGACGGTGTATGCGCCTGACGTCCGGCTGAAGGCAACAAAGCCCATGAAGCCGGCATCAGCGACTGGTGCCAGTATGGCGGCACCGCCAAGAGCGAGTGTGAATGAAACAAACTTCATCACTGAATCCTTTTCCCGCCCGGGGGCGGGGTTCGAGTTGTTCCGCCAGAGTGGCGGGGGTGAAAGTGTCTTGGTGTGTCCCTCAGTCAGCCGGATGCGGAGGTCGGCCGGTATGGCCGACCCCCGTGGATCCGGAGTGTGTATGCAATCATTCAGGCGCGACGACGACGCGAAGCGAAGCCGGCGATTCCCAGGAGGGCAAGTGCGCCCGGGGCTGGGACAGCGAAGGTGCTGATGCGCTGGTCAGTATTGCCAGTCGGGCCGTCCTTGATGGACACGGAAGCTGACCAGAGGATGTTGGTTCCCATGGAGCCCGTTCCAACAACCACGATGTGTCCGCACCAGATGCCGTAGGCGGCATTCGCAGTTCCAACGCTTCCAAGAGTATTGCCGGAAGCAAGGGTTACACCCGTGTCGACGCGACCAACCATCCCAGCAAGACTCTCAGCGCGGTTGTCGACTGACGTTGGGTCGCCGGTGTACCAGCCAGCGTTGGCAGGAACAGTGGTGGCGGCCGGTGAAGCTGGGGTTGCGTTCCAGCTGGTGCCGGTGAAGTTCGGGTCGCCGTTGGTGTTACTTGAGGCGTAGAACTCACCACCGTATGCGCCACCAGAGAACGTACCAGCGGTCATGAAGCTGTCATCGGTGGTGTTGCGGGTGGAGGTGAAACCAGCGGTGTCAGGCTTCCAGGTCTTGGTGGCCAAGCCAGCCTTCTGGACGAATCCACCGGCGAGCGAGGTGGAGATGTTTGAGTTGTAGACATTCAGGAACTTGTCGTTCGTGTTGTTGACACCTGCATAGATGTCAATCACGGTGTTCGCACCAACGGTGCGGACGGAGGCGACAAAGCCAAGGAAGCCTGCATTGGCCGAAGCCACGAGCGAGGCGGTTCCAACGATAGCGATAGCGGCAGCAGTCTTCATTTCTGGATCCTTTTCCCGCCCTGGGGCGGGTTTCGAGTTGTGCCGCCCAAACGTGGGCGGAGGTGAACGTATCCGGCCATGTCCCGCACTCATCACAGTGCGGCGATTGGCATCTCCAATATCTCCATGATTCTGTTCTGTGTCACCGCGTCACGATGACATGATGCCCACACAGTCCCCGGAGTCAGCCGGATGCGGAGGTCGGCCGGTATGGCCGACCCCCGTTGATCCGGAGATTTCTATTCAATCACTTAGGCGCGACGGCGGCGCGAAGCGAAACCAGCAAGGCCAACGAGTGCGAGTGCGCCTGGAGTCGGAATGAACGAACTCTGCCCTTGGCTCGTTCCGCCCGTGACGCCATCCTTGATGGATGTGAAGGCGCTGAAGTTGAAGGCGGCGTTGTTGCCGGCAATCACAAAGTGAGCGCACCAGATGCCGCGGGTGGCATCAGCGGCACCTGTGCCGTTCACACGACCAACCATACCGAGCAGGCTCTCGGAGACGTTGTCAACCGAGGTTGGGTCGCCGGTGTACCAACCAGCCAGGTTTGGAATGGTGGTGGCGGCCGGTGAAGCCGGTGTTGCGTTCCAGCTGCTGCCGGTGAAGTTCGGGTCGCCGTTGGTGTTGCTTGAGGCGTAGTACTCGCCCCCGTACTGACCACCAGAGAAGGTGCCAGCGGTCATGAAGCTGTCATCCAAGGTGTTGCGGGTGGAGGTGAAACCAGCGCCGTCGGGCTTCCAGGTCTTGGTGGCCAAGCCAGCCTTCTGGATGAACACGGTATTGCTGACGGTGTTGTAGACGTTGAGGAACTTGTCGCTCGCGTTCGAGACGCCTGCAAAGACGTCAACGATGGTGTTGCCACCAACGTTGCGGGCGGAGGCGACAAAGCCGAGGAAACCTGCATCAGCTGAAGCGACGAGCGAGGCGGTTCCAACAATAGCGATAGCGGCAACAGTCTTCATTTCTGGATCCTTTTCCCGCCCTGAGGCGGGTTTCGAGTTGTTGAACGCGCTCGTTGTGGTGAATGGTGGCCATCACGCCAACCAATCCGAGTCATCGTTCAAAAAAGAGAGTGCCGCGGATTTACCCCGTGTCAAACGCAAGGAATGAAATTCCCCTGAAATTTGCTCCGAAAAATATAACCGCCGCCCCGGTGATGCGGGGGCGGCGGCGATAAGGATCCAAGGGCCCAAGAGCGACCCTGGAAGTGTTTCAATCAGGCGCGACGACGGCGCGCAGCGAGTCCAGCACATCCCAGAAGCGCAAGTGCGCCCGGAGCAGGCACCGCAAAGCTACTGATCCGTTGATCAGTGACGCCGTTCACGCCGTCCTTGATAGATACAGATGCTGTCCACGCAATGTTCGCGTTGGCGCCACCGATCGTGCCAATACCGGCCACCACCAAGTGTGCGCACCAGATGCCGTAGTTGGCATTGGCAGTTCCCACGCTTCCAGCGGTGTAACCGGGTTGGCCCGGGGTACCCACGCCAGCAGTGATACCAGTGTTAATGCGGCCAACCATGCCAGCCAAGCTTTCCGCAGTGTTGTCGATGGAGGTCGGATCCCCCGTGTACCAGCCGGCATTCAGCGGAACAGTGTTGGCGGGGCCGGAAGTAGGGGTCGCGTTCCAACTCGTACGTGTGAAGTTCGGGTCGCCGTTGGTATTGGCAGAAGCGAAGAACTCGCCCGCATAGGCGCCGCCGCCGAATGTTCCCGCCGTCATGAAGCTATCGATCGAGTTACGCGTCTGCCACGGGGCGCCAGTATTCGGCTTCCACGTCTTGGTGGCTTGCCCACCGCTTTGGTAGAAGCCCCCGCTGAGCGAGGTTGAGATATTCGAGTTGTAGACATTCAGGAACTTGTCACTGGCATTGCTAACGCCTGCAAAGACGTCGATCACGGTGTACGAACCAACCGTGTGGACGGAGGCGACAAATCCAAGGAAACCTGCATTGGCCGAAGCCACAAGCGAAGCAGTTCCAACGATAGTAAGTGCTGCAATCTTCATTTCTGGATCCTCTTCCCGCTGGGCGGGTCTAAACATTCCCGCCAATCTGCACACAACATCACTGCGTGCGGCTGGCGTCTCTCCTGTGGCACGATGTCACGATGTCACGATGACATCATGCTCACGCTCTTCCCTCAGTCAGTCGGATGCGGAGGTCGGCCAGTGTGGCCGACCCCCGTTGATCCGGAGTGTGTATGCAATCATTCAGGCGCGACGACGACGCGATGCGAAGCCGGCGAGGCCAAGGAGCGCAAGTGCGCCTGGGGCTGGTGCAGCAAAGGTGCTGATGCGCTGGTCAGTGGCGCCAGTCACACCGTCCTTGATGGACATGGAAGCAGACCAGAGGATGTTGCCCTGAACGATGTCATGCGAAAGCATGCCCGTTCCAACCACCACGATGTGTCCGCACCAGATGCCGTAGGCGGCATTCGCAGTTCCAACGCTTCCAAGAGTGTTGCCGGATTGAAGGGTTACACCCGTGTCGATGCGACCAATCATGCCAGCGAGACTCTCAGCGCGGTTGT
>JBDKKN010000201.1:0-4042 GCA_039796075.1 Planctomycetota bacterium | reverse complement strand
CGGCGTGGTCTGCGCTAGACCGTGCAAGTAACCTTGCTGCGTGCCACTCCGATTCATCCAGCGCATTGAAGACCATCTGGCCTATGACAACTATCGCCCCGTCGACATCGACGAGGCGAGGAAGCAGATGCGTGTCAGCACTGACGACGCCGAGGCGTTTGCAGGCGCTGTTGAACGGCTGACCGCGGAAGGCCGCCTGGAAGTCGGGCCTGATGGAAAGCTGCGGCTGCCGCGCTACAAGGAAGAGGTCGAAGGAAAGCTCAAGCTCAATCCGCGCGGCTTCGGATTTGTGGTGCCGGATCATCCGACGCGTGAAGGTGATCTCTTCGTTCCTGTTGGCCAAACCAAGGACGCGTTGAACGGCGATCGCGTGCGCGCCAAGGTGTTGCGCAAGGGTGGTGGCCATCCAATGACCCGCGGCGGGACCGGTGCGCAAGAAGGACCAACCGGACGCATCATTGAAGTGCTCGAACGCGGCCAGCAGCGCTTCGCAGGAACGCTGACGAAGTCTGGGCGCGAATGGCTGGTTGTTCCCGATGGCCGATCACTGCGCGATCCGGTGGTGGTTCGCGACGCGGGTGCCAAGGGTGCGAAGGCTGGCGACAAGGTGGTCTTTGAAATCATCCGCTACCCCACCGACCTTGATTATGCAGAAGGCGTGATCACCGAAGTGCTTGGTGAAGCGGGACGACCGGACGTGGAAACGCGCGCGGTGATCGATGTATTCCAACTGAAGACCGAGTTCCTGGAAGAAGCGGTTGACGAGGCGCGCGAAGCAACGCGTCGGTTTGACCTTGAATCCACTGGTCCGTGGGAAGACCGCGAGGATCTCACCAAGAAGTTGGTATTCACCATCGACCCGCCGGATGCGCGCGACTTTGACGACGCCATCAGTCTTCAGCACGATGCCGTGCGCGGTGATTGGGAACTTGGCGTGCACATCGCCGACGTAGCGCACTGGGTGAAACCCGGCAGCACGCTCGACGAGGGCGCGCGCGAACGCGGCAACAGTGTGTATCTGCCGCGCCTAGTCATCCCCATGCTTCCAGAAAGTCTTTCGAACGGCATCTGCAGTTTGCAAGAAGGCGTGAATCGATTCTGCAAGAGTGTGTTCATTACTTTCGACTCGCACGGCAAGCCCGTTTCGCATCGGCTCTCAAGTACGGTGATCTGCAGCCGCAAGCGACTCACTTACATTGAAGCGCAGGCCGTGATTGACGGCGACCTTGTCAAGGCGCGCGCGCACGCGAAGACTGAAACCGAATGCGATATGGAAGTCATTGACGCGCTGCACCTCGCTAATCGCCTGGCAAATTTACTGCGCGAGCGTCGCCGTTCCGATGGCATGATTGCGCTGAATCTTCCTGATGTTGACCTGCTGTTTGATGACGCGGGACATGTCAAGGGTGTTGAGCGTGAAGACACCAGTTTCACCCACACACTGATCGAGATGTTCATGGTGGAAGCCAACGAAGCGTTGGCACGCACGTTCAGTGACTTGGGGCTGCCGCTCCTGCGCCGCATCCATCCGGAGCCAACATTTGGCGACATGGAAACGCTGCGCACGTTTGCGCGTATTGCCAAATTCCGCCTGCCGGAAGAACCAACCCGCCGTGATTTGCAGGCGTTGTTGCAAGCCACTGCTGAGGGCGAGGCCGCGCGCGCCATTCACTTTGCAGTGCTGCGCACGCTGTCCAAGGCCACCTATTCGCCGGCGCTGGTTGGCCACTACGCGCTCGCCAGCGAACACTACGCACACTTCACAAGTCCGATTCGCCGCTACCCCGATCTCACCGTGCATCGCGCGCTTGCTGCGTACTTAGATGCAACTGAGAACGGCACCAAGACCGGCGGCAAGAAGCGTCGCGATTTGGCGCATCGACTTGAAGCGGATGACCGCGTGATTGATGAAAGCACGCTGGTGCGGATCGGCATGCACTGCAGCGAGACGGAGCGTAACGCTGAGGAAGCCGAGCGCGACCTGCGCACCTTCCTGGTGTTGAGCTATCTCAAAGAGCATCGCATGGCAGATACGTTTGATGCGTTGGTCACCGGGCTCAGCGGTACTTCGTTGGTGTTCTTGAGCCTTGAAGAAGTGCTGGCCGAGGGTGCCGCGCGTGTCAGTGAATTGCCTGCAGGCATGACGCGCGCCGACCACTGGATTCTGAATGAACTGACTGGCCGTTTGGTTGCACCGCGCAGTGGAATGTCCATCGGTCTTGGCGACCGCGTGCAAGTCACGATTGCCATGATTGACCTAGCGGCACGGAAGATGGACCTCACCGTCACCAAGCTTTCACCGCGCAAGGATCTGGACAACTTGAGTCCGCGCGATCTCACCAACATCCGTCAGCAGAAGCCTGGATCTGCTCCGCGCGACGGTGGAGGATTTGCCCCGGGCCAAGGCGAACGAGGCCGAAAGGGCCGCGATCGCTCCAAATACAAGCAAGGCCGCCGCGGCAAACGCAGTTGGTAAATAGGCGCTGGATACCCGTTAAATAGGTGCCGTTCACCACTGTCCCCAATTTGCGTAGCCGCATAAACGGCTGACGTTGACCACTGTCTGTCGCTTACGCGTCCTTACTTCAACCTGGTCAATTCTGGATCTCTTAGGATCCGGGCATGATCATTGCCCTGCTCGTACTTGTGCTGCAGACGCAGCCGACCGCAGCCTCGAACGCGCCACCGGCATCCGCTCCGGTGCCGAGCGCATCTCCCGCTCCGCCAGCGCAAACATCAAGCACACCCGCTGAGTCGCAACCTGACCTTGCTCGTTCGCTCGAACGCGCTGGTGACAACGTTGCTGAGCTCAAGCGCGCGATCGAGTCTATTGAGCCCGCGTACCGCGCCGACATGGAATGGCTGATCGCCACCATGCCGGAGATCGACTTGAGGGCGCTCAAGGCTGAGTTCTTAGTAACGAACGTGCGCCTCGCGGAACGCGCGCGGCTGGAGGCTCCATGGGGCAAGGACATCCCGGAGTCCATCTTCCGCCAGTACGTGCTTCCGTACGCAAATGTCAACGAGCGCCGTGATGATTGGCGCCAAGATTTCTTCGATCGCTTCACCAAGGAGGCATGGAAATTCAAAGATCCGATCGACGCCACCAAGTGGATCAACGATCATCTGCCTGACGCGCTCAACGTGCACTTCCACGCAACCAAGCGCAAGAAGCCCGATCAATCGCCGTATGAGAGTATGGAGCTCAACTACGCCAGTTGCACCGGGCTGAGCATCTTGGTGATCGATGCGTGTCGGGCGTGCGGAATTCCGGCGCGCATGGTGGGTTGCCCAGCGTGGAAGAAGGTGCAGGGAAACCACAACTGGGTAGAAGTGTGGTGGAACCGTTGGTACAACGTCGGCGACTCGGGCAGTGATCCGCGCGGCGTGGACTGGGTGCAAGAACGTTGCCTGACCGAAACCGACCCGGACGATTGGGTGCACGCGGTCTATGCAGCCGTGTGGCGGCCGACCAACACGAAGTATCCGTTAGTGTGGGCGTTTGAGATTGAATACGTACCGGCCGTGAACATCACGCGCTTCTATACGGACGCAGTGGAACATCCGGTGACGGTGCCTGGTGGTGGTGCGGCGAACATCGAAGTCATGTGGGCGGGTGAATTGGTCGCACGCGGAACGGCGGGCGCGGACGGCAAGGCCGTGCTACCGCTCGCGCGCGGTGGGCAGTTCGAAGTGACGTTTCGTAAGGCGGATGGGACGAAAGTCACTGAGATTGTCAAACCCTGAGTTGGGGAATGGGTCGGCGGTGAGGCATTGCGGGTTTGTGCTGGGGCGTTGATGCAACACGATTGCATACTGGCCCGCATCCGCCTTACGAGGATGGCCGCTGAGCGCGGCCCTATCCTCTCCGGCGCCTGCGGCCAGATCATGACGTTCCACAATCCTTGGCATGCAAGTGCTTTCCGTGTTCGAGCCCCCGCAGTGAGCACGGGATCCTCGGTAAGCGGCGTGTGAAACTGAGAAGTCCGGCAGTTGGACGTACGCCCCGTGGGTGCCAACCGGACGAACAGTTTCGCCCGAG
>JBDKKN010000200.1:0-2527 GCA_039796075.1 Planctomycetota bacterium | reverse complement strand
CAAGTGCCAGTTGCGCAGCAATTTCAGAGCGCCGCGCGTCGATCGCCGCCAGTTCAGTGCTGTCGCTGGCGCGATCGACATCATCGCGCAGAATTCGGAGCCGGTCCGCTCGTACCGCTCGCGCGCGTACAGCGTCCTCGACGGCTGCCACCGCTTGCTCCAATTCCAATCGCAACGATTGCAGTTCAGCGCGTCGAACCGTGCGTGACCAGGCATGGTTTACCCAGGATGCATCGAGCGCTGGTTGGCAGAGAAGTACTGCCGAACGCAGGTGCTCCAATGCCGACGAAACGCGCGTTGCTGCAACGTCTTGTTGCACTGCCTGCAAGTCACTCCTCGCAGTATCAATAGCAGCGCGGTCCACGATCGCGCCGCGCACGATAAATATCGCCGCGCCCAGCACACTGGACGCGGCGATGATGATGGCGATACGGCGATGCTGCACGGGATCAGAGATTCCCGCGACGCTCCTGCTCCAGCTCAAGACTTTCAAAGAGCGCCTTGAAGTTGCCCTTACCGAAACTTTGGCTGCCGCGTCGGCAGATGATTTCAAAGAACAACGTTGGTCGGTCCTGCAGCGGCTTGGAGAACAACTGCAAGAGGTAGCCCTCATCGTCAGCGTCAACCAAGATGCCCAGATCCCTGATGCGCGCGTGGTCTTCCTTCACGCCGGCATGCCCGTGCTGCTTGAGCATGGCTTCAACGCGTGCCCAAACGCCCTTGTAGTACGACTCTGGAATGTTCAAGAAATCAACGCCGCGGCGCCGCAACTCAGCAACGCTGGCAATTTCGTCATCGGTGCGCAGTGCCAAGTGTTGAACGCCCGGAGTCATGTCATGCCACTCCAAGTACTCAAGAATCTGGCTCTTCTTCTTGCCAGCCGCCGGCTCATTGATCGGGAACTTGATCAGCTGATTACCGCTGGCCATCACCTTGGACATCAGCGCTGAGAATTCCGTGGAGATGTCATTGTCATCAAAGTGCTTGAACATCTGGAAGCCCAGTACGTTTGCGTACCAGTCCACCCACGTGTTCATCTTGCCTTCTTCAACATTGCCAACCGCGTGATCAACAAACTTGAGACCGCATGGGTGCTGCTTGTTGTACTCATTCAACGCGAACGGTCCGATGGATCGGAAACCAGGCATGAACGTGGCACCTTGCTTGATCTTGGGCAGCGCGTACTCACCAGTGCGGCTGACGAAGGTGTGCACTGCGCGTCCATAGGTCTTGATGCCCGCAGTGGTCACGGTTCCGTGCGCATCGCTGGTAGTCACCGGCTCATAGGCGCTCTCGCCACCGTTTTTCACAGCGGCTTTCCATGCTGCCTCCGCGTCAAAGACGTTGAATGCGATGTCCTTGATGCCGTCGCCAAACTTGGCAAGTTCTGCCGACGCAGGGTGATTCTTGGAAAGTGGAGTCTCAAGGATGAAGCGAATATTGCCTTGCGTCAGGAGGTACTGCGCGGACTCACGACTTCCGGTGGTCAGGTCGCGGATTTGCTCCACTTGGAAGCCAAACGCCGACGCATAGAAAAACGCGGATTGCTTGGCATTCCCGACGTAGAAGCGAACGTGGTCGACGTCAATCAAGGCCAACGGATCGGTGCCCGTGGCGGCGCGGTGCTCGGTTTGTGGAGTGGCGGTCGTCATTGGGGGAATGATATCCCGCCCGGCGGTATAACATTTGCTCATGCCGCGCACCTCACGTAATCCTCGCCTGGAGACGGTTGAACCCATCGGAAAGCGAGTTCTCATCCGCAAGGACGAGGACAAGAAGATCACCAAAGTTGGTATTCACCTGCCGGACCGGCTGGAGATTCCCACCATCACCGGCCGGGTAGTTGCTATTTCTGCCGAGGTGGCCAAGGATGAAAATTACCCCATCGAGCAGTACGACCGTGTGCTCTTCAACCCCAAGCACGGCGTCCCCGTGGACTTTGAAGGCGACAACCGGCTGTTTGTGATTCCCATTGAAGACATCGTGGCGGTGTTCCGCGCCGCGGACGCTGGACAGGGCGAGTGAATAGCGGCGGGGCGAACGGTAGTGCGGCGAACGGCGGCGCTGGTGCGCACGGCCGCGCCGAGGCGAATAGCGGCGCTGGCTTGCTTCCGGATCCGTTTCCCGTCCCCCGCGCCGGTGGTCCCCTCCGCACTTCGATCCGCGTTCCTGGTTCCAAGAGCATCACCAATCGCGCTCTGATTCTGGCGGCACTTGCCGACGGCGTGTCAGTGTTGCACGGCGCGTTGCGTTCCGACGATACGGACGGTTTGATCGAAGCGCTGCGAGCGCTCGGTTGTTCGATCACAGTGACCGGCGATTCCGTGCATGTTCACGGGTGCGGCGGTCGATTTGCTGCTTCTATTCCCGTACACATCAACCTTGGCGACGGTGGAACCCCCACGAGATTCATGATGGCCGCGGCCGTGCTTGCTCGCGCGCCAGTCACCATTGACGGCAGTGCGCGCATGCGCCAACGTCCGGTTGCCGATGGCGTGACGCTTCTTGCGGCACTTGGCGTGAGCGT
>JBDKKN010000199.1:0-4649 GCA_039796075.1 Planctomycetota bacterium | reverse complement strand
CCCAACTCCACACGCTGCCGTTGCCCTGCGCGCCGACTTCAATCGGACCAACCTGTGACACCATCACCGCGTCCACAAACTGCATCACCGTGTAGGAGAGCATGGTGACTACGGTGGGCCACGCAAGCGACCACACCTCGCGGACGGGACCCATGGCGGGCACACCGATAGCGGAGGCGGATGCTTCACTATGCATGGAAGACAATTCGGTCGAAATTCAGTGAATTCAAGCCACTGCGCGGCCAATTCGCTTCGCAGCCATGCGCTCAGCGCCAGGGAGACGAATGCGCTTGACGAGACCGACTGCAGCGAGCGAGCGGATGGTGATCCAGCTCAGATCAAACTGCCACCACTGCAGACCGTGACGCGCGCTCGCTGGGAACGCGTGATGATTGTTGTGCCAGCCTTCGCCCATGGCCAGAATGCCCATGATCGGATTGTTACGGCTATGGTCGCCAGAGCGGTACGTACGCGATCCCCAAATGTGGCACACGGAATTGATGCTCCACGTGGCATGGTGAACCAAGAACATACGAATGACGCCGCCCCAGATAAATCCAAGGAACGCGCCCTTCCAGCCGCCATCAACCAACCCACCGATCACTGCAGGAACAACAAATCCCATGAGAACCCAGAGAGGGAAGAACTTGCTGATCGCCCGTGCACGCGGATCAGCCGCGACATCGGGGGCATACTTCTTGACGCTTGATGCAATGTCGTCGTTACTGAAGAGCCAGCCAACATGCGAGTGACTGAAACTGCGGACCCAACCGATGATCCCCTTTTGGCGACCAGCGTGCGGTGAATGCGGATCTTCAATGTCATCGGAATGCAGATGGTGACGACGATGCGTAGTGACCCACCACAGGAGCGGGCCCTGCACTGCCATGGAACCGCAGATGCCCGCAGCCCACGCAACGGGAGCCGACGCCTCGAATGACTTGTGTGTGTAGAGACGGTGGTAACCGATGGTGATGCCCATCGAAGTCATGAAGTAACCGACGATCATCATCGTCAGGTCTGTCCATGAGAAGTAGCCACCCCATGCGTACCAAATTGCTACGGCAAGTACCACCGGTGGAACCACCACCGCGATCAGCGTGAGAATCTTTACGTTGTTGCCGACTTCGCCCACGGGCTCATGGTCGTGGCTGTAGAGCACGTGAACATCATCATGCTCATCGATATCGTGGTGCGCGTGCGGAAGATTGCTCGGTGCCTTAGGTAGGTCGGTGACAGTCATGGAGCGAAAGCGTAGCGCGGACGTACCGACAATCCAATAGAAGAAGCGCTAATTAGTGAAAGTTCCGGTTACCGATCGTTGCGGAATGTTCCGTAAATGACACTGGCGCACCCAGAATGCGCATAGGCGAGCGTGTGCGGCTGATTCCGGACAATCTTGATGCGTCAACGTGCATTTGCGCGTATCTTCTGACCCTTCATGGCATTCAAATCACTTCGTCTGGCAGCCCCACTTCTCCGCGCACTCGCCGAGGAGGGGTACGAAACTCCCACCCCAATCCAAGCAAAGGCCATCCCACCCGCTCTCGAGGGTCGCGATATTTTGGGCTCCGCCCAGACCGGCACCGGAAAGACCGCTGCCTTCTGCCTGCCCCTGATCCAACGCTTGGAAGTAGCTGGCGAGCTCGGCGCCGATGCCGCGCACGCTCCGAAGCGGGCACGGACTTCCGGTCGGCCGCATGCGCTGATTCTTGCACCAACGCGCGAGTTGGCGGTGCAAATCGCTGAGAGCCTGGCCGTATACGGTCGCCACGCGGCGTGCCGGACTGCCGTGATTTACGGCGGAGTTGGACAAGCTGGACAGGTACGCGCGTTGCAAAATGGCGTTGACATTGTGGTGGCAACCCCCGGACGATTGCTTGATTTGGTTCAACAGCGTCACTGCAATCTCAGCGAAGTACACATCTTGGTTCTTGACGAAGCCGATCGCATGCTTGACATGGGATTCATCAAGCCAATCCGTTCGATCGCTGCGATGGTTTCCAAGAAGCGCCAGACGATGCTCTTCTCCGCAACGATGCCCAAAGAAATTCGCCACCTGGCGGATTCGCTGTTGGTTGATCCAGTCCGCGTGGAAGTTGCTGCGGTTGCCAGTGCTGCCCCCAAGATCGAACAGCGCGTCCATCACGTGTCGCGTGACCTCAAGCAGTCATTGCTTGAGCGTTTGCTTGAATCAAACGACATGACCAGTGTGGTGGTCTTCACCCGCACCAAGCACGGCGCCGATCGCGTCATGAAGCGCTTGATTCGCGCGCGAATTGACGCCGCTGCCATTCACGGAAACAAGAACCAGAGCCAGCGCCAACGCGCGCTCGATGCTTTCAAGGCTGGCAAGACGCGCGTCTTGGTGGCCACTGACGTTGCCGCGCGCGGCATTGACGTGGACAGCATCAGTCACGTGATTAACTTCGATATCCCAGTGGAAGCCGAGAGCTACGTGCATCGCATCGGCCGCACCGGTCGCGCGGGCGCTACTGGTATTGCGATTGCGTTCTGCGAACCTGCAGAGCGTGGTGCATTGAAGGCCATTGAGAAGTTGCTCGGTAAGGCTGTGCCGGTGGCACCGCTTCCTGAGGGGCTGACGGTTCTCAGTGCAATCAATGACGCCGCAGAGGCGCACGCCCCACGGCGCGAGCATCCGCATTCACCGCGACGTCCGGCAGCGGGCGGTGGCGGGCGATCATCCGGACGCGGCGGCAGTGGCGGGCGCGCCAGTAGCGGAGGCAGTAGCGGCGGCAAGGCTGCGCCGAAGTCTGAGGGTTGGTCGAAGGGCCAGTCTGAAGGCGCGTCCGACGGCAAGTCTGAAGGCAAGTCCGAAGGCAGGGGCCGCGGCGGGCCTGCGCAAGGACGCGGCGGCGCGAAGACGAAGGTTGCGCGATCATCAAACGGCGAGTTCGGCGCGGCGCCTGCGAAAGCTGCGCCTCAAACGCGCGGCGATGATGGAGCGAAGCCGCATCCGCGCGCACATGCATTTCCATCGGCACGACCTGCACCGCGTGGCGGGAGCCGCGGTCGGCGCTGAGTGAAATCGCGTTGAGGTGTTACGCCTTCGTACTGGCTCGCATTCGCCTTACGAAGACGGCCGCTGAGCGCGGCCCTGTCTTCTCCGGCGCTTGCGGCCAGAGATCGCGTTGAGGCATCACGACTTCTTGCTTGGGTGCGTTGTTGCATCACGGTTTCGTACTGGCCCGCATCCGCCTTACGAGGACGGCCGCTGAGCGCGGCCCTGTCCTCTCCGGCGCCTGCGGCCAGGGTGCGATGGCGGAGATCAACAGACTGCGGATGTTGGAGTGCGCCAACGCACATACGCCCCCAGGCGCGGGTGCGCATGGGGGCGTGGAGTGTGGACGCTGGCCGGGGCTAGCGTGGAGCGCAGAGTGATGTCAGGCGCGACGGCGACGGCCACCGGCGAGACCAGCAACGCCGAGGAGCGCGAGTGCGCCGGGGGCGGGAACGGCACCCGCCGCAATGCCCTGATTGGCCACGGTGTTGTAGCCCCACTGGCTCATCTCGAATCCAGGCGCACCGTAGCCAGAGCCGCCGGTTCCGAACGCCCAGCCGTAGTTCCAGTCCGTGCCGCCATCGGTGGAGAACCGGAACCCGAAGTAGCCGGACTGGCCGTAGAACTGACCGCCGGTGTAGGTACCGGCAGCATAGGTAGTGCCGCTGACCGTGAAGGGGTTAGCTGAGTTGCGGTAGTACGTAAACCCCAGATTCAAGGTCGAGCTCGTTGCCGCCCAGCCACTGGAACCGGCGCTGGCCAGCGCTCCCAGCGATCCATCGATCGCGAAGCCCGATGCGACCTTGTTGACGGTGTTCGTCTGAGTACTGAAGCGGTTCGCCGTACCGGACGCTGCGGTCGCGACGCTCTGACCGTACAGCTGGAAGATGAACGACGCGCCTTCAGTAAAGTTGCCATCGCTCCCGGAGGTGTATGAGGCCGTGGCGTAGCGCCCCCTGGCATCGTTGGATACGTTAGCGAATCCGGCAATCGGCGTCTCACCCACATTGCCTGCCCACTGTCCCGACGCAAAGATGAAGAGGTCAGTGTTTGCACCGGACGGGGTCGATACGTCCACTACGTCAGGCGACAATGACGTCACGATCGCCGCATTCGCTGAACCGGCCACGGCCGCAGCAACACCAACCATCGAAGAAATGAAAGTCTTGTTTCGCATCTGAAACTCCATGCTGGGCTCTCGCCCGGTTGTGCCCACACTCCCGTGTAGACATGAGATCGCCGAAACCGTCGGCGCGGTTGTTACAAACGGCTGCCCCACCGGGGCAAGCGCTTCTTGAATTGCGTTGATCATTTGTAGGCTTTAACTGCGGATGATTTCACGCTCCACATACAAGAACGTAATTCCCCCCCCCCACCCATCATGCATTTTTTGAGATTTTCACCGTGAGTGAAAAAGCGCGGTTCTGACTGCGCTGCGCCCCAAAAAATCTTTCCTAGACGCCTGTGGCTAGAGGAGCAGGTTCCAGTCCCTGGCATCCACGCGCCTTCCGTGTTCGAGCCCCCGCAGTGAGCACGGGATCCTCGGTAAGCGGCGTGTGAAACTGAGAAGTCCGGCAGTTGGACGTACGCCCCGTGGGTGCCAACCGGACGAACAGTTTCGCCCGAG
>JBDKKN010000198.1:0-7082 GCA_039796075.1 Planctomycetota bacterium | reverse complement strand
CGGCGTTCAGCGGATCAGTGATGGCTGCAGCGGTTTCGGATTTCACCTCCGGACTTTCGCTCTTGTGCGTCAGGAACCATCCTGCAGCAGCGCCGCCAAGTCCAATCGCCGCAACGGCGATGAACAGCGAACGCATCCCCTGGGCATTGCGAGCACCAGAAGAAATAGGCGAGTGGGAACGGGGCGACTGGCTGGGAAGGGTCATCCTTGACCTCGTGTGCAAGCGGTGCGAACGGGAGCGCGGCGTCCAATGCCGCGCATCTTTGTGACATCGGCATTGTGCCACAATTTGCCGCAGTGATTGCGCGGGTTTCTGAGCGTCGCGGGGATTGGGCCAGTGGTGGTTTACGGCGCGAGAGTGGCGGCGGCGATGACCTGTTTCTCGGTGACCACAAAGTGCATGGGAACGTCGTGCGGTTCGGTGGGCAATGCGTCGACCAGTTGCCCGTCCGGGATGACTCCGATACGCAGGGTGTGCGGCGCAAGGGTTGCGAGGAATCGGTCGTAGACACCCGCGCCTCGGCCGAGCCGGTGCCCGCGCCGGTCGAAGGCGAGGCCGGGGACGATCACGGCGGTCAGAGTGGCGGTGCGAATCGGGGCATGGGCGCGGGGGACGGGCATGTCCCAGGCGTCGGGCTCACACTGGTCGCGGTGCCATGTGCCGCCGGCGACGAACTCTGGGTGCACGCCGACGGGCTGGAGGATGGCGGAACGGCTCGAGCCCCAGCCGACACAGAGGTCCCAATCGGCGGAGATCGCCCATGATGCAAGCATGATCGGGTCAATTTCGCCACGGATCGGCACATAAAGCATGACCCGACGGCGGGTTGATTCAGCGGAGATCGTCGCATGATCGCGTAAGATCGGAACAATATCGCCACATAATTGCCCACTAATGCCGTAGGTATGGTCTGCCTGATGCTTCGATGCCTGCCGGGCCCACGCGCGAAACGACGCCTTTGAAGCGTCCGTTGTTGGGGGTGTATCGGAATGATTGAAACGGTTGTCAGGCAATGAATTGTGTCCACTCTGAGCAAATGTTGAGCAAAGAACTGTGCAAGTATGCGATCGTAGTCGGTCGGTCTCGCCGACAATATCCACTCCGGCGCACCCCGCGACACTCGCGGAAGCCGGCCACTTCGGTCAGGAGCCTCTCGAACATGTGCGGCATCGTTGCATACATCGGCAAGAAACCAGCTACCACACTCCTTCTTGAGGGCCTGAAGCGCCTCGAGTACCGCGGCTACGACTCGGCCGGCGTGGCGGTTCAGAACAAGACCGGCAAGATCCAGATCGCTAAGAGCGTCGGTCGCGTCCGGGTCTTGGAGGAGCTGATCGAGGGCAAGCGCGGGTTTGACGGCGGCGTCGGCATTGCGCACACGCGCTGGGCGACCCACGGTGGCGTGACCGAGGTCAATGCGCATCCGCATTGTGACGACCCCATCAAGGGACACGGCATTGCGTTGGTCCACAACGGCATCATTGAGAACTACGCGTCCATCAAGATTTACCTCACTGATAAGGGGCACGTCTTCCAAGGCCAGACGGACACTGAAGTCTTGGTGCACCTGATTGGTGAGCTCTACCAGGGCGATCTTGAACACGCGGTGCAAGCCGCGCTCCGCGAAGTGACCGGCGCGTATGCCATCTGCTGCATGTGCGAGAAGGAGCCAGGCGTGTTGGTGGTTGCGCGCAAGGGCAGTCCGCTGATGGTTGGCGTGGGTAGTGATGAATACGTGGTAGCCAGTGATCAGAGTGCGATTGTGGCACATACCAATCAGGCGTTCACGCTTGATGACTACACGGTTGCTAAGTTGACGACCGATTCATTCCGCACCAGCACGATTGACAACGTCACGATCGATGCCAAGATTCGTGCTTTGGAGATGGATCTTTCCGAGATCGAACTCGGTGGGTTCGAACACTTCATGCTCAAGGAAATCTTTGAGCAGCCTGCGGCGCTGACCCGCACCTTGCAGGGTCGCGTGGATCACCGCGCTGGGCAGATCGTTCTTGGTGGCATCGGCGATCACGCACGCGCGTTGGCTTCAAGCCGCCGCATCACCATGATTGGTCAGGGCACCGCGCTGCATGCAGCGATGATCGGCAGTTACCTGATGGAAGAGTGGGCCAAGATTCCCGCGGACTGGGACTTTGCAAGTGAGTTCCGCTATCGCAATCCGATTGTCAGCGAAGGCACCGTTGTTGTGGCAGTGAGCCAGAGCGGCGAAACGGCGGACACATTGGCGGCGCTGCAAGAGGCGAAGGCGCGCGGCGCGATGGCGCTCGGTGTGATCAACGTGGTGGGCAGTTCAATTTCACGGGAAACCGATGCAGGCATTTATTTACGTGTCGGTCCGGAGATCGGCGTAGCCAGCACCAAGGCGTTTGTTGGTCAAGTCATGGTGTCAGCGATGCTGGCCCTGTACATCGGACGACGCCGCTTGCTGAGTCAGGAATTTGTGTCCTCCGCGCTGCGTGACCTTGAAGCGATCCCCGCGCACATTCAGCGCATTCTGCAACAGAGCGAACACATTCGTCGTTCCACTGAGAAGTACATGGAACGTGAGAACTGGCTGTTCTTGGGCCGCGGCGTGAACTACCCGGTGGCCTTGGAAGGCGCACTGAAACTCAAGGAAATCAGTTATATCCACGCAGAGGGCATGCCCAGCGCAGAGATGAAACATGGACCGATCGCGTTGATTGACAACGGCATGCCCTGCGTGTTTGTTGCTACGCGTAACAGCCAGTACGAGAAGGTGCTGTCCAACATTCAGGAAGTGCGCAGCCGCGGCGGACACGTGATTGCGGTGGCAACTGAAGGTGATGAGCACATCAAGAGCATGGCTGAAGATGTCTTCTACGTGCCTGATGTCCCCGAAATGTTGCAGCCACTGGTCACGGTGGTGCCGCTGCAATTGCTCGCGTACCACGCTGCGGTGTTGCGCGGCAAGGACGTTGACAAGCCGCGCAACTTGGCGAAGAGTGTGACGGTGGAATAAGGCGTGCGTGGCTTGGCGCGGATGATGGTGATCGCGGGCGAGCGCCGGCGCGTGGTGATGTACGGTCAATGCCGACGGTCACCGCGCGAGCCTCCGGTTACCGCGCGCACATTGCTCGTTGTTCCGCAGTCATCAACTGAATGTAAAGCTCTTGCCTTCGTACTTCACCGTCACTGTTGTGCCGGGCGGGCACTTGCCGCTCAGGATTTGTGTGGCCAGTGGATTCTCTAAACGCTGTTGAATGACCCGCTTGAGCGGACGCGCACCGAACTGCGGGTCGTAGCCCTCATTGGCAAGCGCTTCAATGGCACCCGGAGTGATGTTGAGAGTGATCTTGCGTTCTTCCAGGCGGCGACGCAGGTTTGTCAGCTGAATTTCCACAATTCCGGACAGGTCCGCTCGGGTCAGTTGGTGGAAGATCACTTGCTCATCGATGCGGTTGATGAGCTCGGGGCGCATGTGCTTCTTCACTTCATTCATCACATGTGCTTCGATCATTGCATCAGCTTCACCCTTCTCACTGAGCTCCATGATGACATGGCTACCAATGTTGGAGGTCATGACAATGATGGTGTTGGTGAAGTCCACGGTGCGGCCTTGACCATCAGTGAGCCGACCATCATCAAGCACTTGCAATAGGACGTTACTGACGTCGGGATGCGCTTTTTCAAATTCATCAAACAGCACCACGCAATACGGACGGCGTCGCACTGCCTCGGTGAGGCGCCCACCTTCTTCGTAACCAACATATCCAGGAGGCGCGCCAATGAGCCGAGCCACGGAGTGCTGTTCCATGAACTCACTCATGTCGATGCGAACCATGGCGGCTTCGGTATCAAAGAGATACTCAGCAAGTGCCTTGCACAACTCGGTCTTGCCGACACCGGTTGGGCCAAGGAACAGGAACGAACCAATCGGGCGGCTTGATTCACCAAGCCCTGCGCGATTGCGGCGCACCGCTTCGGCCACTGCTTCAACCGCCTCCGGCTGGCCAACAACGCGCTTGCGCAAGTCATCTTCAATATGTAGGAGCTTCTGTTTTTCGCTCTCTACTAGCTTGGAAACAGCGATACCAGTCCAGCGGCTGACGACAGCGGCAATGGCGTCTGGGTCCACATCTTCCCGGACCAGCATGTCGCCAGAAGCCATGCGCTTCTGCAGATTCTCTTGGGCAGATTTCTGCGAAGCCTCAAGCTTCTTGATGTCGTCATACAGAATACGCGCCGCCTTTTCAAAGTCGCCGGCGCGCTGCGCTTGATCGGCTTCCACTTTCTTGTCTTCGATTTGTTTCTGCGCGTTGTTGACAAGATCAAGATCCTTCTTCTCAGCCTGCCACTGCGCAGTCAGCCGTCGATCCTCTTCCTTCAGGTCGGCAATTTCTTTTTCGGTCTTCTTGGCGCGGTCCTTGCTCTCCTGATCCTTCTCCATCTTGAGCGCTTCGCGTTCAATCTCCAGTTGCATCAAGCGGCGCTTTACACCGTCAAGCACACTGGGCATGCTGTCATTTTCAATACGCAGACGGCTTGCGGCTTCATCAATCAGATCGATCGCCTTGTCTGGCAGGAATCGATCGGCGATGTAACGCGCACTCATTTGTGCGGCGGCTACCAAAGCACTGTCTTGAATGCGGCAGCTATGGTGCGCTTCGTATTTGCCCTTAATTCCTCGCAGAATTGCAATGGTGTCGAGCACGCTTGGTTCTCCAACATAGACCGGCTGGAAGCGCCGTTCAAATGCTGGGTCCTTCTCAATGTGCGTGCGATACTCGTCAAGGGTGGTTGCGCCAATAGTGCGCAACTCACCGCGACTGAGCGCAGGCTTGAGCAATTGTCCGGCGCCCGGGCTTCCAGAATTGGCACCGGCGCTGACCACGGTGTGGATCTCATCAATGAAAAGAATGATTCGACCATTCGATGAACTCACTTCGCGGATCACTGCTTTGAGTCGCTCCTCAAACTCGCCTTGGAACTTTGCACCGGCGAGCAGTTGTCCAACATCAAGAGCGACGATCTTGACGTCCTTCATTTGTTCCGGACAATCGCCGTTGATGATTCGCTGCGCGAGTCCTTCAACTACCGCGGTTTTGCCAACGCCGGGTTCGCCAATGAGGACGGGGTTATTTTTGGTGCGACGGCTCAGCACCTGCATGCAGCGACGAATCTCCTCATCGCGGCCGATCACCGGGTCAAGCTTGCCGGCACTGGCGCGCTCGGTCAGGTCAATACCGTACTTTTTGAGGGACTCCATCGTGTTTTCGGCGTTCGGATCGTTCACGTTTGTAATCCCGCTTGCGGCGCGGATCTCCTGTATTGCTTTCGATAGCTTTCGTTGGTCGGCACCAAGCGTAGTAAGTACGGACTTGGCCGGGGTCTGCGCGGACGCCAACGCAAGCAACAGGTGCTCGACGGTGGTGTATTGGTCCTTCATTGCCTGCGCAAGTCGTTCGGCCTCGGTGATGACCTGACCAAGCGCCTGTCCGGGACGCGGCTGAGTGCCAGCAACGGTGGGCAGGCGTTTGAGTTCTGCGCGGGCAACCTCGTGAACACGACGCGGATCAATTCCGGCGCGCTCCAAGGCACTGGATGCTGCGCTCCGAGAATCGGCGGTGAGTGCGGCCAACAAGTGCAGCGGGGAGTACTCAGCGTGACCACTGCTGGTTGCCAGTGTTTGACCAGACTGAAGCGCTTCTTGCGACGCGTGCGTAAGTCGATCGTTCATAGCGTGGAGTTTATTAATTGTGGCGCGGCTGCCACGGTTCTGCGGGGAAGCCGGCAGGTGCATGTTCAGGGCGTTGGTTGAGCCACGCAGCGAGCCACTCCAGGGCGTCCACTAGTCGTGGCCCCGGGCGATTGAACATCTGATTTCCATCAACGAGCATGACTGCATCAGAAAATTCCCCACGTGCATGGGCGGCGCGCGCGCGTTGAACTGCGGGAAGTTTCCCCCACCATTCGGTGCTTTCGAGCGCTGGCATCGCGGCACGGACAGCTGCTAGCGGAAGTCCGCACGGCGCCACCACAATGCGTTCGGGTGCACTGGCAATGATGTCTGCTGGGGTAGCAACTCGGCTCTTGCAACCAACCGTATTGAGAGGGTGCAGCCCGCCGGCGAGGGTAATGAGTTCGGGTGTCCAGTGACCACCGACAAACGGTGGATCGGTCCATTCAAGAAACAATACTGACGGCCCGTCAACAAATGGCGCACTGCGCTCACTTGCAGTCCACAGGCGGTCGCGCAACGCAGTTGCGGCGGCTTGCGCTTGCGCGGGGCGCCCGATGGCTTCGCCCACGGTGAGTACGTCATCAAGAACTTGCCACACGGTGGTTGGATTCAAGTTGATGATCTTGGGAACACGCGGCAATGTATGAGCGATGCGCTCGACGCTGCGCAGGTCAATGCTGCATACGTCGCACAGGTCTTGCGTGAGGATGACATCTGGATTCAGTTCGCGGAGGAGATGCTCATCAAGGTGATAGAGCGATTCACCGGCGGCAATCGAAGCGCGAACGGCGGCATCAATAGCGGCAGAGTCAACGGGCGTAATTTGCTCGTCTGCACTCCCAGCGGTATGTGCGATCCGCGCGCTCGTCAATATCGGAGCGCGCATTGCGGCTGGCGGCCAGTCACATTCATGGCTGCGACCAACCAGCAGATCGCCGCCGCCGGCAGCAAACAGCAATTCAGTGGCAGATGGAAGCAGGCTCACGACGCGCATCCGTAAAGCGTATGCAACGACTGGGAATGCGTGAGGTAAGAAAGGGGTGCCACTCACGCCGATCACTCATTACTCAACTCACCCTGCCTACTAACGGCGTGAATTCCACGCAGCTCTCAACCCCGTGCCCTGGCCGCAGGCGCCGGAGAGGACAGGGCCGCGCTCAGCGGCCGTCCTCGTAAGGCGAATGCGGGCCAGTACGAAGGCGCGCGGCGAAGTGAGTTGAGCCGTCCCCCGCCCCCTTCGTTGCGCGCGGGACCCTCGGACGCGGACGGCTGCGCTCCACAAGGTTCCGCTTAGCCTCGGGCGAATCTGTTCGTCCGGTTAGCACCCACGGGGCGTACGTCCAACTGCCGGACTTCTCA
>JBDKKN010000197.1:0-2916 GCA_039796075.1 Planctomycetota bacterium | reverse complement strand
GAAACGCCACTTCCGCCGATCCGCCAACCAGGGATTCGGACAGGCGAATGTCAGCATCCGCCGGAACCCGCGCGTCGGGTCGCAGTTCAATAGTGATGTGCACGGGTGGATGCCACGCGGGATCAACCGCTACGTCGCGGACCGCGCCGACGGTGACGCCGTTCAGCGTGACCAGGCTCCCGGGACGCACTCCCTGCGCCCCGTTGGTTTCCACAATCACCGGAAAGCGGCGCTCCAAGAGTGGCTGCAGTTTCCCGAACGCCAAGAGCAGGGCGGCAACGCCCGCAATCGCGCCAATCGCCGTCGCGCCCAGCGCAAAGTCACGCCGGGACGGGCGTTCGTCAAAGTTCATCATGAGCGACATCCCGCGAGGCGAGCGATTGGCATGCAGAAGACTTCCATCCGCGCATCATCCCCGACCCGTCGCCGGACGGCAATGGCACTCGCGTACGATTCCGGTGAACCCATGGACGGATCCTCTGGCCTGCCGCCTCCCCGTGTTGCTTATGACCGAACCCCCATCCACCGGGGCAGCGTGTTTGCCGTTGAGCGTGTGACATTCCGCGACGACGCCGGTCGCGTCATCGTTCGCGATATTGTTCGTCATCCCGGCGCCGTCACGGTCATTCCGGTACTCGATGACGGCCGCCTAGTCATGATCCGCAACTGGCGCGTGGCTGTTGGCGCCTGGCTCGATGAATTCTGTGCCGGAAAGTTGGAGCCCGGTGAAGACCCGGCACTGGCGGCGGCGCGCGAACTGGAAGAAGAGACTGGTTTCACGGCCGCGCAGATTCGCCCGGTTGGTGTCTTCTTCACCAGTCCCGGGTTCGCTGATGAGCGCATGTACGTCTTTGAGGCAACCGGTCTCACGCCCGTACCGCAACGCCTTGAAGTGGGTGAGCAAATTGAAGTGGTCACTCGATCGGTCGCAGACCTGCAGAGCATGATCACCCGCGGCGAGTTGGTTGACGGTAAGACCCTCGGCGCATTTACCCTATGGAAACATGGAGCTTCCGGTGCGGGAGCAACGCCATGATGACCCGCGAGGCACGCTCATGACGTGGGAACGATCGGCACCATCCGCTGCGAACCCGTTGGCGTGGTCGTTGCCGTTGTTCCCCATCGCCGGCATCCATTTTCGGGTGCATTTCACCTTCGTCGTGTACGCGCTGGTGGTGGTGTTGCGGGGTTCGTACGGACCGGTGGAAGAATCATCGGTACACGGCGCGAGCACGGTGGGCATGGCGGTTGGCGCACTCTTTGTGTTGGTGTTTCTGCGCGAGCTCGTGCGAGCGTTGGTCGTGCGTGCTTCGGGCGGCTCCGCGGACGACGTGGTCCTGTGGCCGCTCGGCAGCCTGCAAGGCATCGATCCTGCACCGGGTTGGCTTGCCGCGCTCCTATCGGCAGCGGTGGGCACTGCGGTTTCGGCGGTGGCCTTTGCTGCCATGGGAATCACGCTTGGAACCATCACCGGGGACTGGATTGGCGCAGGGCTTCCGGACCCAATCTCCGCATCCTGGCTCAGTAATCCGCACTCATGGTGGATCGATGCCCTGTGGATTGCGCATTGGACTGGCGTGCAATTGGCACTCTTAGCGTTGCTCCCCATGTTGCCGCTTGATGGCGGCCGCGTCATGGAGGCGTTCATCCTGCGCCGGCGCGGCGAATATGACACTCCGCGGATTGCGGCGGCTGCCACGCTCGCCACGGCGTCAACCGCTGGCCTGGTTGCCATCGTCCGCGACCTGGGAACGCTGCTGACCGTGGCAATTGCTTGCGCCGGTTTCGCCGCATTTATCTTGTGGCGCCTGCGAGCCGGGGACTCCGTGGCAGCGGCGCGCCCGTCATGGATGGGGAATCACGATGAACCGGAAGAGCGTGAGTCGCGCGAGGTGCGCGCCGAGCGTGAAACGGCCGAGCAAGAACGCCAGACGCGTGCCGCTGAAGACCGCGCAGTCGATCTGATCTTGGAAAAGATCGCCCGCGAAGGTGCGGATCGACTCTCCGCAACCGAGCGCGCCACGCTTGCGCGCGCCACCGATCGCCGCCGCGGCGGATCGCAGCGCTAACCACCCGCAGCGCGCCACGGCTTTGCGATATCGTCCCCCGTTCTACCTATGGGCATCCAGGACCGACCGTACTACCGACCCGACGCTCGAACGCCACCTGCCTATGCACGCGCATCGGGTTGGTCCGCCACCACATGGATCATCGCCATCTGCGTGGCAGTGTTCGTGATCGATGGATTTCTGCCCTGGACCAACGAGCCGGTGGCAAGCCAACTGATGCCGGGCGCGTCTGCGGAACAAATCCGCCAGATCGACCGCAGCGAGTTCGCACTCACCAAGCCAGTCGACGTCGCACCAGGCGTGGCGCGCGGTTACGCAGTCTTGGGCCGCGACAACGTCGTTGCCGAGGTGGAGTACCGCAAGGAACGACCGCTCACCCGCTTTGGATACTTCTCCACGGCGCGTGCTGTGTACGCCTCCGATCCGGTATTGGGCGTCTCCGGCTTTGAAGCGTGGCGATTCGTCACATTCCAATTCCTACATGCCAACCTCAATCATGTGCTCTTCAACATGATGACGCTGTTCTTCTTCGGCGGCATGGTTGAGAATTACCTCGGCAAGAAGCGCTATGTGGCGTTCTATCTCTTGTGCGGCATTGCTGGCGCACTGATGTACCTGATTCTCAACGGCCTCGCGATCGGCGGTCAAGCAGCGTTCGGACCATCGTTCCATTTGCCTGGACTGCTCTTCAATGATCCAAACACCATGTTGGTCGGCGCATCCGCTGGCGTCTTTGGTGTGATCATGGCTGCTGCATACCTGGCACCAAACGCCACCGTGTTGCTGTTCTTTGTCATCCCCATGCGCTTGGGTGTCTTGGCATACGGATTGCTTGGATTTGCATTGC
>JBDKKN010000196.1:0-20983 GCA_039796075.1 Planctomycetota bacterium | reverse complement strand
TCTGGCGCGGAATGCGCCTATGTGGCACAAGTCATTCCTGGTCTTGCGCTTGAGCAAGCAGGCATCATGTCGCACGATGTCATCGTGGCAATCAATGGATCAAGCAACGCTTCGCCGGAAGCCATTCGCGCGGTGGTTCGCGCCGCTGCGCCAGGCGAACATGTGAAGTTTGTGGTCGTTCGCGCGGGTCAAAAGCGCGAAGCAGATGTCACGCTCATCCCATGGGAAGCAAAGCACATGTTGCGCGCGGTTGGGCAAGTTGACGCTGTGGCTCCAGCAACTGCATCCAGTGCACCCGGGCCTGACTCGGCTGCAGCAGCGGCAAGTGCAGCAGCGACAGCTGCCGCAGCCAAGGCATCAGCGAACGCTGCAAGCATCGCCGCTGCGGCGAAGGCGGCCGCGGCTGCGGATCCGGCAACGCAAGATGAACTTTCAAGGGCGCGCGCGCGCATCACTGACCTTGAGCGAAGAATGCAGGCGGACGAAGCGGTTCGTCGCTCCATTCGACCGCAGCCGATGCCCGCGCCAACCAGCGGCGCTGCGCCCGCGGCTTCGGACGCGAAGCCTGCGCCGGCTGCGGGTGATGCGCCGGCTACCGGTGCTGCGCCAGCTACCGGTGCTGCGCCGGCTGCCGCTACGCCCCCGAGCGTCTAACGGATCGCGGTCCGAAACGATGTGCGACGGACGCTGCAAGAGCGTCCATATTGGGTTTATCGGCATCGAACAGCGGCTTCCCCCTGCGACATGCCCGCGCTAGAATCTTCGGTTCACGATTTGGGAATTGGTGTAACGGTAGCACAACTGACTCTGACTCAGTTTGTCTAGGTTCGAATCCTAGATTCCCAGTTTGACTCTTTGATTGCACACAGAACGCCCGGTTCATCGCCGGGCGATTTCGTTTTTACTGGCGAACCTCGCCCGATGCCATTGGTTCAAAGGCAATGGAACGAACCCCGTCCGACCAGATGGGCGCCGCGCCAGACGATGGACGAAACCATGTCACGAAGTCAATGGCCGTGCCATTAATGAGATCATTGCCGCCATCATCAAGGAGCGATACTTGGAATCGATATCCCTCACCGATCAGGCTGCGAAATCTGCCAAGATCAAGATCGCGCGTGGGAATACTCCAGACATGCATTGGGTGATCGCCCGGCGCCGTTGCCGAACCCGCGGTGCCCATGCGATACGCCGCGACATTTAAAGTTCCCTCGCGCCAAATGGGCGTTGGGTACGGCCGCGCAAAGAGGTAGAGCTCAATACTGAGCCGATCGGGGCGACCGTTGGCGTCGCTATCGGTTGGTTTCGGTGCATACAAGACGCTCATCGCGTTGACCGCCACGCCCTCCGGAGCCGTCTGTGGAACGCGCGCGCGCGGCGGCATGGGACGACCGTCCGATGTTTCCTTGGAAACAGTCTCGCAACCAGTAAGACTGAGCAACGCACCGAGCGCAAGGCAGATGTATGGCGAGGAATTCATGGTGCCTTTGGTGTAATCGGATCAGTCGGTGACGGAGGTTCTGCGCTGGGTGCTGGCAACTTGGGACCAATGGTGATGCTGCCGTTGGGTTGCTTGGTGGTGACTTGTTCGCCAGGCTCTGACGTGACGGGCATGATCAGCGTCGAGTCGCCGTTCGTTGGCATCGGCGCGTCACCATCGGCGGCTGGGCCCTCGGATGGTGCGCCGATCGGATCGACCCACTCGCCCTTATCGTTGTATCTGCCCTGGGTGCCCTTGAGTTCTGCCTTACGAATCTGTTCCTTGAGACCAGGCTGCAAGGACATACGACCGACCGACTCCTCGGTGATCTGCTGCATGCGCTGCGGCGTGCGTACCACGTGCGGCCGCAAGACGATCAGCAGTTCCGTCTTGGCGGTGGTCTCGGTCTTTTGCCGGAACGCTAGGCCGATGATGGGAATGTCGCCCAGAATTGGAATCTTGCGGTCGGAGCGTTCGTAGCGATCATTGATGAGACCGCCGATGACTACGGTTTCTCCGTCACGGACCGTGACGGTGGTGTTGGCACGCCGTCGCTCAATAATCGGGCTGCGGAAATTTTCGGAAATGTCCACTGTCTGCTTACTCAGTCGACTGATTTCTGGCTCCACTGCCATCTTCACAAATCCATCGGGGTTAATCGATGGCGTGACTTCAAGAATGACGCCCACTTCTTCCGCACTGACTGCGCTCTGCTGTCCAGCAGCACTGACGGTGACTGCATCAGGAACTCGAATGGTTTCACCAACCTGAATACGACCACGCGTGTTGTTCGCCACCATGACGCTTGGATTGGAAAGCATCTGCACGCGGTTCTGTGATGCCAATGCGTTGATCAGCAAATCAAAGTCGGGTCCGCCCACGGCGATGTTGGGAATTCCGATACCTGAGAACAGTGCTGGAGCGAGACCAACCAGACCGGGAGCCTTGGGCTGCAACGTGCCAAATCCAGTCTTATTCAGGCCAAATCCGCCCGCCGAGTAATAGCCATCGCCATAGTCGATACGTGAGAATTCAATACCAATGTCCTCGTTGTCGACCAAGGTCACTTCGGCCAACATCACCTGAATCAACACTTGCGGCGGGTCAACGTCAAGCTCCTTGATGACGCCCTTCAGCTTCTCCACGTAACGCGGGCTGCCGGTGAGCAGCACCGAGTTTGACTTCTGATCGCCAACGACGGTGACCTGTGCGTCAAGCAGACGACTGGAGGCAGCTTGCCGATTGTTTCCGTACACCTCCAGCAGTTTGTTGCGCTCGCCGTCCGCAAATTTAGTGAGCGTCTCTGCCACCTCGATAGCGGTTGCGTTCTTCAGACGAACAATATGCTGATCGCGGTTACCAAATTGATCCGTGTCCAACTCCTTCACTACCTTCTCCACCGCACTCAGATAGTTTGGCGTGCCGCTCACTAGCAAACTATTGGTGCGCGGGTCCACAGTAATGGAAAGCTCTTGGCGCTCATCGGGCACCATGTTGAGTTCAAGTCCAGCAATCGTGGTGGACCGCCCCGCATTCTCTGGAGCAGTCCCGGGCGTTGCGCCATCGGCAGAGGGTGGTGTTCCACCATCACGCGGCTTCAGAACGTACAGGTTTCCCTGCTTTTTCAAGCGAAACAGTTCGTTCAGAATCTCCAAGACGCTCTCTGCTTCGGCGTGAGCCATGCGAATCACCCGAACATTCTGGGCGGAGCTGTCATCGTGATCAAGGTCTTCGATCATCTTCTCAACCAAGTCCATGGAGTCCTTGGGTGCACGCACGATCACCGTGTTGGAGCGAATGTCCGGAGTCAAGCTGATCGACTGCCGTACCGCGGCGTTGATTTCCATTTCCGCGCTCTCGGTATCGACGCCGGGGATTTGCTTGAGATAGCGAACAATGGTGGCCTGCTGAGTACCGCGCGAGGCCAGTGAATTGCCAGAGAGGACGCTGTCAATCAGACTGATGAGTTCCAGCACGTTGGCACTCTTCAGCTGGATGTACTTGATCTCCACCACTTCCAGCGGCTTGGTTGCTTCCAGTTCGCCAACAATCTTGCTCATGGTGGTGATGTCAGAACCCGCACCCGAAAGAATCACGGCATTGGTTCGGCTATCAACAATGGCGCGCACGCTGTCGTTACCGCGGCGGCGATTCTCTTCGCGGATGTACATGTTGTCGAGCAACTGGACAATGTCCGTTGCTCGGCTCTTCTTCAACTGGATTGTCTGGAAGTCACGGGTGAGCGCGCTGTCGTTTCCCACTGATTTCAGGCTATCGATCAACTGTTTGATGATCTCTGCGTTCTCGTGGCTGGAAGCCACAATCAGCGTGTTGGTGGCGAGGTCGCTCTCAATGGAGATACGGTCCGATGGACGCGCCGTATCACCGAGCGTGGCCATGCGTTCGCGCATCACCGTCTGCAAGCGCGGGGCAATAGTTTCCACCCGAACACCTTGCACCGGAATGACGTGAAGGGCAACTGCTGGGTCCGTTGGTTGCTCCTCAATGCGCGCCACCAGACTTTCGATGTCCTTGAAATCGGGTTCTGTTGCGGCAATCAGCAAGCAGTTAGAACGTGGGTCGGTCATCACCAAGGGACGCGCACGCTTGGCCACGGTCTGCGGCATGTCTGCGTAACGGCGGTCCATGATTTGATTGACGGCAGTAGCAACGCGATCGAGGTTGCCGCGCTTCATGGCAAGTACGTGGAGCGGGGCAACATCGGTTCGCTCCAGGGTGTCAAGCTGTGCAACAATTCCCTTGATGACATCGAATGCATCGGCGCCACCGGAAACCAGCAGCGCATTGGCTTGTTCGTCAGCCAGAATGGTTACTTTCTGCAAGTCGGCGGCGCGTGGCTCGGCAGCACGCACGCGTTCAAGGCGCGAATCCATGAGCTGCTGAATGAGCGGGGCCAGGCGTGTGGCGCTCGCGTGAGCCAATTGCACCAGCTTGAGTTCGCGCAGATCAGCGGGGATTTCCCGGTCGAGTTGCTTCAAGAGTTCCTCAAGTACTGAGAAGCTTCGCTGTGAAGTACTCACCACCAACGTGTTGGTGCGGTCATCAGCCACCATGCGAACCTTGTCTTCGGGGCGAAAGTTCTTCTGTTGGGCTTGGGCATTGAAGAACTGTTCCAGTCGCTGCGAGACCGCCGTGGCGCCCGCGCGATTCAATGGATAACTCCGAACCGCTGAAGCGGCCGACGCATCAGTGGTGTCGAGCCGCTGTTGCATCGCTTCCACCAGCGCCACCGCTTCGTCGCGACCAGCGACGATCACGGTATTGGTGCGCTCCACTACGGTGAGCGCAAAGTCATCGGCGAGTGCGGTTCCAACATCACCCTGTGGTGCGCCAGTGAGCGTCGTGCCGGGAATCTTGCCAAGCGCTTTGCCCTGCGTGAACAATTCACGAACCACCGTGGCAAACTCTTGCGCGTCAATGTTCCGCATCGGCAGAATGCGCATGGTGACTGAGCCGGTCATCGGCACGTCATCAAGCATGGCAATCAGTTCGCGTGCCGCTTCAACATTTTCCTTGGCACCGGTCACCATGATCGAATTGGTCTTCTCGTCAGCTACCAGTTTGAGCGGCTTGGTGAGGTCCAACATCAAGTCCGCGGTCAGCATGCCGCTGCGACGAATGCGCAATCGCCGCACTTGCTCCTGCAACGCCTTGGCAAGGCCATTTGCCCCAGGCGTTGCCGCAGCATCAATCATCTTCTGCAGGGAGGCAGCCACAGCCGGCGCTGCCGCCTTGCTGAGGCGTACTAACTCGCCTTCGCTCTGTGCCCACGTTGGCTCAGTATCGATACCAGCGACAAGATCGGCAATGAGTGCACGATCTTCTGGAAGCGCAGCAATCGCCAACGAGTTCCGCCCCGGCACCGCAAACACCTTGACGGGTCCACGAACAACTCGACCTTTCGGATCTGTGGCACCTGCGGACGTCAGCCCCAGACCATTGACGGTCTGCGCAGCGGCATCGGCGGAGAGGTGCTTCAACTCCACCATGAACAGCGAACCACTGGCTTCTGGGCGCATGCCCTGCAGCGTCGCGGCCAGTGCTGCCATGTCTTGGTAGTCCTTGTCATCAGCGCGAATGATGATGGTTCCAGCTGTCTCATCCGGCACGATGCGCGGCGAGTGAATTCCCCGCGGTTGGCCATCGGCTGGCGCAAAAACCGTGCGAAGAGCTGCGGCAATTTGCGTGGGGCTGTGGCCCTCAAGTACAGGAATGAGACGCGGCGCGGGAAGGTCGGCCACTTGCTCTGCATCCAACTGCTGAACGATCGCCTCAATCTTGCTGAGGTTCTTGCGGCTTGCACTGACAATCACCGAATTGGTCCCCGCGTCCGCCACAGCACTCACCCAACTCTCGCCCTTGACGAGATACGCCGGGGCTTGTCGCATCGGTCGACCATCGGGTCCGACGGGCGCTACCTGCTGCCGCTCTTGCTGGTCGCCCTTGAACGCGGTGTTGATGGCGGTGGCCACGCTGGTTGCCTGCGCGTACCGCAATGAGAAGACCCGCAGCTGCAAGTTGGAGTCATAATCTTCGCTATCAAGCTTGTTGATCATGGAACGCAAGCCGTCCCATTCCTCTTTGGGGGCACTTACTACCAGCGAATTAGTGGCGGGGTCAGTGACGATGCGTACCGCTCGGCGGCCTGGGGTCTCAGCATCAACCGCATCAGGGCCATAGAAGTAGCCGAGTGCCTCGCGAACTTTTTGTGCTTCCGCGTGCTTCAGCGTCAGGAACTCGGTGGTGCGAACCACATCCGATGGGCGGTCGAGTTCTGCCAAGAGTTGCGTTGCAGTGGCGATCTGGTCTGCACTTCCCGCGACAATCAAGCGGTTACTCGCCCGGTCAGCATCAAGACGAATTCCCTGCGAGTCGGTTCGAGCCGACAACAGCTGCCGAAGTGTCCACACCAATTCATCCGCTTGCGCGTGCGTAAGAACAAAGGTCTTCACCTGAACGTCCGCGGCGGGCGAACCGGTGTCAAGCTTGGCAACCAACTCCTCTACTTCGATAAGTGCTGTTGGAGAGGCGGTGACCATGAGCGTGTTGGTGCGTTCGTCGGCACTGAATTGCGGCGCGGCCAGCGGATTAGCACCGCGGCGGCTGCCGAACAATTGCTGCAGCGTGTTCGCTAACTTCACCGCCCGCGCTTGCGAAAGTGTGAACGTACGAAGAACCGGCTTGTTGGTGGGCTCAGTGCCCTTTGCACCAGCAACGATCTTTGCGGTGGCATCAAGAATCTGATCGATGTCGCGCGCGGGTGCAGAAATCACCAGCGTTCCACCTTGCGGATCGGCAACCACTGACGAGCGACGAGCGATGTCACCAATGCGCCCGCCGGCGGGGGTCATCACTGCTACCGTTTGCAGCACCACCTCGCGAAGCGCGGCGGTATCGGCACCAGCAGGAAGCTGAACCACGCGAACCACGCTTCCAGCCGGCGCGATGGACTGCTGCGCTTGCTGAGCAAGTCGCTGCGCGCGTTCCACCGCGCGCTTGGAGCCAACGATCACCAAACTGTTGGTCTTTGGATCAACGGTAATGGTGACGCGCGTGTCATCATCTTGATCGATCGCTGCTGCCTGATTCATTCCACCGCTCGACTGCGCAAGCGCCGTTGCAAGAAGCGCTGCTGCAAATCGCGGCGCGCGCGGAGTGGCTTGCGAGCGTGCGTTCGGCTGTGGAAGCGGAGTGGCGCGCTGTCCTGGAACGGCGGGGTTGGTCGTTGTGGGGGAAGGCGCAACTGCGGGGACCACGGCGGGTGCAGCCGGCTTCGCAGCGGGCGCAGGCGAATTTGCGGGGGGGCGCGTCGCTGCAGGTGCAGCCGAGGATGGCGAGGTGGATCCAGACTCAGAAGCTGGCGCACCAGTAGAGGCAGGCTTGGCCTGCTGTGCGCGCTTCATCAGCTCTTCCATCGTTACTACTTCTGCGCCACCGCCGCCTTCGCGATTCAATGATCGTTCCAACATGCGCGCGAGCTCGGAGGCGTCACCGCGTGATGGATCGATGGCGACCGTGCGCATTTCCCGGCCCGATACTCCTGCTGCAGCGTCCACCTGCTCAATCACACCCTCAATCTGCGTGTGTTGTGCCGGGGTGGCACGAACAATCAGACTGTTCGAGCTGGTATTGACCGTGACCAATGGCGCAGCGGCGCCCGATGGATCGTTGGCAAACATCTGCGTGATGGTCTGCGCAATTTCTGCTGCTTCTGCATTACGGAGTGTGACCACTCGCACTTCTTGCGCGCCACCTTGCGGTACAGATTCTGCGTCAAGTTGTGCCACCATCTGATCGGCGGTTTCCAATACCGCAGGGGGGCCGCTAATGATGACTGCATTCAGTCGAGTGTCAGCGGCAACACGTACCGGAGCCCGATCGATACCGCGGCGCAAGTATTCCTGCCGAAGACTCTGCGGCATGTCGCGCAGGCTCATCATGGCGCGGTCGGAAAGCAGTCTCTCCACCAGTGGCGCAAGCGTTTCGGCGCGTGCGTGCTTGAGCATGACCGTCTTTACTTGCGCGGTGTCCGCTGTTCCATTCTTGTCAAGCGGGTCGATCAGTTTCTCAATGGCGTCAAGATCCGGGGCGATTCCTGTGAGAATCAGGGCGTTGGATCCAGTCGCTGGAACAATGGAAACCTTCATCGGATCCTGTGTTGCGGGACTCGGCATAGCGGCAGAAGCTTGCTGCAGCGCAGGCGCCAATTGATTGGCATCCGCAAATGTCAGCGCGTGAACGCGGACTTGCTGAGTGTCGGCGCCAGCGACCGCCGGAGCCGCGTCAAGTTGTGCAACCAGTTGGTCGGCTACTGCAATCAATGAATCCGGTGCGCTGACAATCAATGTTCCAGTACGACGATCGCTGGTCACTTCCACTTGGCTCTCGCCACCAGGAATGTCGCGTCGAGCACGGGTAGTGAGCACTTGCTTGAGGAGCGAGCTGACCTGATCGGTGCGGCCACTCTTCAGGACGTATGTCTTGAAGCCTGCGGCAGGCACACCCTGCAATTCCTTGACCACGGAGTCAACCTTGGCAAACGCCGCTTCGTCACCAGTGACAATCAGCGTTCGGCTCGCAGACTCCACTTGCACGGTGACTTCTGGGCTCTTGCGACCGGCAACCGATGGTGCGGCCAATGCGCCACTCTGCGCCAGTCCACGAATACTCGCGGCAATCTTGTCGAGGTCGCCGCGATCAATGCGCCACGTGCGAACGCCTGCTTGCGGCGGCGCTTCAATGCGGTCAAGTTGCGCAACAATTGCCTCAAATTGCGCTTTCCGTTCGCCTGGGCACTCCACAATGACGGTGTTGGTAGCGGCATCAGCGCTGATGAAGATGTCCTTCTGCTTCTGCAAGTGCGGAAGCGGGCGACCGCGCGCATCAAGAGGCATCGGTGGTTGCGGATAGAGCTTGTCGAGTGCAGCTGCTACTTCCACCGCTCGACCAACGCGCAACGGAATGATCACCGTCTCGCGCTGGCCATCTTTCTCTCCGCTGCGATTGACACTCTCGATGAATTCGCGAATTTCTGGGAACACCTCTTCGTGAGCAGTGACGATTAGTGTGTTGGTCGCCGTGTCCGCATCAACACGAACTGGCTTCTCGCGGCGCAGGTCTGCAGGGCGTTGGTCGTAACGTGCCGTCAACAATTGCGCCATTTGGCTTGCATCCGCAGCACGTACCTGCAGCAGTCGCAGAGGCGGGAGTTGTCCCGGGGTCACTGTGTCAAGTTGCCGAATCACTTCTTCCACCGCGGCAAGTTGCGCTGGCTCGCCAACAATCCACAGTGAATTGGTTTGTTCAATCGGTTCAATCGTTGGCGGAGTGAACGGGTGCGATGGATCGTCCACCTGCGTCTTGGCAACCAGATCACGAACCGACGTTGCCATTTCAGATGCCTTGGCCTGGCGCACTGCCACCATGCGCCCGGTCCGGTCCGCGCGATCCAGTGTGGCGACCAGCGTGGCAATGGATTTCAATTGCTCTTCAGTGCCCGTGACACTCAACTGGCGAAGCGTGTCGATCCCTTCAATTTGTGGCTCGGAGTACTGCGTGCCATCCTTTGGAGTCAGGATCTGCTTTGCCATCTGCTGCAATGCGGGCGCCACCTTGGACGCCTGCGCGTACTTCAGTTCAAACACGCGAGTAGAACGCTCAACCACCGTGGCTTGCTCCGCCAATTTCAGCGCCTGCTCAAATCGAGCGATTGCAGCCTGGGTTCCAGCAACCGTCAAGGTGCGGCCATCGCGTGCAACATCAATGTCGAGCGCGCCTTCCGGACTCCGTGGATCCCGCTCAGAAGCCAGAATGCGCTTGGCAGCCTCGATGGTGTCGGCGGGCTTGGCTGCCTGAACCTTCAGCACCTGCGTGCGACGCTCAATGCGACCGGCTTGATCAAGAATGTCAACGATGCGACGCACTTGTTCGCTCTCGCTGGAGAGTGCGCTCACAATGACACTGCGGCCATCGGGGCCAGCGGCAATAGTCACTACCTTGCGCTGCGCGGCGGTTTGCAGATCACGGATTTGCGGAATGATGCTGGTGGCGTCGGCGTTACGAAGTGGAATGAGCGTGACGGTCTGCGGATCAATGTCATCAACGCGCGCGCTGCCTGGGACGCGACGATCGCCATCGAGCGCTTCGATCAATGCGGCACCTTCAGCAACGCTCTGCGACGGTCCAACAATCGCCAGCTTCCCAACCTCGTCCATCGCCAACACCGTGGGCTTCAATTCCTTGGGAAGTGTTGCGTACAGCTCATCAAGGCGCAATTTCGCCTCGGTCGGAGTGACGCCGCGAAGCATGACGGTTCGCACACTGCGTGTCACCGCCGCGGGTGCGCCGGGCACGCCGGCACCGGCCGATCCACCAGACGGAACGTCAAGCAATTCAATGACGTCAGCAAGCTGTAACAACCGCGACCGAACCCCGCGCGCAACGATCGCGTTGGTGCGCTCGTCAGCGGTCATTGAGAGACCTTCCATCTTGCTCTCTTCAATCTTCGTCTTCTTGCCGTCTGCACCAATCACGTACTCAACCTGCCGTTGGCCAATCAGTGATGAGAGGCTGGCGATCAGCGTGTTTGCCTTGGCGTGACGGAGTGGGTAGAAACGCACTTCATTGTCGGGCTCGGCATGATCGATCGAATCGATCATCTTGAGCATGCGCCGCACTTGACCCGCCGTCTCCACAAGAATCAAGGAATTCTGTGGTTCAAGCGCGGTAACGGATCCGTACGTGCCGACCAAATTGGCCAACTGCGTGGAAATCGGGCCAACCCGCGCGGTCTTCAACGGAAGCATCAGCGTGACGATGGTGTCATCAGTCACGGTTGCGGGAAGTTCATTCACAAACGTAGGAATGTTCTCCCGCTTCATGTCGGAAAGCTTCTGCAAATACAGCTTGTCCTTCTCAACCCGCAACATCACGTTCTGTGTTTGCAGAAGTTGATTCAGTGTGGAGAGTGCCTCCGGCAGCGTGTACGCGCGTGCGCTGATGAAATCCACCGATCCCTTCGGGACTTCCGTTTCGCGAACGATTGGCAAGCTGGTAGTGCGACTGAAGTAATCAAGAATCTGGTCCCATGACTGACCTTTGAACGCAAAGCGAATGCCGCCAGATGTTGGCGCTGGCGCATCCTGCATGGTGGACGCTGCATCTGCCGTGGGAGCAATCATTGCAATGGGCGCAACGCGCGCGGCTGGTGCAAGTACTGCCGCTGGATCCGCGCTCGTGTTGGCCAAGTTGCTTGGGTGCGCTGCAATCACCGGCGTAGTGAGCGCGGTAGCAGAGACTGCAAGGACTGCAAGGACCTCTGGAATCATTCGGCTGGCGTTCGATATCTTCGTGTTCATGTGTCGTGTCCTGCTCACGGCGCTTCAAGCGCGCGGGCCTCCAGACTTTCTCCAACGCGCACGCGATACGTCGCGCCGCCCGCCACTATCCGCGCTGCATCGGCATCCAGGCCGATGAACGAAAACTCCGCAATCGATTCGTTGACACGCAGCACGCGTGTCTCGCCGTTGCCGGCGTTCTTGAAATACGCCTCCGTACCGGCAGGGCCATCAACCACACCGGTGAGAAGCCATAGTCCATATGGAAATCCGCCGGGAATCTCCGGCTCAGTTGCTGTGGTTGCGCCGGCAACTTCGGTGGTGGCCGCGGCCGCGCCAAGGGACGTTGCTGGCGCCGTCACCAGCGTGTTCGCTCCGGAGCCGGTTGCTGATGGAACACGGAAGGGGTTGCGTGCAGCCAGCGCGGCGTACTTTGAGAATCCCGCAAGGGCTTCCGCGCTTGGAGCGCCGGGCAGCGCCGCGGGCTCGTGCCCTGGAACAAACGCGGTGCTCAGACGAATGGTCACTCGCATGCGACCGCCATCTTTGATCGGGTCAAACTTGATGGCTTCCACGCGCTTCAACATTGGGTCTACCGTGATTCGGTACACCAAACGAAGCACTTGATCAACAGCGCCTTCGCCGGAAATAGTGGCGCGCAACTCCACAAAGTCCGGCTGATCGCGCATGGATCGCGGAAGAGCCAGGCGCACGAATTCTTGGCGAGCCGGTGACTTGCGTTCCACCGCAGCGCCCGTGGCAACCATCAGATCACGAACCCCGGTCTCCTCGGCAATGCGATTCAGCCGTGCTCGCAACGCAGTGTCAACCGCATCCGTTCGCTCGCCAAGTGATCGACTCACTGCAGCGGCGATCCGCCGATCAATCTCCGGACGTCGATCTCGCTCTTCGCGAACGCTGCGCAAGAATTCACTAGTACGTGCAATATCAGCCTCTGCGCCAGCACGATCAAATCCAGAGAATGACGTCAACCGCCCGCCGTGAATCATCCAGCCAAGCGCTCCGGCGATGAGCGCCGCACCAGTCCACGAAAGCGGCACGCGCAGACGCACCGGCACAAGCGCGGTCATGCGCTCACGCCATGCCATTACTGTTGATTTTGAGGTTTCCGTGCTGCTCATCGCACACCTCGGCGGCTTGATACTGCGGCACTGGCGGGTCGCTGCACGGGTGGGCCGTCCAGCGAATCAATCACCATCTCCACAGCTACTGGCAGACGGCGTCCAGCCTTTCCCTCTGCGCTGGTGGGGCGAACATTGAAGTCACGCTTCGAAACCAATGATTCCCGCAACGCATCAGCAGTGGCACGATCAGCCGCTTCAGCATCAATCGCAATCCGAACTTCCGATGGAATCTTCATCGTCCCGTCCTTGGCAACGGTGGCCTCGTCGGAGAGCGCCTGACCATTCCAACCAGCCAGCACTACGCGCGATGCGTCCGGCGCAAATCCGGCGATGTATGCCAACGAGTCAAGCCACGGAAGATCCGCATTGGTCCACGCCTCAATATGCCGCACGCGCAGTTCATCGCGCTTGAACTGCCGATGCTCAAGAAGCGCACCTTCAGCCTTGGCGCGCAACTCGGTGCGACGCGCCTCGATGGTGCCCCGCTCCTTGCGACCAATGGTCCAACCCATGGCGTACGCAATTCCAATGATCGCCACCACTGCATACAACTGCATACGCCGACGCGCCGCTAAGTCTGGCGCGCGACGCGGATTTGCCAAGTCAATACGCTCACGCTTGCGCGCACCCTCGAGGAGTAGTCCAACGAGCGGCCATGCGGAACCAGGATCCACTGTGCATGTCACGTCTGGATGTGCAGCCAAGTGCGAAACCGGTAGACCGGCATCGCCGGTCAGCGCCACCACTACGCGCGTGGCCACGTTTGTTGGGCCAATCACGTCAATCGCTGCCGGCCGCTGATCAGGCTGCTGCAAGCGAAATCCACTCCAAGAACGACGTGCTTCGGTCACGCTTGCGTCGGCATCCGGGTCAACGACTGTCGCACCACGCGTTGCGCGCAGTCCATCACGGCCCGCAACTACCAGTTCAACTGCATCGCCGCATAGATCGATGGCTGCATCAGGAGCCTCGTTGTCGTCGGCGCGCGCATCAACTGCAGGCAGTGTCTCCAATAGGTACGCGGTTCCGAATGTGCGCGGCGCAATCCGCTCAACAGAAATTCCAGCGGCAACGGCCATCGCTCGCACTGCGGCAATTTCTTTCGCCGAAGCCGCCACAGCCCATGCCTCTGCACCGATCGGAACAAAGTCAACCACTGCATCAGCAGAGACCGCCGCTTCGCGCAACATGGCCAGGCGAACCATTCCGGCAATTTCATCTCGCTCTGCACCGGGCAACACCAATCGCTTGAACGACAATCGATCGCGAACAATTGTCCAAGTGGCACGGTCCGTGGCAATACCGGCGTTGCGGAGTGCGAGCGCCACAAACGCGCCGCGAACAGCGTCGGTGCCGTCAATAACTTCCGTTGGCAATTCGATATCCACGCACCGCGCCACAGTGGCACGGCCGCGTTCTACGACTGCCTCCACCGCGCGGAGGCGTCGGTGTCCAAGATCGATCGCTACCTGTGATTTCACTGGTATTTACGGACTCGAATCGCTACGGCGGCGCCATCGTCCCGACAGCCCACCTGTCGAAGAACCCGATGCAGTCGCCTGCTCCTCGTCCTTACCGGATTCCTGCGCACGGGATGCAACTCCGGCGGAATCTGCCGGTACATCTTTGTCGTCCCACCGCTTGGTGCGGAATTTCTGTGGCGTGGATGCCCATTGCGCCTTACGACGCGCGCGCTCTTCAGCGTCGCGTGCTTCGCGTCGTTCGCTTTCTTGTTCGCCCAGCGATTTCCATTCTTTCGATCGCGCGTCCCGGTCATCCCGCTCGCGATCGGCAAGTGTCTTCCACTTCCCAGAACGATCTTCGCGATCCGCGCGCTCGCGATCGGCAAGCGTGCTCCAACCGCGCGAGTCCGCCTCGCGCGACTGTTTCTCACGATCGGCCAATGTTGTCCATTGCCGCGCCTCAGGCGCTGCCGTGCCCGCTGGTTTCCACGCACCCTGTGCATCACGCTCGCGCTGCGCAGCTTGGCGTTGATCGTTCTCCGCTCGGCGCGCCGCATCAGCGGTACGAACTGCATCAGCGGCTGGTGATCGCCACGGACGTTGCGCTGGCGGGCGAGTCGCGTCACCGGCTGAGTCGGCGCCGGCTGCGTCATCAGCAGCTTCACCGGCAGCACCGTCAATCATCGGATCGCTGCCAGAGTCGGCAATTGCCGGTGATTCTTGGGCTGATTGCATAACACCGCCCGTGCTATCGGCTGAACTTTCCAGCTCGTCATCAACCAATTCATCGGTTGCCGTACTCCCGCGCTCACCAAGCGTCGCCTGCTCCGTTCGTTCCTGCTCTGCTAAAGCCGAGGCAATGGGTAGCAACGTGCAATCACGGATACTTGCAAAGCGCGGTGGATCTTCCGCAAGATCAATGACTACTTCCCACACCTCAATGCCGCGCATGGCGCTGCCCTCTTGCATTCCGTCCACAACGCCAGTGGCAACGCGCGTGCGCCACAACCAACTGCGCGCACATATGAACGGGGCAATCGCCTCAAACTCCTCCGGAGTCAATGCGCCCGAAGTCACTGGCCATGCCAATTGCGCGCGTTCACCTGCCGCGAGCGATGCGCGTGCTTGAATCATCTTGGCTGCTAACTCTGTACCAACCGATGGAATGGCACGAAGCACCTCCTCGGGCGCGTTGGCAATGTCAATCTGTCGACGTTCGACCGCTGAATCTCCAGCGATCACTGCATCAAGTACCGCGCTCCACTTATCAACTGGAAGTTGTGATAGGCGCATCGCGCGCACTAAATCACCTTGATTTGTAGGTGTTTCTCCACCAACCGCACTGCGCATGCGCTCTGCGGTACCGCCCACCGTTTGCGCGTCAATTGCCGTCATTCCTTCGCTGCTCCATGCACCAAGTGCCTGACGCTGAACGATGGCGCCTGCAACGCCGCTGCCAATTGCACGCTGTGCTGAAAACGGCGTTGCTACATCTGCCACCGCCAACGTCCGAACTCGCGCCGGAATAGCGCCGCGTGCACCAGACCCGGAACTACTGTCCTGCAATCGACGAACTCCTGCAGCAATGCCTGCGGCTACTGGCCCAATCACGCGGTCGGCCGTCAAACCAACTTCCGGTTGCACGATTGACTCAATCGCGTCCGCACTTCCGCCGCGTGCCACTGCAGCAGCAGCTGCTTTGGCATCAATCACTCCAGTGGCGGCAAGCACTGCAGGGTCAAGACCTGCAAGTGCAAATTTCGCGCACTCTGCAACCAATCGTTCGCCGGACGGACCAACCGGCAGTATCCGAGCCACCGCCTGTGCGCCGTCGGCTTCATAGAGCAACACTTCGTCAGGCAATTCCGGAGTTTCACCGTCCGCAATCGTCTGCCGCTGCGCCGAAAGAAGTGCGGCAACTGCTTGGCAGCCGCTCCAGGCGATGGCGCGTTGTTGCGTTCGATCACGCATGGCTGCCAATCCTGCATGTTCTGCCTCTGCTGCAGCAAGTAATCCACCAGCAACAAGCGCAGCAACTGCAAGCACCACCAATACCGCCAGCATGACTACACCGCGTCGGACGACACGCGTGTTGGGCATTCGACTGGTTCGATGCATAATCACTGCCCGGCCTCCGGTGTGAAGTTCGCGCCATCAGCGCCTGCTGCATCGGGAACTGCGATCGTTCGAACCCGATCTGGTGTTCCAAAATCGTCTTCATCCGATGGCGCGGCCGCTACTCCAAACCACAGCGCTACTTCCACTGCCTGTGGCAGCGAACCCGCCGAGAGTGAGTCGAATGAGTCCGACCATCCACCCTCTGCCCAGTAGCGCACGCGCATGGCTCGCACCGTCGCGGGAAGCACGCTTGATGCTCCGCCACGAGTAACGGTGATGTTTCCTGACGACTCACCGATCTCTGTTGCAGACAGTGCAGCAAACGCGGCACGCGCTAGTTCGCGCACGCTGCCGCTGCCCGCATCGGTTCGCGACGAAAGAACCCGCACCGACCGATCGGTTCCTGTGACTCCCGAACCCAGCGGCCCGCCATCAACCACTGCGGTTTGCAGTGCTGCTTCCAGCACGCTGTACAACGCATCGGCTGACCGAGTCTGCGCCGCTGTGCGCGCCGAGAATTGCCGAGTGCGCGTGAGATCCTCAACAAACATGGCCAGTGCGCCAAGGAGCAGCATGAGCATGCCCACGGCAATCAGTGCTTCTAGCAACGTGAATCCACGGGCATTTCGGCGGCGATTCATCGGGAAATCTCCGGTCGCTCAGTACCGCCGCCGCCGTCACCGCGCAGCAATTGCCGAAGTACCGCTAGCCGTGGCGGATCGTTGCTTGCCTCGTCGCTACGCCCATCGGGCCGCTCGTCATAGACCTCGACCACCGCGAGCGCTAGTCCCGGGAAATCAGAGGGCTCCATGCGTGACTCCACTCGCAGTCCAGGTACCGCGCGATCATCTTGTGAGTCATCGGAAATTCCTGCCTCCATACGCGCCAGCTGTGATCGCGCAACATCCATCGCTAGCGATCTTCGCGCTGCGCGCGCACCATCGGCGACAGCGCCATCAACAACACCAAGTACCACAATGCCTGCAAACGAAAAAACTGCTGTGGCAAGCAGCACCTCTAACAGCACGGACCCGCGCTGATTCATGGCGAGCTCCTCTGCAACTGTGATCCAGCATCACGCGAACGATCGGCTGGACGTGTGCCGGCAATCTTCGCGGAACTATCGATCCGCCGCACCTCACCAAAGAGTGGGTCGATAGAAATCCGCGTCGACCGCGCCCCTGCTTGGATCCACAATTCCCGTACTGCCGCAGCACTTCCATCCGGAAGAAACAACGCAATCCGCTCGTCGCCTGTTGCTGCAGAAAACTCCGACCGCTCTGCTTCCGATGACGGCGCTTCGGTGCCAGCATGCATTCCAAACTCCAGCGCGCGCGAGGCCCATGATTCCGGGATAGTTTGTTCGAATCCCCCATCGCCACCTGCTCCGCTTTCGCCCATGGAAGCGCCTGCATTTGCACCGGCGCGGTTGGCCACGTCGGCTACTCGGCGCTCCATTTCCGCTTTAAGTCGCTGGGCTTTTCGTGTGCCGCGCAGCGCGGACTCCATGCCGTCGGCACCCGCGGCGCCTTCGGTGCCGTCCTCGGCCTGTCGCAGTAAGTCCACTGCCCGCACTTCAATGCGCGTGCCATCATCGGTCACAACCAATTCAACCACGGCACCCTCGCGCTGTGCCCACGCACGCGCGGACATGGCTTGCGACATGGTGTCATCAACCGTGCGTTCAAATGACTGGCTATCGAGTAACTGCGTTCCGTACGGCAACACAATGGCTGACAACGCCACCAGCACGCCGACCACGATCAGCAGTTCGAGCAATGTAAATGCGCGGCGCGCGCGCATGGGAATCACCGCGACGTCGCGGTGCCGCCGCCAGAGGAGGATCCGCTTGAGGAAGAGCCGCTGCCAAAGTCGCCAAAGTCTGCGTCCGCATTGCCTTTGCCCTTGGCAAGAGAAATATCGTCTTCGGTGCCTTCTTGACCGTCCGGTCCGACCGACAGAATGTCAAAGCCAACGGCCACACCTTCTGCTGGGAAGACATACACCCATTCATGCCCCCACATGTCCTTTGGCACTGCGGACTCCAAGTATGGACCCGCCCATCGACCAGCGGAATCGTCATCAAGCACGGACTTGTCCCACAACACCACCACGCCCTCTTCCTGGGTAGGCAAGCGCTTGACGTCATTCTTAAACATCATGATAGCCTTCTTGATTGCCTGCATCTGCACGGTCTGCGTGCCTTCGTATGCCTTGTCAGACTGTCCGCTCAAGTTGTAGAGGACAATTCCGCCCAATGCCAAGAGGATGCCGATCACGATCAGCAGCTCAAGGATGGTGAAGGCGCGACGGTTGCGATGGCGGGTTGAAGTAGTTCGCATTGGGGTAGTGATCTCCTGCTCGGTGTGTTTACCGGGAACCGTGCGGGGGGTTGCGGCGATGGAGTGCCGGCGTGGATCTACCGTGATTTCTCACGGATCTGGTCCAAATATTGCTGCCATTCTGCGGCGGTTTCCTCGTCGGGCGCAAGCTCAATGGAATCTTCAATGTCCTTGGTGCCGCCGGCTAGGTCGCCCAAATCCGCCTTTGCGATCCCACGAACAAGCAGCGCCGCGCCGCGGAGATAGCGGGCGTCGTCGGTTGTTCCGGTGGTGCTCTTCACGACGAGGTCTGCAATCGCAAGGCCTCGAGCAGGCTCACCTTCTGCAATCCAAAGGTCGGCCACGCCTAACGCGGCGAATGGATCAAGCTCCAACGCCTGCTCGCGTGCCTCACTCAGAAGCGCATCAGCAGAGGCAATGTCCCCCGCTGCCACCGCACGTTCAATACGAACCGTCTGCAACAAAGCGCGGGCCAGCGGATCTTTGGGATCGCGCGCTACTAACTCGCGCGCCAATTTCTCGGCCGTGTCGTAATCCTCATTTTCAAGAGCACTGGCGATTGCTAACTCTTCCACCGACATCGTTTCATCGCCATCATCAGCTGCATCACCATCAGCGCCTACCAGCGGACTTGCGGGGAGCGAAGGATCTCCGTCTGCCATACCACCGTTGCCATTCTGCTCTGCATATGCAGCAGCGGCCTCGGCGGCAACCGCCTGGCCGGCGGCAATCTGCTGTGCCTGGCTCGTTGCGTATGCATCACGTGCTCGATCGCGCGCGGCGCTCAGGCCGGCCGTCATCGCAACAATGACGGCGATCACACCGATGAGCAGTGCACCAACCAATGAGACTGCACAACCAACACTGAAGCCTGTCCAAAATCCATGCTTTGGAGTGGTACTGACAGCGTGCGGTTGTATCGGAGGCGCGTTCGTAGAAATGTTCACGGCGCCAATCTTACGCCTGACCACCAAGTTGAAGCATCGGCAGCACCAGCGCAAGGAAGATAGAAAGCACCACTGCTGCAAGGAACAGCAGCAGGGCTGGCTCCATCAGTTTCACAGCAATTCCAAGGGTTCGATCCACGCGCTTCTCCAGGGTATCCGCCACGCCACCGAGCACGGTGGGGAGATTGTTCGCACTTTCGCCAACGGAAATCATCTCTACAACATCAGGCTCAAAGAACCCACTGTCCGCAAGCGGTTGCGCCAATGGTTCGCCGCTCCGAACCGCTTCAGTGGCTCGCTCCACGCTCTCCGCCAGTCGCGGATGTCCGGCAGCATCGCGAGCGATGGTCATCGCTTGCAACATAGGAATGCCATTTGCCAAGAGCGTTCCCAGCACACGCGTAAATCGCGCCACGCAAATCGCGCGAATCAACGCGCCGTATTGCGGCACGCGCAGTTCGGCATCGCGCAAACGACGTTGTAACGCAGGACGCTGCCATGCCCACCAACCGGCTACGGCAATCACTGCCACACCAAGCAACAACCACGGCCACCGCTCCACCAATATGTCGCTGACTCCCATCAGAAATCGCGTTGGTAGTGGCAGCTCACCTTTGACATGGAACTTCTTGAACTTGGGAACAAAGAAGATCAGCGCGGCAATCACAATGCCAAATCCGACGGCCAGCAAGATCACCGGATAGATCAGATTGCCGACCACTTTGCTGCGCATCTCTGCTTGGTTCTCAATGAAGATGGCAAGACGTGCAAACACATCCTCAAGAAACCCGCCGCGCTCGCCAGCGCGCACCATGGCAACTTGCACATCAGGAAACACCCCGGGGTATCGAGCCATCGCTTCAGCGAGCCGCTCGCCATCTTGCACCGCATCAGCGATCGATTGCCACGTTGCAGCCAGTCGCACATTGGACTTTCCACGACCGAGCAAGCGGAGCGAACGCAACAGCGGAACCCCGGCCCGGAGCAAGTCACCAAGTTGGCGGTACGAATTCGCTAACGCGCGCGCGCCAACACCACGCGACCGTGGCGCACGGCGCTCGGCAACCTTTGTTGGCGACAGACCGCGCGACTGCAGATCCGCCAACGCGGCCATTTCCGACGCGGCATCCAGCGTGCCAGCGACACGGACACCAACGGAATCTCGGGCTTGGTAAGCAAATGTCGGCACGCGCGAGATACCGGGCTGCGGGGTTGCGGTTGCGTTGATGCGTCACGTGCTCGTATTGGTCGTGGTTGCGGCATCACGCCGACTTACTGGCCCGCATTCGCCTTACGAGGATGGCCGCTGAGCGCGGCCCTATCCTCTCCGGCGCCTGCGGCCAGGGATCGGGTTGATGCATCGCGGTTGCGTGTGTGGTTGCGGTGATGCATCACGTTTGCCTACTGGCCCGCATTCGCCTTACGAGGACGGCCGCTGAGCGCGGCCCTGTCCTCTCCGGCGCCTGCGGCCAGCTGATGACTTTCCATAACCCTTGGCATCCACGCGCCGTTCCGTGTTCGAGCCCCCGCAGTGAGCACGGGATCCTCGGTAAGCGGCGTGTGAAACTGAGAAGTCCGGCAGTTGGACGTACGCCCCGTGGGTGCTAACCGGACGAACAGATTCGCCCGAG
>JBDKKN010000195.1:0-3733 GCA_039796075.1 Planctomycetota bacterium | reverse complement strand
TGCGGGTGGAAGTGAAACCAGCGGTGTCAGGCTTCCAGGTCTTGGTCGCGAGACCAGCCTTCTGCACGAACACGCCATTGCTGACGGTGTTGTAGACGTTGAGGAACTTGTCGCTCGCGTTGGAGACGCCTGCGAAGACGTCGATCACGGTGTTCGCACCAACGGTGCGGACGGAGGCGACAAAGCCGAGGAAACCTGCATCAGCTGAAGCGACAAGCGAGGCAGTTCCGACGATAGCGATAGCGGCAACAGTCTTCATTTCTGGATCCTTTTCCCGCCCTGAGGCGGGTTTCGAGTTGTTGAACGCGCTCGTTGTGGTGAATGGTGGCCATCACGCCAGCCAATCCGAGTCATCGTTCAAGGATCAACATGCCGCGTCTTGGCGGCGTGTCAAACAGCATTCGCAGATTTGTCGCGAAATTGGTGAGCCCAAGAAAAAAACCACCGCCCCCGGTGATGCGGGGGCGGCAGTAAGAAGGATCCACGGGCCGTAGCCCGATGGAAATGAATCAGATTCAGGCGCGACGACGACGCGAAGCGAAGCCGGCGATTCCCAAGAGGGCAAGTGCGCCCGGGGCTGGGACAGCGAAGGTGCTGATGCGCTGGTCGGTGACGCCAGTCACACCGTCCTTGATGGACACGGAAGCAGACCAGAGGACGTTCGTCGCCATGGTGCCGTTTCCAGCAACCACGATGTGTCCGCACCAGATGCCGTAGGCGGCATTCGCAGTTCCAATGCTTCCAAGTGTGTTGCCGGAAGCAGCGGTTGCATCAGTGTTGATGCGACCAACCATGCCCGAAAGACTCTCAGCGCGGTTGTCGACCGAGGTTGGGTCGCCGGTGTACCAGCCAGCGTTGGCAGGAACAGTGTTGGCGGCCGGCGAAGCTGGGGTTGCGTTCCAGCTGGTGCCGGTGAAGTTCGGGTCGCCGTTGGTGTTACTGGAGGCGTAGAACTCACCACCGTATGCGCCACCAGAGAAGGTGCCAGCCGTAAAGAAGCTGTCATCACTGGTGTTGCGTGTGGAGGTGAAACCAGCGGTGTCCGGCTTCCACGTCTTGGTGGCCAAGCCAGCCTTCTGTACGAACCCACCAGCGAGCGAGGTGGAGATGTTCGCGTTGTAGACGTTGAGGAACTTGTCACTCGCGTTGCCGACACCTGCGAAGATGTCAATCACGGTGTTCGCACCAACGGTGCGGACGGAGGCGACAAAACCAAGGAAACCTGCGTCAGCCGAAGCGACGATCGAGGCGGTTCCAACGATAGCAATAAGACAAGTTTTCATTTCCTTTTCCCTCTTTGTCCCGTATGAACGGGGTAAAACACGGTTGTGGGTCCCTTCTCATTGGTAACCAGCCCTTTTGCTAGTCACCTGAAACCTCGCATCCGACAACAACACCATGTCGCCATCTTGGCAAGAGTCAAGAAACATGCACCGCAAGTCAGCAGATTTCTTGATTCCCGAAGGTAGTTTAGCCCCACCAAGCCGACGCGAAAGGGTGAATATGGCATTTCAAGCCATTGGAAGCCATTATTTCTAGACACGTCAGGCACCTGCAAACTTGCGCCATAATGCGCTCGTGCCCCCTGAAACCCATATGCGCGTCTATTTAGAGACCTTCGGATGCCAGATGAACGAGCTTGATAGCGAGCTTGTTCGTGGGCAATTGACGTCGCTCGGCTACCAGATGGTGGAAGAAGACACCGCGGCGCAGGTGGTTCTTTACAACACGTGCTCGGTGCGGGAACTGGCTGAACAGAAAGCCATGAGCCGCGTTGGCGCGGTCGCTGCGCGCAAGCGTGCTGGTGAGCAAGTCATATTAGGAGTGCTGGGCTGCATGGCCGAGCGCGATGGCGTGGACCTCATGCGCAGGCATCCACAAGTGGACATTCTCTGTGGTCCTGCAGAGTTAGACAAGTTGCCGCAACTGATTGACAACGTTCGCCGCGCGCGGATTGCTGAAGCGCAGGCACTCACCGATGTCGATGTTGGTGCACTGCGCGCGGGGCGTGGTCGCGGAGTGGCGCTTGCGGGTAACAGTTCGCGGCGCAGTGCCACTCTGAGTGCAGCCGAAGATGGCCTTGAGTCGCTCGACCTTTCGCGCGCGTTTGATCCAGGCGCGCGCGAACAACCGTGGAGCGCGTACGTGCGCATCACGCGTGGCTGTAACAAGTTCTGCTCGTACTGCGTGGTCCCCTACACCCGTGGCGCGGAAGTGCATCGACCACCGGACAACATCGTTGAGGAGTGCCGCCGACTTGCCGATGCGGGTGCAGTGGAGATCACGCTGCTTGGGCAGACCGTCAACCACTACCGATACACGCATGGAACTGCAGTGACGCTTTCGGGCCGCGAAGCCCCACAAATTGGGCCTGGATTACGCGCATTCCGCGGCGATGCTGCGCCAGTGGCGCGGACCACCACGTTTGCGGATTTGCTGCGCCGGATCCATGAAGAAGTTCCGGCGCTGGCGCGTATTCGATTTGTGACCAGCTATCCGCGCGACTTCGGCCTTGATGTGTTGGAAGTGATGCGTGACTCCCCGCGCATCTGTCGCTACTTGCACGCGCCTGCACAAAGTGGAAGCGATGCGGTCCTAGCACGAATGAATCGTGGCTACACGATTGCGGAATACGAAGAGTTTGTGGCGCGCACTTTTTCGATATTGCCGGACGCCACACTCGCTGGCGATTTCATTGTTGGGTTCCCCGGCGAGACCGAAGCGGACTTTGAAGCCACGTGCTCGCTCGTTCGACGTCTGCCGTTTAAAAACAATTTCATCTTCAAGTATTCGCCGCGACCGGGCACCGTGGCGATTGATCGATTCACTGATGACATCCCTGATGAAGTGAAGCGGTGGCGCAACAACACGCTGCTGGCCATTCAGACGGAGACGAGTGCTCGTGTGCACGCCACGTGGGTCGGTCGCGATGTTCCAGTGCTCTTTGATTCGGTGCGTGGTCGAGCGAATAGTGCGGCGCGCGCGGAACCTGGAATGGTGGCGCTGCGGGTGGAAGGGCAGAGCATTGCCGCGCCGGCGCCAGTGAGTTGGCAGGTGGCTGGCCGCACCATGGGTGATCTCATCGTGGCGATTGCGGCTGATTCGGAGGCCAGTGCCCGCGCCTTGCTTGGGCAGCAGCGGGTGGTACGGCTTGAATCAGCCCATGCCTTGTTGTTAAACGGTCAAATTGTCCAATAACAATTATATTTTCGGGCTTCCCTCCGACGCTTGCGCAATCCTTACAATGCTAAAAACCCTATTTTTTAGGCTTTTTTAAGTAACTCCCAAAGATTCGCCAAAATTGGTGAGACACTTACTTGCCCCTCACATCATCGGTGGCATCATCTCTCGTGAGGCTACTGGCGCCATGGCTGACTCCAGGCACCTCAAATTGTTCCCCAGTGCGTGGGTTGTTTCCCCTCCTCGCGCACGATTCCCCCCCTTCCCCCTTTCGTCAGCCATATAAAGGTTTCCCCCATGAAGACTGTTCTCTTTGTTGCTACCGCGGCTTCCGCGATCGTTGCATCCGCTGATGCAGGTTTCCTCGGCTTCGTCGGTTCAGTTCGTAACGTCGGTGGCAACACCGTCGTCGACGTCTTCGCAGGCGTCTCGAACGCGAGCGACAAGTTCCTCAACGTCTACAACACCGTCAGCAATGGCGTGTTCGTGCAGAAGGCTGGTCTCGCGACCAAGACCTGGAAGCCTGACACCGCTGGTTTCACTTCCACCCGCA
>JBDKKN010000194.1:0-37587 GCA_039796075.1 Planctomycetota bacterium | reverse complement strand
GGAAAAGAACAGCAGCAACAGAAGGGCGCCGCGAACACCGGCGCAGCAAAGACGGCCATCACTCCTACCCGTGAGGAGAACTACGCCGAGTGGTATCAGCAAGTGGTTCGCTCTGCGGATCTTGCGGAGAACAGCCCAGTGCGTGGCTGCATGGTGATCAAGCCGTGGGGCTACGCCATGTGGGAGAACGTGCAGCGGGTGTTGGATGGCATGTTCAAAGCCACCGGCCACAAGAACGCATACTTCCCGCTGTTCATTCCGCTTTCATTCTTGGAGAAGGAGGCTGCGCACGTTGACGGCTTCGCCAAGGAATGCGCAGTGGTGACGCATCACCGCCTCAAGGCTGGTCCCAACGGCAAGCTGATTCCGGACGGGGAACTTGATGAGCCACTGATCGTTCGTCCCACCAGTGAGACCATCATTGGCGCCACGTTTGCAAAGTGGGTGCAGAGTTACCGCGACCTTCCGCTCCTCATCAACCAGTGGGCGAACGTTGTTCGCTGGGAGATGCGCACGCGCTTGTTCTTGCGCACCACTGAGTTCCTCTGGCAGGAAGGCCACACTGCGCATGCCACGGAAACAGAAGCCGTGGACGAAACCATGCAGATGTTGCGCGTGTACGCGGACTTTGCAGAGAATTGGATGGCCATGCCGGTGATTCAAGGCCGCAAGACTGAAAGCGAGCGATTCCCAGGCGCAGTGGAGACGTATTGCATCGAAGCCATGATGCAGGATCGCAAGGCATTGCAGGCTGGGACGAGCCACTTCTTGGGACAAAACTTTGCCAAGGCAAGTGAGATTCAGTTTCTTGATGCCGATGGTCAGCAGAAATTTGCGTGGACAACCAGTTGGGGCGTGAGCACCCGTTTGATCGGTGCGCTGATCATGACGCACTCTGATGACGACGGCCTCATGGTTCCGCCGCGCTTGGCGCCAACGCACATTGTGATTCTGCCCGTGTTGCACAAGCCGGAGTCTGCTCCGCAGGTGTTGGAGTATTGCAAGGCGCTTGCCGCTGAACTTCGCACCCAGCAGTTTGCTGGGCGTGGCATTGAAGTGGAGATCGACGCGCGTGATTTGCGCGGTGGTGACAAGATGTGGCAGTGGGTGAAGAAGGGTGTTCCAGTGCGCATTGAAGTTGGCCCGCGCGATATCGAGCAAGGCGCCGTCTTCATGGCGCGCCGCGACCGGAGCGCCAAGGACAAGGTGTCGATGCCGCGCGATGAGTTTGTGCGCGGGGCGTCTGCGCTGCTGCAGGAGATTCAGGACGGCATGTTGGCGCGGGCGATGGCGTTCCGCGCCGAGCACACGCGGCGGATTGACACGCGGGAGGAGTTCGAGGCATTCTTCACACCGAAGCGTGCCGGCGACGACAACACCCCGTCTGAGATCCATGGCGGCTTTGCGTTGGCGCACTTCTGCGGCGACGCGGCTGTGGAGACGGATGTAAAGGGTCGACTGGGCGTCACCGTGCGGTGCATTCCGCTGGATATGGCCAACGAGCCGGGCACCTGCGTCATCACCGGGCGGCCGAGTGCGGGGCGTGTGGTGTGGGGTAAGTCTTACTAAAGTCCAATAACTAGTCTCTGTAGAGAAATCTTTCCTTTTGCACTGATTCGGAAGGGCGTTTGCTGTGTGCGAGGCCAATCGGTGGCATGATTCTGATGCCCGTGGGTCATTGCGACCGCGGACATCATGCTTCGGTTCTTGGATTTCGAGAGAGGAAAAGGAATGCGTTTCATCGCGTCTATCGTCGCCGCTTCGTTGGTTGCAGGCTCCGCTCAGGCTGGGCTTGTGAATCCACTTATCCCGTCGTGGTCGGGCGGCCCCAATACACAATTTGCTCAGTGGGATTCGTTCACGCAGGCATCTGGTGGTGCGAACATTCCCGATACAGCTGGCTCATCACCGTTCTCGTTGATGAACTTTGCTCCGGGAGCGTTCGTGACCGGATCTGGCAATATCTATAGCATCAATACCGCTCTGTATCTGATGATCACGGGTGGAACGCTTGGCAACGTCGGATCGCCCACACAGGTGGTGATGAACGTTGCAACCGCTGGGTCGGTGTTGAACACGTCCGGCGTCCGCCTTTCGCTCTTTGATAACGCTGGCAACAGCATTCAGTTTGCGCCAAGCAGCAGCGAACTGCGTGCTGACGCTCCTGCGCAACCGCAAGGCGCCATCCAGACCTGGGCGTTTACGTGGAACATCATCTCCGTGCCGTTCCAGGCAAGCGGTTTCCGAGTGGAATTTGGTGCAAGTGCACCAAGTATGTCACTGGACGCGGTGCGTTTGGACATGCAATACGTACCTGCACCGGGTGCACTGGCACTGTTGGCTATTTCAGCGTTCACAGCGGGCCGTCGACGCCGCTAATCAGACTCCGGATTTCTTCGGTTCATTTCTCCTAGTCACGCCTCCGCCCGCTCGCCTTTGTGCAGCGGGCGGTTCTTTTTGGGAACCTATCGGCGGTGGCTGGTATCAAAGACGAACACATGCTCTTTCGACAGATCGACGATCCCAAACTTGCTCAGTACGCGTACCTGATCGGTTGCCAGCGCACCGGTGAGGCGATTGTGTTTGATCCAGAGCGCGATGTTGATCGGTACATCGCTGCCGCTGCGCGTGAAGGGCTGCGCATTGTTGCTGTCGCTGAGACGCACATTCATGCCGACTTCCTCAGCGGTGCGCAGGAACTTGCTCAGCAAGTGGGAGCGCACGTGTATGTCAGCGGCGCGGGTGGCGATGACTGGCAATCCAAGTGGGTGAAGCCTTTCAAACACACGCTGTTGCAAGACGGCACGGAATTTGCGGTAGGTGGAATTCGGTTCCGCGCCGTGCACACCCCCGGTCACACGCCGGAGCACATGAGTTACTTAGTGATCGACCAAGGTGGCGGCGCGACCGCAGCGATGGGGATGGTCACCGGTGACTTTGTGTTTGTGGGTGACCTTGGTCGACCGGATCTCTTGGAAAGCGCCGCTGGACAAGTGGGCATCGCCGAGCTGAGCGCACATGCGCTGTGGCGGAGCGCGCGCACATTCGTGGAGCTACCGGGGTACTTACAAGTGTGGCCGGCGCACGGAGCCGGGAGTGCTTGTGGCAAGGCACTTGGCGCCATTCCGCAGTCCACGGTTGGATATGAAGTAGCCAACAGCCCAGTGTTGAAACTGGTGAGTGACGAAGCAGCATTCGTAAAAGACATCTTGTCTGGTCAGCCAGAACCGCCGCTCTACTTTGCGCGCATGAAGGCGCTGAATCGCGATGGGGTTCCGCCGCTTGGTGCTGTTCCGGTTCCGCCCGTGGTGACGGACGTGTGCGCTCATGCAGCAGCGTGGGAGGCGCCCGGAACGGTGGTGGTAGACACCCGGCCGTGGCCAGCATTCAGAGACGGTCATTTGCCGGGGGCGTTGTACGCGCCTCTGGGAAAGATGTTGCCAATGGTGGTTGGCTCGTTCGTCAAACCAGAAGAGCGAATCGTCTTGGTCTGTGATCTGGCGCGCGCGGACGAGATTGTTCGGGACCTGGTTCGGATTGGCTATGACCGCGTGATTGCGGTGGTGGCGCCGGATTCAATGACGGCAGCGGCTGGGGTCAAACTTGAGACCACACCAGAAATGACAGCCGCCGAGGCGAATACAGCGCGGGGCAGTTCGTTCATCTTGGATGTGCGTGGTGCTGCGGAATATGCAGTTGGGCATCTTGAGGAGGCCTGCAACGTGGCATATACGCGCTTGTTACCGCACATTGCGAAATTGCCACGCGGCGAGCGCATCGTGGTGCATTGCGCACTCGGGGGGCGATCGGCGGCTGCAACGGCGATGCTTCGACGGATGGGCTTTGACGCCGTGAACGTGGCTGGTGGGTTTGAGGGTTGGAAGAAGGCGGGGTTGCCTACGGCGGCACCTGTATCACGGCAGGCACAGGTGTTGAGTGTTGCAACGGCAGCCAGCAAGCCGAGTGGCGGTTGTTGCGGCGGGTCATGCCATGGATGACTTGGTGATTGAGATCGCCAGTGGGCTGATTGTTGGTGCAGGCATGGGCTTGGTGGGTGCTGGGGGCGCCATCTTCACGGTGCCGATCTTTGGCATTGTGCTTGGTCATGCACCAAAGGCCGCATTCATTGAAGCGCTGGCGGTGACCGGTGGAATTGCATTGGTATCTGGACTGATTGCCGCCCGCCGTGGCTTGGTGGACTGGCGCTGTGTTCTGATCTTTGGCAGTGCGGGGATCGTTGGCACGCAGTTGGCGACACCGGTCGCAGTGCGCATGAACCCGACCGTTCAGGTGTTGCTCTTTGCACTGGTGGCAGTGGTGGCGGCGTGGCGCATGTGGAAATCAGGGAGCGACCCGGAAACTTCGCAAGACGGTGGCTCGGAAGGGGATGCCAATGCACCGATCGGGCCAGGCGCGATAGCCAGTGACGCAGCAGGTGGTTCGCTGGTGATGGAGTCATCGCGTGACTGGCCCGTGCGCTCATTCGCTATTGGGATGGGCATTGGTGCGCTCACTGCGATTCTTGGCGTCGGCGGCGGGTTCATTTTGATTCCCGCGCTGGTGGTGGTGGAGCGCATGCCAATGCGGATCGCGGTTGGTACCAGTCTCACGGTCATTGTCATCAATGCCACTGCGGGCTTGCTTGGGCAATGGTGGTCGGGCGGATGGGCGCAGGTGCACATTGATGTTGCAACGGTGGCGATCACCGTGGCGGGCGGAATCGTTGGCAGTATTTTTGGTGGAGCACTGGCGCGGCGTATTCCGCAAGCGGCACTTCGTAGCACGTTTGCACTACTGCTACTCATTGCCGGACTCGGACTTGCTGCGAAGCATCTACTGAGTGCGGTGTGACATCGTTGCGCTACATGATGTTCTGTTCCATCTGCGCATACCAATAAAGGAGACGGCGTCACGCTTCTTTCGAAGGGACGCCGCCTCTCGTGGGGGCATGGGTTGTATGCAAACAGCGCTATCTACTGCAGCAATTCGCAGCATTTGCACTAGTGGTTGCACGGTTCCACGGCATTTTCATAAGAATGGTTGAAAGCATGCACATGCCGGTGGCTCCGGCAGTGAGGAGTCCGGCACCAATGAATCCCGTGCCCACTAAGAACCATGGGCTCACGGTGGCTGCAAGTGCGCTGCATGCAATCAACAGCACTCCAACCGTCACCATGACTTGGCGCATGATCGGGAGTGGCGCCTTGCTGTCAGTGACGGTGGGAAGACCAGCGCGCTCCCATGCAATGATGCCGCCATCAATCACGGAGACGTTGGTTCGACCAGCGTTGCGCAGTTCGGTGGCAACTTGGCCGGCACGACCGCCGGATCGACACAAGATGAGTAGTTGCTGGTTGGCTGGGGACTCTGGAAATGACGCGGCTCGGAACGACGAACTTGGCTGAAGGAGGGTATTGGGCACGTGTTGGCGCCGATGTTCATCAGGTTCGCGCACGTCAATGATGGTTGCTTCGCCTGCTTGCACACGGCGCGCGGCATCGCTGGGAGTGATGGTGGGTGCGCAAGCAGTAGTTTTTGCGGTTGGAATGGCGGTGCTAGTAGTCATGGTGTGTATGAGCCGAGTCACGGGTCGATGGTTCCCGGAAATGTGGGAATCGCAATGGTGGCGGGCGTGCTGACGGGAGTTATCCGGGGGCGGGAAATATCCTGAACCCCCCGAATCCCATGAATCCCCCGTGGGCCTGTCATGCCGCGGGTTCGATACGCTTGCTGCATGGCAGTCAAATCCGCACTACCGGCAGATCCACGGCGGGCGATCGCTGAGCTTGTTACTCGCTGTGGGCCCATGTTGCATGCGGTGGTCTTGCGCTTGACGCGTAATCGCGCCGATGCAGATGATGTTGTGCAAGAAGCGTTCCTCTCCGCTTACAAACATTGGAGTGAGTTTCGCGGGCAGTCACAGCCGTGCACGTGGCTGCATTCGATTGCGGTGCGCGCTGCCTTGCGGCGGGGCAGACGGGAATCGCGGCGCCGCGATGTGGCGCGCGAGTACGCGCGGGCGATGCCGTTCATGCAGTCGCGCCTGGCTGCGGCGGACTTTCCTTCGGCTTCATTGGAGGCGCGGGAATTGCGTGCCGATGCTCGCCAGCGAGTCGATGCTGCCATGCGCGATGTGGCGGAGCCGTTTCGCAGCGCGTTGGTCTTGAAGGAGATAGCGGGAATGTCAGTTGACGATGTTGCCATGGTGCTGGGCGTGAAGGCGGCAACCGTCAAGACGCGCTTGCATCGCGGCCGACTGCTCTTGCGGGCGGCCCTTCTGTCTGACCGGCCGCGTACCCCGGTGCCGGCCGCCGTCTACGACCGCGCCACCTGCATGGACCTGCTGCGTGCCAAGATGGAAGCGCTTGATCGCGGCGTGGATTTCCCGGTTCAAGATGACTTGGTGTGTGAGCGCTGCCGTCAGGTGTTTGCGAGCCTGGATGTGGGTGCAGATGCGTGCAGAAGCCTGCGCGGACGAACGATGCCAGCAGCGCTGCGCAAGAGTATTGAGAAGGCGATGCGCGCCAGTACAGGCAGCATTCCCGCCCGCAAGGCTGCGCGGAAGTAGGAAGCGGCGCGGCAGTAGTCTGTGCGGTGTATGGCAATCCTTGGCACCCGCAATCTTCTGAATGTTTCGCGCGAGGCCGAAGCTGGGCTGTACTTGGACGCCGGTCCACTGGGGGAGATTTTGCTGCCCCGGCGCTACGTTGTTCCGGGATGGAATTTCAAAGATCAAATTGATGTGTTTCTGTATCGCGACTCGGAAGATCGGTTAGTCGCCACCACGGAATCCCCATTGGCTATGGTGGGTGGTTTCGCGTGCATGGAAGTGCGCGACATCAGTGAGAACGCGGGTGCGTTTCTGGACTGGGGACTATCCAAGGATTTGCTGCTTCCGTTTCGGGAACAAGGATCGCCGGTGCGATTGGGTCAGCGCGTCGTAGTGGCGGTGTTGATGGATGACCGTACCAACCGCATCATTGCGAGCGCGCGTGTTGATAAACACTTCAGTACCGATGTGCCCGCGTACCGCGAAGGGCAAGAGGTCAGCGCCTTGGTGTTTGCCAAGACGCCACTTGGTTTCAACGTCATTGTTGAGAACAAGCATCGTGGCCTGCTGTATCACGACGGCGCTGCGCACGCCATTAAATACGGGCAGCAATTGAAGTGCTTTGTGCGCGCCGTGCGCGAGGACCGCAAAGTAGATCTTGGGCTTGACGCTGCTGGATATCAGCGCGTTGGCCCGCTCACTGAGCAGATTCTTGAAATGCTTTCGCGCACGGATGGGCAATTGAACATGGATGATGAAAGCACACCAGACTCCATTCGACTTCGCTTCAGTGTCAGTAAGAAGGCATTCAAGCAGGCCTTGGGACGATTGCTGCGCGAGCGCAAGATTGAATTCACGAAACCAGGCATTCGCCTTGTGAACAAATAGGTTCAGCAGCCATGTTCATGTTTCAGTCGCCAGCAATGGATGTCCTCGATGTGCAGCGCGAACTCGCAGCGCTGCGTGCCGAGCTGGCGGAAATTCGCCGGGCTGATTCAGAAGAGTGGATTGATCGCGCGCGCGCTGAACAGGTGCAGAACATTGTGCGTGACGTTCTGGCCGATTCATCAACGCGGCAGAATCAATCGGGGCAGCGTTGGCGAAGTGATTACAGCGCTGGTCTCTCCGTGGCGAGTGACGATGGCAACTGGACGATGACCTTTGGTGTCACGCAGCAGGTGAAGTTTGTCTATTCGTCGGCGTACGGCGATGAATCCTCCACCGATGATGTGCAGACGCGATGGGGTATGGAGATACGCCGCGTCAATCTGGTGATGTCGGGAACAGCAGTCGATCCGTCGGTTTCGTGGCTCCTGATGTTTCAGTACGACTCCCAGCCCGACCGTTGGGCAAGCGCGCCGAATACATTTCAGCCGGTGTACGCCTACATCAAGAAAGACTTTGGCAATGGAGTAACGGCGTTGATTGGTAACCACAACGTTCCGTGGGACATTGAGAGCACTTACTTTGAGGGATGCAGTTTGACGGCTGGCGATTACTCGATCTTTAACTATCGATTTGGTGTTGGCCGCCAATCCGGCCTGGGCATTCAATTACAGGACAGCGCATTTCGATTGCGGGGCGGAACGTACAGCCAGCTGACGCAGCCGGGAGGTGGGTGGAACACGGATACCAATTTGAGTTTTGCGGTAGCGGGTCGTCTTGACTATCAAATTGGCGGTAAGTGGGAGGACTACGAAATGGAGTCCTCCATGGTTGGAAGTGCAACGAGTGTGGTTCTCGGCCTTGGATCGGTCTGGAGCAACGGTCGCGCCCAAAATCCGACCTCCCCGCCGACTCCAAGTGCCGCGGGCGTGACGACGGATATCACCGCACGTTTCGGCGGGTGGTCACTGGAAGGGCAGTTTGTGTGGATGCGTGATGCCGCGGGTGCGCCGATTCCAGAGTGGTCCCTCGGTGGAAACTTTCAGATTGCGGCGTTCCTCACGCCGAAAGTGGAGACGTTTGCCGAGGCGTGCTGGATGGAGACCGCCGATGTGCCATGGATCGCGCAAGCAGGAATAAATTGGTACGTGCAGGGTGTTCGATTGAAGTTCACTTCAAAGGTCATCGTGCCATTTGGTGGTGGGGAAATCAACGGAATTGGCGCAGTCGCCGGTGGCCTTGGAATTTCGAGCGCAAACAACAACTTCAGTTTCATTTCGCAGGTGCAGGTGATGTTTTAGGGCAGCAGCGGTATTCGATTACCGACAAAGCGTCGGCGATTTGATAGTCTTCCGCCACTATGAAATTCACCACCTACACCAAGGCATCAGGATTGATCGTGGCGCTCGTTCTCAGCGGTTGCGCTGCAACGAAGACAGCACCTGGGCAGAGCCTCAGTTCAAGCGGCATCTCGCCAAATGAGGCACGCGCAGAACTGGTCGCCGGCAACAAGCGGTTCCTCGATGGCGGCATGGAGGCACACGCTTGGCAGCAATCATCGGTCATCAAGACCGGTACCTACGGCCAGAGTCCCTCGGTGGGCATCTTGGCTTGCGCTGATTCACGCATTCCGGTGGAGATCATCTTTGACCAGGGCGTTGGCGACCTCTTTGTAGTGCGCGTTGCTGGAAACATCGATACTCCGCAAGGAAACGGCACCTTTGAGTATGGTCTGAAGGCGCTCGGTATGCACTCGATTGTGGTCCTTGGTCACACCAAGTGCGGCGCCGTGGTCGCCACGATCGCTGGCAAGCCATTGCCGAGCAATATGGGATCGCTTGCCGCCGGTATTCAGCCAGCCCTGAAGGGCGTGCTACCGGCAGCCACGGATAATCCATCGCAAGAGTTGATCACTACCTGCTGTGAAGCGAATGTCCGCTACCAGATGAACAAGTTGCGCGCGGACAGTGCGGTGCTGCGCGACGCTGAGAAGGCAGGCGAATTGGTGATCTTGGGCGCGATGTACGACGTGGACAGCGGTCGCGTCACCTTCCTGGATTAAGCGACCGCATGGCAGACTAGCTACCGCATCGACCCCAGTGGGCGAGCAGTAGTCCAAGGTCGGCGCCATTCACGACGCCGTTTGTGTCGATATCGGCGGGGTTGCCGGCACTTGCTGGCCCCCACGCGGAAAGCATGGAGCCAAGGTCGGCACCATCGACAATTCCGTTCGGAACCAAGTCGCCGGTGCATTCGCATGCATCGGCGATTCCGTTTCCATTGAGGTCTGGCGGCGCCGGGCTCTGTATCAGTCGACGTACGGTGCCTGCTGTGTGATTGGTGATGTACAGCTCCCCATCACTCGCGGCGCAGATGGAAGTGATGGTGCTTGTTCCGCCAGCAAACTGCGTGGTGCGGTCGACCACGGTGGAGAGGCCATTGCTGGCGGTCACCGTAGCGGAGAAGAACTTGTTGTTCTGGTAGTCGGCAAAGAAGTAGTGCCCCTCAAAGGCGGGCATGGAGCAGCCGTGATAGACGGCGCCACCAGTGATGCTCAGACCAACAGTGTGCGTGTAGTCATAGACCGGCGTCTTGAGTGCAGTGCCGCAGGTGCAGTTGGCGTTGGTGGTGCACGACGTGCCTTCTGCACAATTCCAGCCATAATTCGCGCCGGCATCAGTCAGCGGATTGAGCGTGTCCACTTCCTCGCGCAGCGTGCCGCCAACATCACCGATCCACATCAGACCGGTGGTGCGGTCGAAACTGCTGCGGAACGGATTGCGAAGCCCGCGCACGAATATCTCGTCCTCGCCGGCAACGCCCACGAAGGGATTGCTGGTGGGAATTCGATAGTTCCGATCAACTTCGCTTGGAAAGTCATCACCATCCACGTCAAGACGAAGCACTTTGCCCCAGAGTGCGGTGGCACCAACGGTGGATTGGCTGCGCGGCGGACCGCCCGGATCACCGGTGTATCCACCATCACCCAGCGGGATGTACAGCATTCCATCCGCGCCAAACGCCAACGATCCACCAAGGTGGTACCCCTGCGCACTTGGTGTTGCAAGTTTGAGAATCACACGCCGCGTGGCGGCATCCACCACATCAGGGTTAGTGCCGCGCGTGTATTCAGCAATCCACACCGTAATGGCACTGGTGGTACCGGTGGTGTGGTGCACGTAGAACTTTCCGTTCTGTTGGTAATTGGGGTGGAAGGTCATTCCGAACAGACCGCCGTAGGTCTGGTCAGGAACGAGCGCATCGATGTCGAGATACGGCGTTGTTTGCAGGACGCCATTCTTCAAGAGCTTGATGGTGCCGCGTTGTTCAACAACACACATGCGTGTGGAGTCACCGGGCATCGACTCGGTCTGCATTGGTTTAACAAGGCCAGATGCAATGAGTTGGTGTGAAACCGTCTGCGCAGCGACCATTGCGCCAGTACCAAGCGCGGCGACGCATGCCATGGCAGCCATCAATGTTTGACTGCACAGGGAGTGAGGCGCACGAGCAGCAACACTGGCGAAACGAGCATCGTGAGGCATTACACGAGGGTAACCGCGATTGCGTCCAAGGCAATGCGTAGTGGCAAATCTGACAAGCAATCAGGCATTTGCCACGGTGATTATCCGCACTTCAGGGCCGCTTGCGGGCGGCATCGTGTGGTTTGCATGAGGTGCTGCCTCACGCTTCGAGGCGCGGGAACAGTGCACACTTGTCGAGCACGGTGCCAGCGGCTAGGCCGCCCCAGGTAACGCGTTTGGCGAGCGGCGCGCCGTCGTCCTGCTTGAGCGCAACACGGAGTTCAGCCATCTTTGCCGGCAGGAATGGCTCGAGCAATACGCCTGCAATGCGCACTGTTTCAGCGCACTGCGCCAGGATGCTGCACAACTCATCAGCGCGCGCCGGGTCCTTCGCCAACTTGAATGGCTCGGTGCGGTGAATGAACGCGTCGACTTCACGCAGCAAACCCATGGCAGCTTGCGCGGCACCGACAAGATCAAGTTCATCAATCGCGGCGTTCCATTGCGCCACTGCTGCTGCACACTTCGCTGGCCATTCGCCACCTGCTTGGCTGTCAGCGGGCATCTTGCCTTCAAAGTATTTGTTGATCATCGCAGTGACCCGACTTGGGCAATTGCCAACCACGTTCACCAGATCGCTGGTGTAGGTTTCGTGGAAGTGTTGCGCGCGGAAGTCCGAGTCGCTTGCTTGCAGCGGTCCTTGGGTTGCCATGTACCAGCGCCATGCATCCAAGCCGTACTTGGCGAAGTAACCCTCAATAGTGGGGAGGTCCACAAAGTTGCCCATGGATTTGGACATCTTTTGTCCGTCGGCAATCCAGAAGCTATGCGCGTGAATGCGGCGCGGCATGGGTAGCTCCAGCGCCATCAACAGTGCGGGCCAGATGACCGCATGGAACCACAGGATTTCTTTGCCGATCACGTGGTACGCAGCGGGCCAGTACTTAGCGCGCTCCGTGGCGAGCGCGCCATCCGGCTCACCAAGGCCAAGCGCGGTGATGTAGTTAAAGAGCGCGTCGATCCACACGTAGATGACGTGCTTCTCGTCGCTAGGAAACGGAATGCCCCACGTGAAGTTGGTGCGCGTGACGGGTACATCTTGCAGACCGTCGCGCAGTCGACCGAGCACTTCGTTGCGGCGTGCAGCAGGCTGCACAAAGTCAGGATTGGCGGCGAAGAAGTCTTCAAGCTGCTTCTGAAATGCGCTCAGTTTGAAGTAATAGTTCTGCTCGGTAGCGCGTGTGAGCGGTCGTCCACTAATTGGACTCTTGTAGTCCAGTTCCTTGGCTCGCGTCTCTGTGTAGTACTCCTCTTGACCTTCGTCGTACCAGCCCTCAAACGTGCCAAGGTAAACGCTGCCAGCATCCAAGAGGCGCTTGACGAAGTACTGCACCTGCTTCTCATGGCGTGGTTCAGTGGTGCGAATGAAATCATCATTGGTGAGCCCGAACACCTTGAGAACCCGCTGGAACTCAGCAGCATTTTCATCGGCGAGCGCTTGTGGGGTGACACCCTTGGCGGCCGCGCTCTTTTCTACTTTCACGCCGTGCTCATCGGTGCCAGTGAGGAAGAAGACATCCTCACCACGCAGGCGCATGGCGCGTGCCCAGACATCACAGACCGTAGTGGTATAGGCGTGGCCGATGTGCGGCCGGTCGTTGACGTAGTAGATGGGAGTGGTGATGTAAGCGGGCATGAGAGGCGCGGATGGTAGTCCGCGGCAGCAAGGTGGCAGCGGCGCTCACGAGTGCATATCCGTTGCTGTGCCGCCAGTGCGTTCGGTGGCTACTTGAGCAGCTTGGCAACCCGGGCGATGGCTGCCTGACCGTTTCCAATGACCAGCCACAGCACGCGGCCGTCCGAGAGCGCATACGCCGTGCGCGTATGGCCGCTTTCGTCAGCGGCGAGGAGTTGCAGCCACTCGTCACCAGGGGCGATCGGTATGGCGCGGCCGAAGCCATCGAAGCGCACCGGTCGACCGTCGTCGGGGATCATGATGACCGAAAGGATGGCGTTCGTTTCGTGGTTCTTGTACAGCACCATGGTGCCTAAGACGCCCGGGGCGAGTTCAACATTGCGGGCGTCATCGGCGCTCCAGCCAACGGCGGAGAGGTCGGGGGCGGATGTGGCCCGTACCCCGAGTGCCTCGCGCATCAGTTCTGGCAACTTTGCGAGTGCGGCTTCGTGGTCGCGACCCCTGGCGAAGTCCGTGGCGGCGAGCATTTCGTGCATGGCGGCGATGGTGGCGAGGTCTCCAATCGGCAGATCCTGCTGGGTGGTGCCGTGGCGTTCTTGGAGACGCGGACCGGTGAGCCCGATGACCACCGCAAAGATCACCGTGGCGAACGTCAGACCAATTGCCAACGGGCTCACCTTGGTCCGGTGCTGTGGCGTGGGTGATTCCCGGTCATCCGGAGTTTCTTGCATCTGGTGCATTGGTTGCGCTCTCAATGAATGCTACGCTTGAGCGATGCAGCAGATCACGCTCCGAGCCTCGGTTGTGGCGATCCTCTTCCTTGCTGGCGCGCGCGCAGCCGATGCGCAGAACGCGCTGGGAGGTGGCGATGCACTTTCGCGTGACACGCGCCATTCCGATCCGCGGATGACTTCCAATCAAGGAGTACTTGATGCGAATTCGCGCGTTGGCGGCCAGGGCGAAAATGGCGCTCGTGCCAAGGAAGATTACTTCTCGCGCAACCTGATTGTTACTGGTGACGTTGCCGGTGGCCGCGGCTTCCGTGGAAGCGTCGGCTACCGCGAGCAGTCGGAATTCACTGGTCAAACTGGATCGGATGACAACCGCTCTTGGCGCGCGTACAGCGTGTACTCCAGTCCGTACATGGCGCAGGCGACCTACAACCCGCTGCAAGCAAGCCAGGCGTTCGGGGCCATCATGTACACGCGTACGTATGCCAACGCTTCAGCGCGCGACATCTTGACCAATCAGCAGCCGCTTGATGCGCGGATCGCCTTTGATCGATTCACCGCTGATAGCGGTAAGAAGATGAAGCGCATGGCCGACATCATTGACCCTGCCAACGCGCGCGACACCAGTGATCGATTGAATTGGCGAGTGACGCAGGCAATTTCCGCTGCATCCGGGCGTGAGGCGCGCCGAGAACAGGGTGTTGATGATTTGCTTGGCAACATGGGACTCAGTACCTATGACCGGCAACGACTCAAGCAAGACATTCTGCAAGGACGTACCAAGCGCGAAATGGTCAGCGATCCACTTTCGCAGACGTCCCTCCTTCCTGGTGATTCACTCGCTGATACTGCGCGTCTTCGACCAACCCTCGCACCGGAGTACTCATCCATTTATGAATCACTCCGCGCGCGCGCGGGCGACCGTATTCCGGTTCCAACATCGGAAGCAGATCGCGCAGCACGAGCCAAGGAAATCGAGAGGGAATTGACTGGCGATATGGACTGGCTACGCGATCAATTGATGCGCAGCGGTTCTGAAAATCGCGCGCGTGGCGTGGCGGGACCACGTGCGGAGAATGCCCCGATCGACCCATCACTTGCACGGCAATTGGGGACAGACGGCAAGGAGTCTGATGCCACGAAGCAGGATGGGATGGAGCAGGGCACGGACGGGGGCCAGGGCAATAACGGCGACTCCACCAAGCGCGACGATGGAACTGGCTCGGGTCGCACGCGTGACAGCAAGAACCTTGACGGGAGCGCAACCGAAAAAACCGATTCCGTTGTGCGCGATGCCAACGGACGCGATCGTGGTGGAATGACCAAAGCGGAACGCGATCGGCAGCCGAGCGTGGATGATCTTGCATTCATTCTCCGGCATGGGCGCAAGTTGCAGTCATTGGTTCCGGAAGATTCAAGTGCCATCAAGGACATGATGGAACTGGGCGCCACGTCGATGACACGCGGCGAGTTCTTCCGTGCTGAAGAGCGATTTGCTTCGGTGCTGGCGGTGCTGCCCAACAATGCCGGTGCGATGGCCGGCGTCGCCAACGCGCAAATGGGTGCCGGGCTTTCGGTCAGCGCGGCGCTGACGCTTCGCAAACTCTTTGCAATGCACCCAGAGATGATCGACACGCATTTGGGTGCGGAGATTCTGCCGCCAGCGGACCGTATTGAGGCGGCGCTTGCGGCAGCGCGTGAACGTCTAGCAGCCGCCAATTCACCCAAGGCTTCGACGGAACTGCAGAGTGATCGCTTTGACTTCGGGCTGGTGATTTCTTTTATCGGCTTTCAAACCGATCGAAGCGAAGTCATTCGTGAGGGCCTTGACGCCATGCGGCAGACACGCCCCGATGACGCGATGTTGGGACTGCTTCAGCGGATTTGGTTGCCAGTGGCCGCAGACCCAACTCTGCCAGCAAGTCCCAATGTTCGATAAATCCGGCGTGTGGCATCGCTGCGGTTGAGCGTATAGAAGTGGATTCCATCTACTCCGCGATCGATGAGGTCGCGTGCTTGCTCCGTGGCCCAGTGAATACCCACATTTGCAACGGATTCGGCATCGTCTTCGCAACGCTTGATGGCGCGCAACAGTGGTGCCGGAAAGCGCGTGCCGCCGGCAAGTTCTGCCATGCGCTTCAGGCTCGCCAGCGTGGTGACTGGCATGACTCCAGCGATCACCGGCACAGTGATGCCAGCCAGCGAACACCGTGCTTTCCAGTCAAAGAATGCGTTGTTGTCAAAGAACAGCTGCGTGATGATGAAGTCGGCGCCAGCATCCACCTTTGCCTTGAGATGATCCATCTGCACCAGTGTGTTTGGCGTTTCCGGATGGCCTTCGGGAAATCCAGCCACGCCGATTCCAAAGCCGCGTTGATCAGGATGACGGCGCGCTTCGTTGAAAGATTTCACGGCACGAACCAGGTCAATCGCGTGTCGGAAGTCAGCGGACTCAGCAGTCTGTGAACGTGGTGCGTCGCCACGGAGTGCCAGAATGTTGGAAACGCCACGCGAGGCATACGCCTGCAAGATCTGGTTGATTTCAGCGGTGCTGTGCCCAACACAGGTGAGGTGTGGCACTGGCGCAAGCGTGGTGTCGGTGGCAAGCCGCGTGACGAGGGCATCGGTTCGATCGCGAGTGCTGCCGCCCGCTCCGTAAGTCACCGAAACAAATGATGGCTGCAACGCTTCAAACTCTGGAAGCGAGGCAACGAACTCGTTCCACGCCGCATCGGTGCGTGGCGGGAAGAATTCGAAACTGGCGGTCATTCCGTCCCGGGCAAGGACGTCGCGGATATGCATGCAGGCAGTCTAGGGTGCCCCGACACGCGGGTTACACTTCGCTTTATGCCTGTTCATGCACGAGTTCCACGACCGACGGCACAGCGCCTCAGCCTGTACCTCCGCGAGTTGGAGCGAATCGAAGCCATGGAACAATTGACGGTGAGTAGCCGACAGCTTGGAGAATCGGTGGGTGCGGCTGACGCTCAGGTTCGCAAGGATCTCGGAATCATTGGCCATTCCGGGATTCCGGGGATCGGCTACCGCGTCGGGGCGCTGGCAGAAGCAATTCGCGAGGTGATCGGCGTGCACAAACAATGGCGTGCCGCATTGGTGGGCGCTGGCAACATTGGTCGGGCGCTGGCCGCCTATCGCAGTTTTCATCAGCAGGGATTTGAGATTGTGGCGGTGTTTGATGCTTCAGCGGCGGTGGTTGGCCGCACCGTGGCACAACTGCGCGTCAGGCCGATGAGTGACTTGGCCGCCACGGTAGCGCGTGAAGATATTGGTATTGGAATCATTGCTGTGCCACCGGAATCTGCGCAAGAGGTGGCCGACGATTTGATAGACGCGGGCGTGCGCGGCATCTTGAACTTTGCGCCGCGACTCCTCAGTGTTGGCGATCGTGTGTCCATGGTGAATGTGGATTTTCGCTCAGCGTTGGAGCATCTTGTTCATGATGTTTCCCAGCGCGATATGGCGGATATTGCAGAGGCGGAAAGCAAGCCGGTGATTCGGCGTGGGCGTCGACGGGGGGCAGCATGACTCCGCGCCGCGCGTCACTGCCGTTACTGGCTGCCGCGGTAACGTGGTGCGGCATCGCTATGCCTGGATGCAGTGCGACGCTGGTGCCACCCGATGGGTTGACGGACGCGCGTGTGCAGGCAGTGGAATTGCAGCGCCGTGTCAAGGAATTGGAGGGAAGCACCGCCGAATTGCAGGCACAGCTGGCGGCAGCGCAGGAGCAACTTGCCCAAGCGAACGCGGTCGGCGCCACTGACCGTGAGGTTGCCGAGTCGACCCCCCGCATGGTGGCGTTGGCATTCGCGGGAGGTTCCGCGGAATGGGCGCCGGTGCCGGCCGCGGCGGTGGCCTCGGACGGCTGCGAGCCTTCGCGCCATGCCTTGGTACGGGTGGCGGTTGAACCTCGGGACGGACTTGGTCGCGTGCTGCAAGTGGCGGGGCGATGCGAAGTGACAGTGGCGATTGTCGACCCGGCTGGCAAGGTCTTTGAGCTTGGCCATCGTGCCATTGCGCCTGGTGAATTGCGCGCGGCGTGGCGCGCGGCATTCATGGGGACGCACTATTCATTGGAGATTCCGGTACTGGTTCCTGCCTCGGCGCCGCCCAAGGTGGCTTGGACCGTGGCGGTTTCCTGCACCGATGGTTGGACTCGGCAGACCTTCCGAACATCCGGCGCGGTGGCGGCGCCGCGGGAGTGATGGGTACGATGTTTCCTATGAGTTCTGCGAGCAAGCGAGACATGCGAGACCTGCGGCACACGCAACCTGTGAAGTTGGCATTGATGGCCGTCGGCGCGGTCGGCGCGGTCGGCGCATTGTTGATTGCCGCTGGTTGCACCAAGCCGCTGTTTCCAGAGAGCGCGCCGCGCACGCAGTTTGAGAAATTTGATGCGATGCGGACCGGGGCGGCCCCAAAGGATGAGCCGGATGTGTTTGGCACCCCCCAGCCAGCACTGCGCGCCCGATTGACGCCAAAGACGACCGAATCTTGAACCAAGGCGACCGGCTCGGCCGATGAATTGGCGGGAGACGCGCGATGGAACGCGCGAGTCATAGTGAACACGGACGTTGAGCACCTCGGAAATCTTCATTTCGCTTCAAACGCGGCTTCACCAAGCGGGGCGCGTGACGGCGTGCCCGAAGGTGACGGCGTACCGAACGCAGTCCGCGCCTCCAACCGTGACCCCGTACCGAACACAGCCGGTGCTCGAGCGCCGTTGCCGAGGTCGGTGGTGGTATGGACCGCGTTCGGCGTAGCGTGCGCCGCCAGCATTGGAATGTTGTGGATCGCCGCGCCAGCGCGTGGGGTCAACAACCTGCATACGTCCCGGGACCGGCGCGAGCCCGCCGTGGCGTCAATCATGCCGGTGGCGATCACTACCACCCCGCGCATCGCCCCGCGCGATACCCGGATGGCGCGCGGTCAGTGGCAGGCGATTGTTATCTACGACAGCGGATCACCTGCTGGTGACGTGGCGGCACTGGAACGCCGGCACTTGGAGGCTGGGCTCGCTGGACTTGGCTATCACTTTGTGATCGGCAATGGCCAGGGGATGGAAGATGGACAAGTGGCGGTGGGATTTCGGTGGGAGAGCCAGTTGCCGGGTGCTCACGCCAGCGCGGCCATGTGCGCGCCTTGGCCGCTTCGGGCGCATGAAGCGCCGCTTTCTGCCACCGATCTGAATCGGAAATCCGTAGCGATCTGCTTGGTGGGTAACGGTGAACGCCGTGCATTCACGGATCAGCAGACCCGCCAGCTGTTGAATCTGGTGCGGGCGCTGCAAGCGGAGTTAGGAATTGGTGCACATGCGGTGTTCTTTCATAGGGAATTGTCCCCAACTTTGAGCGGATTGGGCGAGTTTGGTCAGTTACAGCCGGGAACCTTTCGTGCGCAACTTCTCCCGTAGTTCATCGGTGCCACTTCTCGCCTGTGATTGGCTCTAAGGATGTCCCGAAGTTCAATTTCCCGCCAATCTGTTGGACAATATCGGAATATTGCAGCCTATTAGTCGTTTTGCTACCCTCTTCACGCGGCCTTGCCCCCTAACGGGGGTCACGTCTTGGCGGCATCGGTGCCCACCGCGCCCCCCTCGGTTGGCGCGCCCTCCGTTCTGGAGGATTGGGACACGGGGTGTGTTTGAGTGCGAGTACCTATGTTCATGTCTATTTCACCGGCCATTCCCGCAGAACTATTCGGCTACAAAGTGGTCGACAAAGTCGGCGAAGGTGCGGCAAGCGTTGTCTATGCAGTGATGGATCCCAAATCGCGCCAAGTGATGGCGCTGAAGCATGTGATTTGCCGCACAAAGAAGGATGAACGGTTCATTGAGCAGATTGCCCAGGAGTACCAAGTGGGCTCCAAGCTTGATCATCCGAATATTCGCGCCATCACCAGATACCTGAAGAACAAGAAGTTTATGATCGGCCCGGTGCTCGACGCAGCGCTGCTCATGGAATTGATTGACGCCACCACGTTGGATTTGAGCCCAAGGCCTTCCGGTGTGAACATTGCCAAGTATTTCGCGCAGGCCGCGCGCGCGTTGGCGCACATGCATGAACGCGGATTTGTCCACGCTGACATGAAGCCATCCAACATGATGATTTGCGAGGATGGGACCGTCAAGGTCATCGACCTCGGTCAAGCATGCGCACTGGGCACGGTCAAGACGCGAATTCAAGGAACGCCCGGTTACATCGCGCCAGAGCAGGCGCACCGCCAAGAAATCACCGCGCTCACAGACATCTATAACTTCGGCGCAACCCTGTACTGGGTGTTGTTGCGAGAGGAAATTCCGTGTGCGCTTCCTTCCCGAAATGGCAAGGTTGGCAGTGCAATTGCCCCGGCAAGCATTCGTCTGCCGCGGTCGTTGCACGAGCAGGATCCGCGAATTCCCAAGGAATTCAACGACATTGTCATGCACTGCATTCAGGTTGGCCCTGAGGCGCGTGCGCAGTCAATGGAGATGCTGGCGGAGCGGCTCGATGCCGTTGCGGAGCATTGCCAGAAGACTCGTGCTGGTGCAGCGCTTGAGGGATTCCGTTCGGATTCCGGCGCCCCGGACCGCGCATACGACAGTCATCCATCACGAGGCGGTTAAACACTATGAAACCACGCGTCGCTTGCGATTCGTGGGTCGGTCACAGTGTGTGGATGGGCGGTCACACGTGTTGCATGATGTTGAGTGCGCTGCTGGCTGGCGCGGCGCAGTGTCATGCACACGGCGTAGCGGGTATTGATCCGCCGCCGGCGGCGCGAGCGACGGCAAACGATTCGCGCAGTATGGAGATTGATTCACCTGATGCGCTGCGTGCGCTTGAGGCGCGCGTTCGTGCGCTCGCGGTGAAGGTTCGTCCCGCAGTGGTGGGCATTGTCTTTACGGATGACAAGGGTGTTGAACTTGGATCCGGTAGCGGCACGATCATTTCTACTGATGGCTGGGTGTTAACGGCGGGCCATGTAGCGCAGCAGCCAGGCCGCAAGGCATCAGTGTTGCTTGCAGATGGCACTGCATTGACGGGGGTCACTGTGGGTGCACACTTTGGACCCGACGGCGATGTTGGGTTAGTCAAGGTTTCCACCGGCGGGCGGGTACTTCCAGTTGTTCCCATGGGGGCGTCGGCGTCGTTGGCAACCGGTGATCCGATCGTCGCATTTGGTCATCCGCTGGGGCCGGAGCGATCGCCGTGGCGGCCGCCACCGTTGCGGTTCGGTCGGGTGATTGGTCGCGATGGTTGGCGGCTGGCGATTGATGCGCCGCTCAGTCCTGGTGATTCCGGCGGGCCGGTCTTCAACCTTGATGGCGCGCTGGTTGGCGTCAATAGTGAGGCTTCTGAGCGTCCCGATCTCAATGTAGCTGCGACCGCTGAAAGTGCGAACGCGCATATGGACACCATGCGCGAGGGGCTTGCCACGGGCGCGTATTTAGCTGATCCGACCAAGGATCCGGTTACGGTGGCCGCGGAGCTCCGTTCTGGTGCGGGTGATGGCGAGGACGAGCCCCCGAGTGACGGCAGCGATGCGCGCGTGGGAGACACCACGTACGCACGCAAGGAGCAAGCGGATCGGCACGCCAACACATTGGAGATGTTGGCAGCGCTGACAGATCCGTATGCGGATTCCATCGTCAGCATCATTGTTGATTCGCGCGATGCGTGCTACGGCGTTGTCATTGATGACGAAGGCCACGTCCTCACCAAGGCGAGCGAATTGGGAACAGGTGCGCGCCGCATTGATGTGCTGCTTGGTGATGGCCTTTCAGTGCAGGGTAAGCGCCTGGCCGTGGACAGCGCGCTGGACTTAGCGATTCTGGAAACGGGCATCACTGATGTCACCCCGATAGCGTTTGACTTTGACACGGAACCCGAGCTTGGGGACGCGGTGATTTCGGTTGGGCGCGGTATGGCGCCGCTTGCTCTGGGATTTCGCGGACTCGGTGTGTATGTATCGGGCGGGTCAGATGGCGCAAGTCGCGCGTATTTAGGTGTTGCCATGCGCCAGCCGACTGACGAGGAACGTGCGAATATTCCGGGTGGAGTGGGGCAAATTGTGTCGGCGGTCATGACTGGGTCCGGTGCGGCGGAGGCTGGAATGGTGGAAGGCGATGTGATTCTTCGCATTGATGGCGTGGTAGCGGCAACGCCGGAGTCAGCTGCTTCGCCGATTCGTTCGCATACTCCGGGAGAGCAAGTGAGCGTGGAATTTATGCACGGCGGTGAGCGCCGCACCGTGTCGATGCGAATCTTGCGCCCTTCGTTTGGTGAGCAGCGCGTTGCACTGGCGGGCGGGGCGATCTTGAGTCGTCGTGCCACTGGGTTTGGCGAAGTGATTCAGCACGATTCGATTGTTGCGGCGCAGAACATGGGTGGACCAGTAGTGAATAGCAGCGGCCGGGTGGTTGGTTTGAATATCGCGCGTGCCGATCGCATGAAGACGTATGCGTTGTCAGCGAAGCGAGTGCGCGCTTCCATCGAAGCGATGCTGGCGCGCGTGCAGGCTGGTGACGTGATGCCGCCGGATGATCCATCGGTTGGGCTACCGGTGGTGGAGTTTGCGCCTGATGGATTTGCGCGGCTTGGCGTGAGCAACGGGCGCGCCCTGGGTCCTACGAATGCGGTCATGTCGAAGGATAAGGACAGCGAGAAGTTGCTGGGCGGATGGGGTGATGCTGACGACGTCGCGGTGTGGAAGGTGCGCCTTCCCGCTGCCGGGCGGTACGACATCGTGCTTGATGTCCAAGGCCTGAGCGGTGGCAAAGTGGATGTGTTCTTCGGTGATGACCTGATGACGATGCAGGTTCCACCGTCGCGTGACTTTGGGCTGTTGCGGGTGGGGGAGTCAGTATCGAGTGTTGCCGAGGAACTGCTGGTGCGCATACAGCCGCTCGGGCGCCCCAATGGTCCCCTGATGTTGCTGCGCGGAGTAGTGATTCAACGTACCGATCAGTTACGCATGGCGGAAGCAGCGATGCCGCTCTTACGATGGAAAGACTTTGAACGATTCAAGCGCGAATGGATGCGCGAAGAGCGCCGTAAGGAGCGCGAGGCGGCTCGTGAGAAGATGAAGTCAGAGATGAAGACCGGCGCCGGCGTCAAGGGAGAGCCGGGCGCTGGAAATTCCAACCAGGAGCAAGGCAGACCATGAGCGGCATGAATGTTTCGGAGAAGTGGGATCGACGATTTTTAGAGCTCGCTGAGCAGATTGCCGGCTGGTCAAAGGATCCAAGCCGCGGCGTGGGTGCCGTGATCGTCAGTGCAGCGCGACAGATTGTTGCCACGGGCTTCAATGGACTTCCGCGTGGAGTGGATGACTTACCCGAGCGCCTTGAGAGACCAGTGAAATACGACTTTGTGTGTCACGCGGAGTTGAATGCCATCATTCAATGCGCACGTAATGGAGTGAGCCCGGTGGGGAGCACCGTCTATACGAGTTTCAGTCCGTGTGTGCAGTGCACGTTGGCCATTGTGCAGGCTGGGATTGTTCGCGTGGTGACCTATGAGTACGGCGGAGACGGCGACGAGCATTGGCAGGTGAGTTTCGCCAAGGCAAGGGCTGTCATGCGCGAGGCAGGGGTGGAGTATTTGGCTTTGCGGAAGTAGGGCTTTGTGCGTGGGGGCATTTGCGGGCTCGTACCCTGGTGCGTTCGCGCGCCGCATCCGCTGCATGCCTACATACGCTCCGGTGCCGTGATACCCAAGAGCCCAAGTCCGTCCTTCATCACGTGCTTACTGATCGCGCATAGGCGCAGGCGGCTCGCGCGGAGGGCTGGATCTTCGCACTTCAGTACCGGGCATTGCTGATAGAAGCCGTTGTAACTGGTGGCGAGACCGTGCAGATAAGCGCACAGCCGGCTTGGGTCAAGGTGTTGCGCCACTTCACGAACGATCTGTGGGTAGCGCAGGAGTGTCAGGGCAAGTTGCCGCTCCGCCGGCTCGGCCACGCTGATTGCGGGGCGCGGCGGCGCGTGCGCGGCGGCATCAAGCGCTTTGCCAAGAATGCTGGCCATGCGCGCGTGTGCATACTGCAGATACGGGCCGGTATCGCCTTCGAAACTCACCATGCGATCAAGATCAAAGACGTAGTCACGCGTGACATCTGAACCGAGATCGGCATATTTCACCGCAGCAATTCCGACCGCGCTGCCGATGGCGGCAAGGTCGGCGTCAGACATGCCGGCGGTTGGCGCGTTGGGGTCCGTTGATCGAGCGCGCACTTCGCGGGTGCCGCGTTCGATGGCTTCGTCAAGCAGGGCTTTCAGCGTAAAGTTTTCGCCGCTGCGCGTCTTCAGCGGTTTCTTGTCAGCCCCCAGGACACTACCAAACGGAACATGCACTAGCTCGGCTTCCGTGCCGTCAGCAAGTTTGTTCCAGCCAATCATTCGGACGGCATCAAACACGTCTTTGAAGTGATCGCGCTGTCGTGCATCAACCACGTAGACCACGCGATCGCTCTTGAGATCTTGCACGCGGAACTTGCATGCGGCCAAGTCGGTGGTGGCGTACAGGAATCCACCATCACGCTTGCGAATGAGCATGGGGCGATCGCGGTCTGGGTAGCGAACCACAATGGCGCCATCGTCTTCTACTCCCAGTCCACTCTTGGCGAATGCTTCGACGGTCGGCCCCAATCGTTCGCGGAAGAAACTCTCGCCGCGACTGTGCTCATCAGTGAGTTGGACGCCAAGAACTGCAGCGGTTTCAAAGACTTCCTGCATGGTGCAGTGGATGATCTTCTGCCACTCTTCCACCAGTTGCGCGTCGCCGGATTGCAGCCGAACAAGCGTGGCACGCGCGTCTTCTTGGGCAAGCGCGGCGCCAGTGTTTTGTGCTTCAAGTTCAGCAATTCGATGTGGTCCAACGCGGGTGGCGTGCGCAGCAATCATGCCCGCAGCGTCATCGCGCCCCTCAAGTTGCGCGGCGCGGTAGGCACGATTGAGGTCCTCCAGCGTGAGTGAATCAAGATTGGTTCCAGCGCGGCGCAAAGCCGCCAGCGTCATGGCGATCGGAAGGCCCCAATCTCCAAGGTGATTCTCACGCCACACCTTACGACCGAGGCGTTCATGGACGCGCGCGATGGTGTCGCCAATGATGGTGGCGCGCAAGTGACCAACATGCATCTGCTTGGCAACATTCACGCCGCACAAATCAACGGTCACCGCATAGGTAGCGGTGGTTGGAACAATTCCGAGCGCGGGTGAATCAAAGGCATCAAGGGCGGATGCAAGTGCGCCGCCGGCAAGGTGGATGTTCACGAAACCGGGACCAGCAACCTCGGCCTTGTCAGCGATGCCAGTGAGTTGCGCACGCGCCAAGACATCGGTGGCAAGTTGCCGCGGATTTGCGCCAATCTTCTTGGCGAGCGCCATGGCGAAGTTCGCTTGGAAGTCACCGAATTGCGGATTGCCACTGGGACGGATGTGCGGGTCCGACTCCTCTGCAGGCAATCCCGTGACGGCAGCGATCGCTGCACGGAGTGCGCGTTCAAGCGCGGCCGTTGGATCAACAGAGGCGGCAGATTCGGCGGCAGAGCTGGCAGCGGGCATGTGGAGAAGGATAGGAGAAGCGTGAATCCCGGGGCTTATTGGGCGCGGCAAGCGCGGACCGGACAATTGATTTGATCTTGGCGACTACCGGGAGAGCCACTAGTAGTATTCGCAGTATGGAAGAGATCGAAGATCTTGGCGCTGAGGACAAGTCGGTTGCGGACCTGTTCGGCGAAATCATGGGCGAGCTTCGGCTCCTCAGCACGCTGTACATGAAGTCGCACCCACCTGAAGTGACGCTGCAGCCAACGATCATCGTCAGCGAGGCATTTGTCCGCCTTGCGAATCATCGACCCGAGCAGTTCAAGAGCGAAGATGACTTTCGGGCTACCGCGTCGGTCATTCTCCGACAGGTGTTTGCTGAGCGTGCCAAGAAGCGCATCGAAGAGAAGCGCCGCGCCGCTGAGGCGATGCAGGCACGACGGTTGCAGAAGGGTGCTGCCGAGCCGGTGGCCGAACCAGAACTTCCCTCCTTTGAGGGCGCTTCACCAGAATTGACCTTGGCACTTGAGAACGCACTGGAAATGCTTTCTGAGGTGGATGATCGCTCCGCGCGCGTGGCGGAATTGAAGATCTTCGGCTCGCTGCCGATGCTCACCATTTCCACCATCGTCGGCGGCACGCTGCAATCGGCGGAGAAGGACTGGCGGTTTGCCAAGGCCTTCCTACAGAAGCACCTCAAGGATCGCGGCGAGATTTCGTAAGCACGAAGGATCGTTCGGTATACAGCCGCTCCATCAGTTGTTCCGTTGACTCTGGCAGCGTGGTGTCGATGCCGCGTGCGGCGATGTGCAACATGGTGATCATGGAGTGATAGTCATCAATGCTGACGAACTCGCGCCCCACCCGCGCCGGTTGTGCGCCGGCCGTTACGCCATCAATGTCCACCATGTTGTGATAGTTGCCAAGTGGTAGGCAAATACACGTGGATTGGTATCCGTAACAGGCGAACGCGCTCGCTTCGCAGCCGCCCCCAGCCATCAGTTTGCGTTGCCACTTGAAGGCAGGATTCTGCTTGGATTCGGCGCTAAAGAGGTGCGCCAAGTGATTGGTGAGGCTGGGGCTGAAGACGCTGATCCGGTCACCGACCCGGCAAATTGCGCCGGCACCGATCGGGGAGTCGTTGGGGAAACTTCGCGAATTTTCCAAACAGAGCAGGCGTGCGTCCTTGGGGATCCAAGCATTGCGTGCGGCGTGAATGGCGCCCATGAATCCAACTTCTTCAGCGACAGTGAACAGCAAGCCAACATGTTCGCACTGTTCGCTGTGGAGCAATTCGCCGAATGCGCACAGCGCGGCAGCGACGGCTGCAAGGTCATCGCATGCATCAGTATGGATCAACCCATCACGAATTTCTGCGCTTGGGAATTTCCAACGAGCGATGCAACCGGCCGCAAGCCACGCGGGTAGTGCGGGCGGTGATCCACTCGTAGTTGCGGTCAGTTCCGCGGTGATTTCCTTGAATGGTGTTGCGTCTGCAGTGAGCGTTGCAATGATCGCCTGTGCTCGTTCGTCCTTCGGACCAATGATTTCAATGTCAGCGCCAACAAAGTATGGATCGTTGACTCCACCGCGGAAAGCGGCGTGGATGGTTCTGCCGTGGACAGCCGTGACAACAAACGCAGGGTGATCAAGATGCGCTGTGATGATCAATAGCGGGGTAGCGCCGCCATGCCGGCGCTGGGTGATCAGGTAGTTACCGACATCATCGCGCTGCGTGGTGACCGCACTGGCATGCACTGCAAGCCACCGATCGATGAATGCCATGACGGCGCTTTCATGCCCGGCGGCGGTGGGAATTTGCGTCACTTCCAGGAGAAGGGCTTCTCGGGCTGCACGGATTTCAGGGGTTGGCGTCATCATGGGGGCTTTGAATGGTATTGCCATCCCGGGCACCCGCTTCGCCTAACCTATTTACCCTATGCCGCTTTGTCCGATACCCGAGATTCTTGCAGACCTGCGCGCCGGGAAGGCGATCGTTCTTGTCGATGACGAAAATCGTGAGAACGAAGGCGACTTTGTCGTTGCGGCGGAGTTTGTGACGCCGGAGATGGTGAACTTTCTGACCCGAATTGGCGGGGGATATCTGTGCGTGAGCCTTGATGGCGAAACTTGTGATCGCCTGGACTTGCATGCACAGACCGCAAGCAATACCAGCCTGCGTGGTACGCCGTTCACGGTGAGTATTGATGGGCATCCTCGGCACGGGGTTGGCACCGGTATCAGCGCCAAGGACCGAGCCAAGACAATTCAGATGCTCATTGATCCGGTCATTCGTCGCGATGACTTTGTGCGCCCTGGTCACATCAATCCGCTGCGCGCGCGCGATGGCGGAGTGCTGGTTCGTACCGGGCAGACCGAGGGTAGCGTCGATTTGTGCAAGCTTGCTGGATTGAAGCCCGCAGCAGCGATCATTGAAGTGGTACGCGAAGATGGGGAGATGGCGCGCGTTCCTGATTTGGAACGCATGTGCACGCAGTATGGATTGAAGATGTGCAGCGTTGAGCAGATCATTCGGCACCGACTTGGTGGTGAAGGCTTAGTGCGCCGTGTTGATCCAGTGCATGGCGCCAAAGTGGAAACGCCAGAGGGAACGTTCACGCTGTTTGCGTGGGAGAGTGAGATTGATGCGCTCCCGCATGTTGCGCTGTGCCTTGGCGGTATCGGTGATCTTGATTCTCGGGGAATCGCCAAGACGCGTGTGGAGCCAGTGTTGGTGCGCATGCAGCGTCGTGAAATTCTTTCAGACGTCTTTGGTGTGCGTTGGAGCCCATCGGAAACAGCCGGGCAGGAGACGATCCGTGCCAGCCTGCGAGCGATTGCCAGCGCGGGCGAAGGGGTGCTGGTTTATCTGCGGACTGAGGGTGCGGGCGTTGACTTGCCCGGGCGTCTCGCCCGTATTCGGCGCCCCGATCGGGATGACGTCAATGCACCCGATCTGACGCGCCTTGACGGTATTGGAGGCGGCAGCAATCCGATGGATGCGCGCCTCTTTGGCGTCGGGGGTCAGATTCTCCGTGACCTTGGCCTTTCGCAGTTGCGTCTGATGACCAATCACCCCAAGCCGATGCCTGGTTTGCATGGATTTGGGCTCGACATCATTGAGCATGTACCGATCCTGGTTTGACCGAGGCGCGTATCGTTTTGCTCATGCCGTGTTCGAAGCAGACGATTCGTGGTGAATTAGGACGTGTGGCCGCATCACAAGCGGCCGTGCAGCGCACCGTTGTTGCATGCTTGGCGATGTGCGTGACGTGCAGCGCATGTGCGGCTGATGTGCAGAGCGCGCCAAGTGCGCCGGCTACTACTCCGACTGCTCCGCCGACTGCTGCGCCATCTACTCCGCCGACGACTACGTCAGCACCTACACCTTCACCAGCGCCCGCCCCGCAATTTGCGGACGCCGATGCGCTGCTCACTGCCGTCGAACGCACCTCTGATTCACTCCGTGACTTTCGCGCCAACATCACCCTGGAAACCACCGATGATGTCACGGGCGATACCGAGCGACGTCTTGGCCAATTGGTGTTCGTGCAAGAGGAGGGGAAGCCAGCAACGCGACGCTTTGCGGTGGTGTTTGAGAAATTCATCGATGGAGGCGGCCGTATGGATGAGCGACCGGTTCGATACATCTACGCCGACGGCTGGCTGACTGAGGCGGACTTCAAGCAGCGAACGCTGGTACGGCGGCAATTGGCGCGCGCCGGAGAGCAGTACGACCCGCTGAAGCCGGGCGAGGGTCCGGTTCCACTTCCGATTGGTCAGCGCCGCGCGGATGTGCTGGCGCGGTTTGATGCTTCGCTGGCAACTGCGCCAAATTCCACGCTGCTCTTGAGGTCGGCGCGTCCGATGGTTGGCGTGCGCCTGAAGCCAAAGCCGGGCATGGCTGATCGAGACTTGGTGGAAGCATCGGTCTGGTACGACGCGCAATCACTGGTTCCCGTTGGCGTGGAAGCGCAGCGAAAGTCCGGGCGCACCGTTGTTTCATTGCGCGATGCCACGATGAATGGTGGTATCGATGATGCACAACAAGCACTGCTTTCGTTGGCAGAAAAAGTAACCACCGGCTGGCGTGTCGACGAACGTCCGCTGGCAGTCGCGCCCGGCGCAGGAAACCTTCCGTGAGTTTCGTGTGCGCGCGAGCGTTCCCTGGCGACGCTGTTGGACTTTCCCGAGCGCGCGATCTGTCGTGTGTTCGCAGCGTCATGCGAAGCGTGTTGGTGATGCTTGCAGTGCTGTCGTGTGCACAAGTAGCCCACGCACAAGCAGTGCCTCCGAAAGTGCAACTGTCGCCAGCGGTGCGTGCTGCGTTGCAGAGCCCCGCGATCACCGATCAAGAGCGCGCCGCCCTTCGGTTACGACATGGCACTTGGGATGACGGTGATCTCGCCACGCCCGCCGAGCGCGCTCGCGCCGCGCTAGCGGTTGCGGACTTTGATTCTCCGGCACTCGCTGATCCTGCCGCCCCGGCAGCCGTCCGCGCGGAGGCCCTGATTGCCTCCGGTCGACCGCAGGCGGCACTTGCCCTGGTAGAAAAAGCCACCGATTCACGGGGTGTTCTCATGCGCGCCCTCGCACTTGACGCGCTCGGGCGCACCGCCAACGGCACCGTCGCTGCGCGTGCTGCCAAGGAAGCAGGTGAACAGAATGGTGCAACGCGCGATGAGCAAATGGATGCCATCGAAGCCACGGCATTGCTGGCGCGTTTGGAGGGTCGACCATCGCGCGACTGGCAGTCGATGTTGAATGCACTTGCCAAACTTCGTGATGCCGATCAGCTTGATCCGCGGCCTCGGCTTCTTGAAGGTCGCCTGCTTGTGCAGAAGGATCGCTTTGAAGATGGTGTTGCTGCGCTGCAGGAAGCGCTTGGTCGAAATCTGCGTAGCGGTGAGGCGCTGCAGTTGTTGGGGCGCGTTGCGGTGCAGACCTTTGACTTTGACGGCGCGCGCCAAGCAGCAACGCACTTACGAGACATCAATAATGCCCATCCGCAGGCGGTACTTCTTGATGCGGAGTGCGCGCTGCAGTCGCGCGATGCTGCTGCGGCCATCGCTGTGCTCGATCCATTTCTTGCACTGTTTCCAGAGCAACGCGAAGCGCTCGCATTGCGCGCAGCTGCAGATGGCATGCGCTTTGACATGGCCGCACTGGCGGCTCGACTCGTCGCGCTTGATCGATTGATGCCTGGCTCTCCATTGGGGCCGTATGAAGCGGGACGGTTTTTAGCGTTGGCACGTCAGTATGAAGAAGCGTCTGCAGCGCTGGGGGAAGCAGCCAAGCGCGCACCCGGATGGAGCGCGCCAGTGGCGGAGTTAGGGCTCCTGGAAATGCAGGCCGGCCGCGATGCCGAAGCCTTGGCGGCACTTCGGCTTGCGGTATCGCTTGATGCATTCGACCAACGGGCAGGCCACAGTCTGACCCTCGCCGAGGCACTTGCGGATTGGAAGCACTTTGATGGCAAGTACTTTGTAGTGCGCTGTAAGCCGGGGATTGATGAAGCACTTGCCGCGTGGATGCCGGCAGCGCTTGATGCCATGCATGGAAATATCACGGATTGGCTTGGACATGTGCCAGGCAGACCAACCATCATTGAACTTCATCCGGATCACAAGAGTCTCGCCGTGCGCATCACTGGAATGCCGTGGATTCACACGATTGCGGCAAGTACCGGTCCGCTCATTGCATTGGAAGCGCCTCGTGAAGGCGCCCCGCAGTTGCATCTGGGAATGTTTGACTGGCAAGAAGTGTTGCGCCATGAATATGTGCACACGGTGACCTTGGAGCAGACGCGCAATCGCATTCCGCATTGGTTTACTGAAGCACTTGCTACTCATCTAGAAGCGCGACCGCGTTCATGGGACAGTGTGCAGCTGCTGGCGCAAGCGTTTGACTCCAACACGCTCTTTGATCTTGACTCCATCAACATGGCATTTGTTCGGCCGAAGAAGAAGACTGATCGAACACAGGCGTATACGCAGGGTGCTTGGATGGTGGATTTCATTGAGAAGGAATGGGGACGCGCCGCCATTCTCAAGTTGCTGGCGCTGTACCGCGACGGCACGGTCGAGGCCACGGCGTTCGCTGATGTGCTGCATGTCGATCGTGCGGAATTTATGAAACGGTTTGAGAAATTCGCGGAAGCGGATTTGCGCTCCTGGGGAATGCTTGCCGAGCCGTCGATGGCCATGATGGTTGAGGAGGTTCGCGCGGAGGCGGGTGCTGCGGAAGGCGTCGTGGAGATTGACGCTGCGCGACTTGACGCGTTGCTTGCCAAGTATCCCGCGCATCCCGACCTTCTGGAGCTTTGGTTGCGGCGGCGCCTCAAGGGTGATGCCGCGCCGGATGCGCTTGCGCTGGACCGGTTGGCTTCGTACTCGGCTCTCCGTCCGATCGACCCATGGCCGCACCGGGTGCTTGCCAAGGCCGCCCTGGCGTCAGGCGACGCGGCGGCAGCGGTGCCGCATTTGCAAGTGCTGGACTCTTACTCCGATAACGACGCGAATTTTGCCATGGAATTGGCTCGCATTGAGCGCGGGCGAAAGAATCTGAAGTTGGCGCTTGAACACGCCACCAAGGCGGCGAGAATACGGGCGTACGACCCCGCGGCACGCGAGTTCGTGGCCGCCATTGCGGTTGAGGCGGGTGATTTGCAGACCGCACGGCTGCACATTCAGGCGCTCACGCTCTTGGAGCCAACGGTCGCCCGGCATAGCCAGCGGCTCCAAAAAGTGGACGAAATGATTGCGAAATTGCCAGTGCAATGAGAACCCACCCGCCAATGAGCACATATCAATGAAAGTGCAAATCGACGGCCACAATATGCGCCTGGTGTGCAGCGTCATCACGTTGATGGTGTTCGCGTGGGCGACACCTGCGTCCCGGGCCGACATCAGCTTTGCGAAGCCAGACTTTTACGCCGAGTGCACGCCTTCGCACTACCCAACGCGCGCCCGACTCTTTGACATGGACGGAGATGGCAAGAAGGATTTGCTGCTGCCCGGGCGGGACATCTTAAAAATCCTGAACTGGTGCTCACTGAATACCGATGGCAGTGCTGGCCCCATGCAGACCGTCGCTGTCGATGGACAAGTGGACGACGCTGTCGCCGCCGACATCGATGGGGACGGCGTCGATGAGTTGACACTGGTGATCCGCTCGTTTTCGGGGCGCTTGCAAGTCATGCGCCGCGCCGAGAGTGGATTGATGGTGTCGAGCGCAATTATTCAACTTGATCGTGAGCCCCGCTCGATTACCAAGGGTGACTTTGACGGCGATGGCGACATTGACTTTGCAGTTTCCTGCTACGGAAGCGAGCACATAGCCATCTTGCTGAACGGGGGTACCGGGAACTTTACGGTTACACAACGCATCCGAGTGGATGCGTGGAGCGGTGGAATTCCTGGACCGCAAGATGTGCTGGCGGGCGATCTCAACGCTGACGGTCGAGCGGATTTGGTAGTTGGGTGCATCGGCACGCGACGCTTTGACATCTTCTTTGGGCAAGTGGGCGGGTCGTTCCGCGCGCCTATTTCTTGGCTGGCACCCGACTTCACCAACATCACTCAGCCAGCAGTAGTCACCTTTGACATTGGTGATATTGATGGCGATGGCGACATCGATATTCTGGCGCCACTGCTGTCGACTGGATCTGGTCAGCCCGTAGTGATTTTTCGCAACGATGGCGCTGGTGGCTTCGCAAATGCCGTGAAAGCGGGCGAAATTTCCGGCGGCTATCACTGGGGCGCGCTGCTTGCAGACTTTGATGGCGATGGTGATCTTGACGCCGTGACGAGTACGGTGCTCGGTGGGAACATCTTGGTGTGGCGCAATGATTCAACTGCTGCAGGTGTTGTATTTGCGGCCCCGATCTCGCTCGGATATTCCAGTTTCGCCCGGCATTTTCTTGCGGTGAATATTGATGGCGATTGTGACCTTGATCTGATCGAGGCAGATATCTCTGGGAACTATGCGCTTGGCTATCGAAATCTTCGTGACTGTGGCGGCAGTGCATTCACTGCTCGGAACCAGCAGCGAGTGAAATCGGAAACAGCCGTATTGGCAACGGACTACTCCTTGGGCGACTCCCCGGCATGCGTCATTGCGCGCCAATTGGCAGGATTTGGCGTAGATCTGGGGGCTTTGCCGGCAGCCGCATCGCTCGTTCCGCCGCCCGCATGTGGACCAAGCGGCGGTGGTGGTCGCTGCGATGAGGTGCATGCCAATCCTGGATGTTTCACAACGCCGTGTTGCGACGCGGTGTGCAGCGTTGCGCCGGACTGCTGCATCGTGACCTGGGAGCAAGTGTGCGTGGATCTGGCGAACACCGAATGCAATGGACTGGTGTGTCCCTCCTACGGACCGTGCAACGAGGTACACCCGGATCCGGGCTGTGAAGATCCGGATTGTTGCGCTCGGGTAACGCCACTTGATGGCTACTGCGACGGCGCCACGTGGGACTGGGTCTGCGTTGCGCGGGCCGCCGCACTGTGTGGTCTTCCGCCGTGCACAATCACTGTTCCGGCGGATGCGCGGCTCAACGATGAAGCGTGCTATCTGCATACCAACGATGGACCGACGCGCTCTGGAGCGGTTTCCCAGCTGCTCGCAGGTCAAACCGTGGCGGGCTCATGCACCACGGGAGCGCCGCGTGACACCGATTGGTACACGCTTGGTGGTGGCACGGGCTTACGCGTCATTCGTCTCACGCTTGATGCAGAGTTTCCTGCAGAGTTGCACCTCATGCGCGGCCCGATGAATGGACCACTGGAGACACACTCGATTTGGTTTGGCGGGCGCTGTGCGCCGATGGTTCAGAGCATCACTGTGACTGGTGGCCCGTGGTATGCAGTGGTGACGCTGGGCATGGATGTTGGGCCAATCCGCAGTGGTCAACCGTGCACCGAGCCAGACCCCGAGAACCCGCCGCCGCCAGACGAACCGCCGGTCCTTCCCGGATTTGACGGAACCAACTACTGGATTCGACACGAGTGTCCATCATGTCCACCCAACGCAGATCTCAACCATGACGGCGTTGTGAATGGTGCCGACTTGGGAATTCTGCTCGGCGAGTTTGGACTGCAACATCCGCACATCGGCGACTTGAACTTTGACGGCCAGGTCAATGGCGCTGATTTGGGGCTGCTACTGGGGCTTTGGTCGCAGGCAGAGCCACTCTGAGTGGTCGGTTCTCTAGATCCGTTGTTGGACAATCCGGCGATTCGTGCTACGTTTCCAATATGAATCGGGCACTTTCCACCATCGGATTCTCCACCGCACTCGCCATGGTTTCGGCAACCGCAGGCGCTGCCGAGAGCCGGTGGAATTGCACGGTCGCACCAGCCAGCATCTACACGCAACAGACGAACATTCAAATTCCGCTTGCGGGCAGTTGGATTGGAAATTACGTGGCGGTCACGAATGAAACAGGCACACGCACTCTTCCAGGATTCTTTGGTGGCTCTGGGAATACCGCCATCCCATTCTCGTCGACCGTGAAACCGAAGGTGTCGATCACCGACACACATCCAACGGGCACCTTCCAGTTTGGCTTCAATCCAGCCACTGGGGTCGTTGATGTGTCGAATCTGCTAGTTGACACGCTGGCAGGACAAACGGGGACGATCAGCACTTCGATGCTGCTCACCTATTCAACATTTCGCACCGTGCAGCCCACCTCCACATTTATTGGTTTAACCAATGTTGATGTGCCGGTGGATAATGGTTCATTGACTGCGGCGACCGCGGCTCAGTCTGGTGCAGCGTTTGGTGTTGCCACGCCAAATGCTGATGGCACCTGGACATTTGCCGTGACCGTACCAGTGATCATCTCCGTTACGGGAACGGCGCTCGGGCAGCCATTCACCAACAGTTCACCAGCAGCGATGGCGCTCTCAGGAACATTTTCGATCGTTGGTGGTGCTATCTCTCTCACTTCCCAGGGAGCGATCAACGAGACGGTACCAGTGCCCGCGGGGCCACCATTGGTCAGCGCGCCGTTTGATTTGCCGACCATCATTCCCGCCGGACAAGTGGCTCACCTACTCATCAGCGGTACCTTCGCGAATGGATCAAGCACGACCGTGGGTAGTTCAAGCTTGGTCATGAATGGCGTTCCAGCCACGATCATCGGTGACATCAATGGCGACGGCGTGGTCAATGGCGCTGATCTTGGATTATTGCTCTCCGGCTGGGGGCAACCAGGACCGACGGACCTCAACCACGACGGAACCACCAACGGTGCTGACCTCGGGTTGCTGCTGTCGCACTGGAGTTGATTCTGGCGCGCGGGAATTCAGGCTGGCAATGCAGACCACGGCAGGTTGGCCAAGTCAACATTTCCTCCGCACAACACGCATACAGTCGGGCGATCCATCGCGCCGCCGACTCGCCCCGCGAGGATGGCCGCAACCCCCACTGCCGCGCTTGGCTCAATCACCAATCGCGCGCGTGTGAAGATGAGTTGCATAGCGGCAACGATCTCCGCCTCCGAAACCAAGGCGATGTCATCGACCAAGTCACGGACCACTGGGAACGTCAGTTCGCCAAGCGATGTTCGTAGTCCATCAGCAATGGTCACTGGCGGATATTGCGACGCCCGCTTGCCGGTGCGCTTGGACTCCGCGGCATCGCCCGCGAGTTCTGGTTCAGCGCCGATGATTCGAATATCTGGCCGCAACGCGCGCGCAGCGATCGCCATGCCAGCCAGCATGCCGCCACCGCCGACGGGGATGACTAGTGTGCCAGCTGTTGGTACTTGTTCCAGAATCTCCAGGGCGATTGTTCCTTGACCAGCCATGACCCACGGATGGTCGAAGGGCGGCACCATGGTGGCGCCCGTGCGGACCTGGACTTCGGCAGCCATTGCTTCGCGCTCAGCCCCGGAATTTCCACAGGTGACTACCTGTGCGCCAGCATGGAGCACCGCGGCGCGCTTGCTTGGCGATGCGTTTTCTGGCATCACCACATGCGCGGGCATGCCCCGTTCCGCCGCTGCGGTGGCGAGCGCTAATGCATGATTTCCGGAGCTGTGGGTGACCACGCCGCGCGGGGCATCCGCCTCCGAGATACGCCGGACCGCATTGGTTGCACCGCGGATCTTGAAGCTGCCGGTTCGTTGCATCGATTCGCATTTGAACACCACCGATCGACCGGTGAGTTCACGCAGCACATCACTGTCAATCACCGGGGTACGAAGCACATAGGGCGCAATACGTCCGGCTGCGGCGCTGACCTCCGCGAGAGTGATGGCATAGGAAACGATCGGAGCGTGCATTACTTTGCTTGCGCGAGTTGTCCGCGCCGCCACAGGATCCAACTTGAATCTGGGAGCGAGTGGCCCATCTGCCGAAACATGAAGGACATTTGCGCGTTGTGATACAGCGCATGGGTCGGTAGTTGCACCACGATGTCGCGCACGAGTTGGCGAACCTCTTTCCCGTCCCGGACTCGCATCACTACCCGGCTGCACTCATCATCCGTCAGTTGATTGAGATACGTATCCCATGTACCGCGTACCACCGGCCATCCTTTGCGAATGGAGTCGATGGATGGAAATTCTTCAGTGGACGCCATGACCGCGGTGGCGTTTCCGTGAATGGCGTTCATCCAAATGCGCTCTGCGCCGAGGAGATGCGTCAGTGTTCCGTGAACACTCCCGGATCCAATCGGGAACTCGCGGCGAAAGTCCGCCTCTGTCAGGGTTGATGCCGCCTCCAGGGTGCGCCCGGTGAGCCAGCGCATCCAAGAATGTGTTTCACGAATCAGAGTAATGCTGTCCATGCGGAAAACGATATCCGCACTGTCCACTTTGTGGGATCCCCGCGCCGCGTGGTACAGCGCACTGCATCACGCGCATCTCATGAGTATCACGCCCCCTCAGGGGTGGACCAGTTGAAATGCTGCCTGTACAACTTTCGGTGCAGAGACATCTCAGCGTGCTGCACGCCCCGGGTACAGAGAATCCGTGTTCGGAAGTCATCAAAGTGAACGCTATCTCGGGTGTTGAATTCCGCGGCGATTTGGAAACGCCCGCTCACAATGGCAAGACTTGTGACTTCTGGCAGTTTGTTCAGTTCGCTAGCGAGCGCTCGGGTGGCGGTGTCAGCCACGATGCGCACATTGCCGGACAGGGTCAAGCCGATGCGCGTTGGATCTGGCAGAGTGATGACCCGAATGATTCCGTCCGTCAGTAGCTTGCGGAATCGATCAGCGGCGCTTGTTGGCGAGATATTCGTTTGCAGTGCGATGTCAGTGAACGACATGCGTGCATCTTGCTGTGCCTGACGGATGATTTGACGGTCCGTTTGGTCGATGTGGCGCGGCACGACTTGGGTGACCGACGGCGCGTGGCCGCGCTTTGCATCAGGAAATTCAAGGACTACATGACACTCGGAGTCGTGAATGAGTGGGTTGTCAATAACGGCACGGTCCATGATGGAGACCATGTCCATGGTGTCGCGAGCCGTCCCATAGATGACAAGGTCATACGCCCCCAAGGACGCGCTGATGTAGGAAATCTGTTCGTGTGCAAGCAGACTTGCTGCCGCTGCATCGGTGCTTCCGTTGATGCGTAGGTACGCAACAAACTGCGTGTGCAGTCCCAAGAATTCTGGTGGAACGAATCCGAGCACTCGAACCGA
>JBDKKN010000193.1:0-2908 GCA_039796075.1 Planctomycetota bacterium | reverse complement strand
AGAAATGCCGGGAACGCGTGTCATCAAGGACTGCGTTCACCCAGTCCGGATGGCGGCGAATCACCGCGTGAACTGCTTTGATCAGCGCCTTACGCTCCGGGCCAAATCCAATGGTTTCATTTGATGGAACTACCTGAATGGAAGGACGACTCAAAAATGAGCGCAGGTGAATGTCTTTTTGCGAGTCTGGTAATTCTGTGCGTATAACTAAGAGGCGCCACGGCCCGTGCACATAGGAAGTTGCGCCGGATTCCCGATCAAAGGCGTGCGCGAACGGATCCCAACCCATACCACCGGACATGTCATGGGACAGCCAGTCGAGCATCAAGTTGCGGGGGAAATGACCAAAGAACTGCTTCTCAATGATGTCGAGAGCGGCGGGTGTTTCTACGAAGCCCGGTTCGGAAACACGCTCGCGCAGTTGCTGTGGCCACCACATGCGGAACGCGGACATCACACTTGCAGCCACGGCAATGGGGTCGCGCACTGCCACTACAAAGTCGGCTTCACGGCGCGGATCAATGATTGCGTGGCGAACAGCAAGATTTCCAACATGCGCAAAGATCGGGAGGCCGTGCTTGGTCAGGGCGTGCGGAGCGCGGGGGGAGACCAGTGGAAGTAGGTGTTCCGGCGCAAGCGCGTGCGCCTTCACTGACGCGCTTCCCGAAGCACGAATGGCGTGATGAATGGAGGTACTTGCAGTCCGAAATGTTGCGTAGGTCACTGCCGGGCGCGACCCAGTGAGTGCGGCGAATTTTCCCAGCTGAACTCGCTTCACCGCATAGCGGAAGAGAAAGCTGGGGACGCGGTGCACGGCAGAGAAACGCTTCAGTTTCATGAAGAGCCGATGTTACAGGCGCGTATGAAGGCGCTACGCGCGACGGCGACGTGCGGCGCCACGAAACGCCCGCGCAGCGGGCGGCAGCACGCGGCGGCACGCGGCAGCACCGCGCACCACTCGCCCGTCATACGCGCAACCAACTTCGCACATCGACCCGCGCCGCAATTGATAGTCTGCATGCGCAGTGGCCATGAAACTTCCCACCATTCGAATCATTGAGCCCAATCTTCGTGGGCCAAGTGGTCACTACGCGGAGTTCGTCCGTGCCGTTTCTAATCGAAGTGCCGGCGTCATTGCGAACATTGATATTGCCGCATCAGTACAGGCGCTTCAGCAGTGCGATCTTGGTCCGCACACCACCGTGCGTGGTGCGTTTCATGGACATAAGTGGCGCGAGGAAGTCTCAGAACTTCGGAGCGCACTGCGCTCGAGCGATCCATTTCTGATTCTGACCGCGCGCCCTGCTACTGCGCTCGCCCTGGAAGTGCTGGCACGCGGCGTCAACGCGACTGATCCGAAAGCCTTGCAGCGCGCGCGGCTGTATTTCCATTGGTGCAGTCGCGGACTAAGCGAGCGACTCATGTCACGGATGGCACACCACGTGCGTGCGCAGGCGATGGCCATTGCACCGACGCCCACGATCGCTGAGTTCCTGCGCAACGCTGGATGGAAACGTGTTGAGCAGGTTCCGTATCCGATACTTCCACCAGCGACTATTCCTGCTGCGCAGCCAAACTGCCGCATGCTCTTGATGGCTGGTGCGGCGCGTATGAATAAGGGGCTGGCGCTGGTGGCGGGCGTGGCGGAGCTGTACGGACGGGCCGGACGCACAACGCCACTGTTGGTGCAGACCACGCCCAAGCGTGCGTCCGAAGGCCACGGTCGAAACGTCCGTCAGGTACTTGCAAAGTTGAGTGCCAGCGGCGCGCCGGGGCTCATCATGGATCCGGTAGCGCCACAGAGCAGTGCATACGGCGAACGTTTCAACGGCGCGTTGGTGCTTGCGCCGTATGAGCCCGCTGCATTTGCTGATGGCGTGACCGGTGTGGTACTTGACGGCCTCCTGCGCGGCGCGCCGTGCGTGACCAGCGCGGATAGTTGGCCAGGCAGATTGGTCGAGCGATTTGGCTGTGGGGTCACATTCAGTGAGCGCACTCCACGCGGGCTCGCGGCGGCGATCGATGCTGCGCTTGCAGACTGGGATGGAATCAGTGCAGGCGCCCAACAAGCGGCGCGCGCGTTGGCAGCGGAGCATGATCCCGCGCACCTGGCGCGCGTCTTGGCTCGCGCGGAGTGAAGCGTGTGCGGCAGTTACTTGGCGCGATCAGTTGCCATGGAATGTCCATTCACTCGGCGCGATCAGTCGCCGTAGAAATTCTAATTACTTACCGCGATGACTCGCCATGGAAATTCGAAGAATGGCTGCCTCTAATTCTGCCACGCACGCCGCAAGTGAGTGCTCGGCGGTGTGCAACACCACTTCTGCGTTGAGTGGCGCCTCGTAGGGGTCATCAATGCCGGTGAATCCTTTGATCTCACCGGCGCGGGCTTTGGCATAGAGGCCTTTTGGGTCCCGCCCTTCAGCAACGGCAAGCGGCGCATGCACATGTACTTCAATGAACGGAATGCCGGCCGCCACGTGGCGCGCGCGCACGCGGTCGCGATCAGCGCGGTACGGGCTGATCATGCCAACAATGGAAACGACGCCTGACCCCGCCATCAGCAGTGCGGCTTCACCAGCGCGGCGCACCGCTTCTTGCCTTCCAGTGGCATCGAACCCGACGCCGGCGTTGAGACCGTGACGGAGATTGTCGCCATCGAGGCAGCAGGCGAGGCAACCAGTCTGCAAGAGACGGTGCTCCAATGCCACGGCGATGGTGCTCTTGCCGGAGCCACTCAGGCCCGTGAGCCACGCGGTGACGCCGCGTTGGCCGGCGCAGCGCGCGCGGAGTGCGGCGTCAGCAGCGGAGGCGTGCCAGCGGACATTCGGGTCGGCGGGCGGATCGACGGATTCTTGCATGGAATGCACGCCCGAATGGTACGACAGCGGGCGGCCGCGCACTGCAA
>JBDKKN010000192.1:0-3848 GCA_039796075.1 Planctomycetota bacterium | reverse complement strand
GTCTCTTCGACTTTGCTTGGCGAATTCCACCCGCATGGCGCACCGATGGAACCGTCGGAAAGTTGCTCTTGCGTGAATCGCTCCGGCACCGATTACCCAAGGAATTGCACGGTATTGCGGGCCGTTCCAAGCAGGGGTTCGGGGTGCCGCTCCGCCGCTGGTTTGCTGGCCCGCTCGCGGAGTGGGTCGACGACGTCCTTTCCCCCAAACGCCTTGAAGCGCAGGGGATCTTGGATGGCAAGGCCGCCCATATGGCACTGGTGCAAGCCCGTGCCGGTGACGAGGGCGCCGCGCAACGGGCATGGACCGCTTGCGTGGTGAGCCGTTGGTGTGAGCGCGAGGGCGTTGATGGTGAGCGGGTGGCGCGGGGGTAACGGAAGGCTGCGCGTTACAATCACTTCCATGACATATGACTCATCACGGTCGGAACAGGGCGCGGTCGGTAGTTCAGTGGTGCGCGGAGACCGCGCCGGCCATGCTGATCATGCTGATCATGGCTTCCCCCCCGAGGACGAAGGCGGCTCACTGGACATTCTTGGGTTCCTTCAGCGCCATCAGCGCCGTTTCGTATCCGCCACCGCCATCGTTGGGCTATTGACCGTTGGCGCCATGGCCGTGGCATTCGCGTTGCCGCGTGCGGATCGCTACTGCAGTCTTGATATCACGCCGGTATTCGTTGGAGCAGCCGACGGGCGTTATCCCAATAAGACCACCTATGCCCCGCAGGACATCCTGGCAAATTATGTGGTGGAGCCAGTGTGGCGCGCCCAAGCACTGGAGAAGGTCATTCCACTCGCTGATCTCAGCCGCAATTTGCAAGTGGCTGCCGGCGGAGCAGACCTGGAGTTGACTCGCAGCGAATACCTGCAGAAGCTTTCCAACGCCAAGCTCACCTCATCCGAGCGCGGTGCGATTGAACAAGAGTTCGCAGCAAAGTTGAAGTCGATGAATTCTGCATCGCTGACTATCACACTGGGCGCAGCCGGCAAATTGACGGACGAGCAGATGGCCCGCTTCATTCTTGCGCTGCCCGAAGAGTGGGCGCGAACCACCGATGCTGCTGGCGCTCGCTCCTATGACTACCCATTACCGATGGGTGCTGAATTGCGGCTTTCCGCCAAGGACCTGTCCACGAGCCAGTCGGCAGCGAGGGGCGTGGTACACGCCGAGCGCATGAAGGAGTTTGCCGACTCCTTGATGCTTGCCGTTGAGGCCATGGCAAAGCTGAACGGATCGGACGGCATCAAGGACACGAGTGGCGCATCGATCGTCGACCTTGGGCACCAATTGAATGCCGTACGGCGTAACCAGGTCATTCCCGCGTACGTGGAAGCGTTGCGACAGGCACGAACGGTTGAGCCTGCGGCATACGAGGCGATTCGGTCCACGCGAACTAAATTGTTGGAGTCTGAATTACAGGCCGCCAAGGAGCGGGCACGGGTTCTCCGTGAGGCCTTCGAGGGATATTCGGATGAAACCCGACTCGTTCGCGGGCCCACCACGCCGCGGGTGGCAGACGAACCGCATCAGTCCGGGTTGATGGCCAATGTCGACGGGACCTTCATCGACCGTGTCATTGAACAGGCCGTGAAGAGTCGGGATGTGGAGTACCGGCGTGAACTTACGGACCGACGCTTGCAGGCGGAGTTGGACGTAGTCAAATTGACCACCAACCTGGAATTTGAGACGTGGCTGGAGTCAATGGTCAAAGGGGATTCCGTAGCGAAGCCCAGCGCTCAGGCGCACAGCACGCAATTGCAACTGGTTTCCGAAGCCATTGCCGCATTTAGCGATCGTGCCCGTGAGATCATGACCATGCTTGCGGCGCGCAATCTGAATGCATCGTCAGCCATGTACCGCATCGACACACCGCCAGTTGTTCGCGCGGTCGCGATGGTTTCTATGCGATCCATTATTTTGTACGCGTTTGCTGCTTGGACAGTCGCTATGGCTTGGGTAGCACTGCGCTGCATCGCTAGTGACCGACGCCAACAGCACGCCATCGCGCGCTTTGATCACCGCATGACTGATGAATTTCGTAGACAGTCCGCGGGCGCGCTGGTGGCAGAGGGGTTTACAGACAGCGCGCCAGGCCGATCAGCACCGCGCCGACTTCCGGAGTCACGCCAGCCGGTTGGTTGAAGTGTCCTCTCGTTGAGTTACACCCCAACCCGCGTACGTAGATTGTCGAGCACATTCATGAAGTTGATGTACGCGTCGTACGGGCTGTCGTAGGGGCTGAAGTACTTATGCACGTCACCGTCTGCCCAGTACTTGGTGCACATGTAGTAGAAGTGGTCGCTGGTGGTGAGTTTGCGCCAATCCTCAAGAATCCACGGGTCGCCCGCGGCATGGCGGGCGCGCACTCCGGCTTCCAGTTCATACAACTGCGCAATCGCGTTGTCTTGCAGCGGGTTGCCAAGCCACGCAGAGAGGTCTCGCTCGCTGTCCGCCCAACTGATGAACTGCTCGCTTGAGTACTCACCAACCGGCCGATGAGCGGCGGATGCCTCGCTGACGGTGAGGAACCCATTTTGCCCCGGGTTCGCGTCAAAGACGGCTTCGGGCAGCTTGTCCAAGAAATCAAAGATGCCGGTCGAAGCCCATTGGTGCTCGCCGAACGTCTCGTAGTCCATGAACAGGTTGCAGAGGTAACCATCGCCATTGATTTGGTTGACCCACTTGGCAAAGCGCTGCGCGTCCAGCGGCCATTCCTTCCAATTGCGATCGCTGAAGCGGAACGCAACATCGTCGGAAAGCCGATAGTTCTTCAGGAGCAGGCGCACTGGGTTGTGCCCAGGCGGCGTTGCTTGCGCCGGCGGTGCGTATACGTAGTTGGGGCTTCGGCCAGAGAGTAGGCGGTCGACGCCTTCACAGACCATGGTCTTGTAGTCGCCAAGCCAAGCCACATGGCCAGCAAGTTCATTGTTGTAGATGAGCTCCGTGTTGCGGAACGCGGTTGGTTTGTAGCCATTGAAGAGCCGGGCGATCTCCGCACGGTGTAGGCGGACCTGCTCATCAAACTCGGCACGTGAAAAGAGGAACGCCAGCGAGTGGTGGCTGGTCTCATCAAGCAATTCGCACGCGCCGGTATCAACCAAGCGACGCAGGGTGTCCAGGACATCTGGGGCCCACTCCTCTAACTGTTTCAGTGCGGTGCCACTGACAGAGAAACTCACGCGAAAGCGTTGGTCGTGGCGGCGCACCAAATCCAGCAGCTTCTGTGTGGTGGGGCGGTAGCACTTATCCGCGACTTTGCGCAGAATGGTGGCGTTGGCCTCGTTGTCAAAGTAAAACGGGTCAGTGTCAAAGACCGAGTAGCGGCGCAGCCGAAACGGCTGATGAAGCTCGAAGTAGAAGACGACAGAAGCCATAGGCGGAGGTTATCCGGAGCGCGGCAGCATCGCCGAGCGGGGCATGTAGTGGTACAGTGCTTCGAGATGCCTGAACCCGGACACGCATTCGCTCGATCCATGCGCCTTGTTGATCGCCTGCCCCGCGGGGGAAAGCAGTCGCTGATGGTTGCATGGGATGCCAGCAGCGCCGTGGTCTGCCTGTGGGCGGCCTTTGCGCTGCGCCTTGGCACTGTGGAATTGCCAGTGGCGGTGTCGGTCTGGGAAGTGATAGCTGCGGGCATCATCGTCCCGCCGATCTTCTGGGCGTTCGGGCTGTACCGTGAAATCACCCGTTACATCGGGCCGCGGTACGCGTGGTTGTTGTTGCAGGCGTGTGTTGCCGCAACGGCCATCCTGCTGGTGCTCTTGTTAGTCATCCCGGGCCGGGGTTACGGAATACCACGTACAGCGCCCGTCATCGGTGGAATTCTGCTCTTCGGCGCATCGGGCGGC
>JBDKKN010000191.1:0-3566 GCA_039796075.1 Planctomycetota bacterium | reverse complement strand
GGCAATGTCGCCGGACAGGTCAATCAACGCGCAGGTGATGCCGCGCTCGCGCAGCACGGCGAGTGCAGCATCGGCGCCGATTCCTTGGCCAATTCCGCCGAAATCAAGTTCTAGGCCCGGTACAAGTGCGGTGTAGGTGTGCGTGGCGGCATCAAACTGCACCTGCTGCCAACCGCAGCGGGCGCGCAGTGCTTGCAGTTCCGCTGCGTCCGGCGAACGGCCATCGCTTCGTGCAGTACGCCATCGCTTAGTGAGTGCGCCGACGGTTGGATCAAATGCACCGTCAGTCATACGTGCGTAGTTGAGCGACACGCTCAGCGCGTTCGCTAGATCCGGTCCAACCGTTGTCTGCATGCCCACTGCCGACGGAAGCTGGCGAGTTTCGCTTGCAGGCATCCAGTCGCTGAGGGCCTCTTCAATACGCGCGAGGCGATCGAACACCGCGCGCGCAGATTCGTTGGCTGATTCCTCGTTCGGTGCATAGAACACTATGCGGCAGGGCGCTCCCATCACCATGCGCGAGAACTCAAACTGTTGCGTGGCGACTGCGCTCTGTGTTGCCAGAGAGACGTTCGATTGGCATGCACTCAGCGCGCCAATGCCCACACACGAAACCAGCACGTTCATCATCATCGCGACTGACTTCATAGCCACTGCTTCTGCATCATCACGATATTTCTTGCTGGAATATGGCATATCCACTCCAGATCTTGGGCGATTGATCGAAAGGTCGCCTCGCGATAGAAGGTGACATGGGTGGGGTCGCGTCGATAGTGCCAATTTGCAAACTGCTCGTCATCGGTCTGAAAGTTCGTCATGATCGCTAATGTTCCGCCCGGTCGAAGCAATCGATCAAGCTGCTGAAACTCGGCGCGCGGGTGATGAAAGTGCTCCACCACTTCCGTGCAGGTGATGAAGTCATAGTCGCGCTCCAGCGGATCGGTGTCCGGAAAGAAGATCGGGTCATAGATCTGCATGGTGTGCCCAGCGTCGCCCAAGATGTGCGCGAGCGCTGGGCCTGGTCCACAGCCGTAATCAAGACCCTCTTGCGCGGCGGGCAGTCGCTTCAGGAGCGGATCGGAAACCCGCTGCAGGAACGCTCGGTACGCCTTGTCGTTCGGATCATTGTTGTGCTGCGCGTACCGCGCCTGTTCATCAGTACGGGTCGGCAGGTGCGCGTCCGCCAGCAATGTCGCTTGGCACGTTCCGCAGCGCCAGTAGGTCAGCGTGTCAATCACCGCAAGCGTGCGCAGCGTGCGGCGTCCACACACCCGACATCCGTGTACCGGTGCCGCAGGGAGCGGCGCCTCAATGGGTGCAAGTACTGGTCGGGGTTTGGGAGTTCGATGTTCGGCCATGTGGTGGATTGTGTCATGACGCGAGCGGACCGGTAGCGTGGTAATTTGCCACCCTTGACTCCTACGGCACACATCCTCGGCGCCGGCGGCATTGGTATCGCCGCGGCTGCTTGCCTGGTTCGTGCCGGTTGGTCAGTCACCATGGTTGACGCAAACGCCGCCAAAGTTGCTGCTGGGCGCGCTGCGGGCATGGTTCTTGATGATCAGCCACCGATGCGGGTGGACTTTGTTAACTTTGAGTCGTGGAGCCCGCCCACGGGCGCCACCGTTCTCCTGTGCACCAAGACCTTTGACAATGCTGCCGTTCTGGCGCGTCTGCCCGATGAGCAAGCGCTGCTTCCCATCCAGAATGGCTTTGAACCTGCCCTTGAACGTCGCGGTCATCCGAGTGAAGCGATTGCCTCATTTGTTTCTGCGTGCCCGGCGGATCGTCCGGTCGCGCGCATCACTCGGGCCGGTTCATTACACATCGGGGCGCGCCGTTCGGTCAGCGCCGAGGAGGCAGGGCGTATCGCTGCATTGGCTGCCGCGTTCCGCGCGGGCAAGCTCTTTGCAGTGGAACATGTGGACGACGTTCGCCCGTTTAAGGCAACCAAGCTGATGTACAACGCGGCCATCTCGCCCCTTGCGGCAAGCGCCGGCGTGGATAACGCCGGGCTACTCACCGACCCGCTCGCGCAGCGACTGTTCTTTGCGTTGCTGCGGGAGAACTACAACATCCTTCACGGCGTTGGTCAGCAACTTGAGAAGATCGGTCCGTTTCATCCAACGACGGTGATGCGGATTCTGTCAACGCCGTTTCTTCCCGGAATCATGGGAGTGTTCTTTCGGCCGTCACTGCGCGGAACGTATTGCTCAATGAGCCCCGACATGGGAAGCGGTCGCACTGAAGTCGATGCGTACAACGGTCACTTGGTGCGCTTGGCGGGCAGTCAACCATGCCCAATCAACCGCGCCGTGATCACCATGGTGGAACGCATCTCTGCGCAACGTGAAGCGCCATCGCCGGCGCACCTGCAACAGATGGCCGCTTCGTTTTCGAGCGGAGCATTTCGATGAATGTTGTCACTGGTGCAGCCGGATTCATTGGATCCCACCTCGTTGATCGATTGCTTCAGGCAGGTGAAGCGGTGCGCGTGGTGGAGCATCCGGCGGCCTCTGTGGAACATCTTCCGCTCAAGCATGTGGAACTGGTGCGCGCTGATATTCGCGATGCCGCTGCGATGCAGGAAGTCATGCGCGGATCTACGCGCGTCTATCACCTTGCCGCGGACCCCAATCTCTGGCGGCGTGATCGTGGCGAGTTTGATGCCATCAACCATGTCGGGGCGCTGAACGTCATGCGCGCCGCGCTTGATGGCGGCGCGAGCCGCGTCTTGTACGTGAGTACCGAGAGCATCCTGACATCGGGTGAACCCGGATTGAAGCACCCGTCGATTGAGTCTGCGCGATTCCGCGAGGAAGACATGATCGGCCCGTACTGCCTCAGTAAATTCCGCGCAGAGCGCGCGGCGTTTCAACTTGCAGAGGCAGGCAGTCCAGTGATCGTCTGTAGCCCAACGCTGCCGATCGGGCCAGGGGACCGCAACCAGACGCCGCCCACACGACTGGCCGTTGCGTTCTGCCGCGGCAAGATTCCCGCCTACCTCGACTGCAGTGTGAATCTCATTGACGCGCGCGATGTTGCCGATGGCCTGGTGCGTGCGATGGACCGTGGTCGGCCGGGAGTGCGTTACATGTTGGGTGCGCACAACACGCGGCTCGCGCACTGGCTGGGTGTGCTGGCGGGCATCGTTGGCCGCCCCGCACCGCGCTATTCAGTTCCGTACCCGTTGGCGCTCGCGGTCGGTTGGTGCAGCGAGCGATGGGCGGACACCGTTTCGCACCGGATTCCGATGGCCACGGTGACCGGCGTTCGGCTCACGCGGCGCACCATGCACTTTGACCACTCCGGAAGCCTCAACGAGCTGGGTTTGGCTCCACGATCAGTGCAGGAAGCCACCCGTGACGCCGTGGCGTGGTATCGCGAGCAGCGATGGATCTAAGGCAACTCCTACCGGGCGATGAGTGGCACGTGTCAGTGGGGTTCATCACTCAAACGTGACTTCAAGCAAGCTGACATCGTCCTCAAAGTCAGTGCGCGTGCCGATGAGTCGACTGCGGGCGATCAAGCGTTCCACGGAGCCGTCACCCTTGCGAACTTCTTCA
>JBDKKN010000190.1:0-3004 GCA_039796075.1 Planctomycetota bacterium | reverse complement strand
TGAGCGACGTGAAAGACCCCAGCCTCCGTGCAGAACTCAATGAACTCATCCTGCAGGACCGCGCCGGCACGCCCACCATCCGTGCGCTGCTTGACATTGGCATTGTGCTTGATGAAGCCTCAGAACCCACCCCGATACCGGAGACCATCGGCGGGTATTCGGTACTCAGCCTGGTTGGTCAAGGGGCAAGCGGCATTGTGTTGCGCGCGCAACAACCAGAAACTGACCGCATTGTTGCGGTGAAAGTGCTTGGAAGCGGCATGTGGAATCCAACGGCACTTGCGCGGTTCCGACGCGAGGTCCGCTTGCTTGGGCGCCTTGAGCACCCGTACATCGCGCGCGTCTACGGCGCAGGCACCGACAATAGCCACGCGCCGGCGCGCCCATACTTTGTGATGGAATTCGTGGACGGAGTTCCGCTCACCACCTGGGTACGCAACCATGACATCGGAGTGAAAGGCATCCTCCGACTCTTTGTGCACATTGCAGAGGGTGTTGCCCATGCACACGCATGTGGCGTCATTCACCGCGATCTCAAGCCTGGAAACGTGCTTGTCACCGCGGGTGGACAACCAAAGATCGTTGACTTCGGGGTCGCTCGAGTGGTTGACGACGAACCGAATGGTTCGCGCGCCACCATGCAATCCATACCGGGCGAGCTGGTAGGCACGGTGCCGTACATGTCGCCCGAGCAATTCGGTGGCACGAGTAAAATTGATACGCGCAGCGATCTGTACGCACTTGGAGTGATGCTCTATGAAGCGCTTTCCGGACGCATGCCGTACGCGGTTGATCGCCGCAATATCGTGGAAGCTGCGGCAGTGGTGCGCGACGAAGTACCAACATCGCTCGGGCGCATCGACCGTTCGCTGTCTGGCGACATTGAGACGGTGGTCAGCAAACTCCTTGAAAAAGAGCCAACGCGTCGCTATCAAACTGCGCAGGAACTGATCGATGACCTCCAGCGACTCCTTGACGGCCAGCCAACGCGCGCGCGCCCGGCAACTCGCCCCGAGCAGGCGCTCCGCTTTGCGCGCCGCTACCGCACACTCCTGACGGTGGTGGCATTGGCATTCGTGGTCCTGACCGCGATGCTCACCTGGACCGCACACCTCTGGCAAGTGGCGGAGCAGCGCGGCAATTCATTGGCCGCGTCACTTGATGAACGGTCGCGTGGTGACTACCGCCGAAGCATTGGATTTGCCGAGGCATCACTGCGCGCCGGAAATGTCTCCGATGCACGCGGGGCCCTTGACAGTGCGGAAAGTGCACGCCGCGGTTGGGAATGGGACTACCTTTCACGACGCGCTTCAAGCGAAGTTCGCACGCTGCCGATTGGCGTGGTACCGCGAGTGGCGCGAACTGCCGGCGGCATGATGGCGATCGCGGATAACGGAGTCGCTGCCGGTCATGTCTGGATGCTCGCTTCGCCGTTTGCCGCCCCTCGGGAAGTGCTCACGGCCAAGAGTGCCGTCCGATCACTGGCTCTCTCCCCTGAAGGCAATGAGTTTGTGTTCGCCGATGCCACCAGCGACACACTCACGGTGCATCGCAGCGCCGATGGCAGCATGGCACGCACCTACCCCACCGGCATCGGGGCGCGCACCAGCGTGGATTGGTCTCTTGATGGTCGATTCATTGCGTGCGCTGGCGTCAACGGCGCCGCCACAGTCATCGATACGCACAACGGGCGACCTTGCCTGCATGTTGATGCGGTGCAATCCCGACCATTTCCTGCCGAAGGTCTCATTGCATTCCTGCCCAATGTTGACACCATTTTGACCGCGACTACTTCCGATGACCAATGCACGCTTCGACCAATCGTCGAAGGCGATCCGATTGTCATCAAGATCCGCGGCGATCGCATCGATTGCATCGGTGCATGTCGTTCGGAAAGTGGGAGCCCGGTAGCGCTGGTTGGCACGATCGGCGGTGCCGTCCATCGATTCGATGGCATCACCGGCGAAGCGCTCGGCGTAACAGCTGCCCATGTGGGCAGCGTCAAGGCGTTCACCGCCGGTCCCGGTGATGGCCGCTTCACCACTGGCGGCACCGATGGCTGCATCCATATCTGGGACGCCACGAGCGGTGCACGCATCGGCTCGGCGGTCGGAAGCGAACGTGCGGTGCGCTCGGTGGTGTATGAGCCAAACACCCGCACGGTGACAGCCGTTGGACACGACAACCAAATGCGCGTGTGGGATGTTGACTCTGGCGTGGTTGAACCGATGCTGAGCGCACATCGGGCGTGGGTGTACAGCCTTGCATTTCTTGCCGATGGAACGATCGCAAGTTGCGGCGGCGAGAAGCCCGATGCCGACGGACGCGTCATCCTCTCCAGCATAAAAACTGGCGCACCGTCGTTCGAAATGCAACTTGAACCAACGCAACCGCTTGCCCTGTTGCGTGACCTCAGTAGCGACGGTCGCACCGGTGCGGTGGCTGCCTATTGGTGCCCACAGGGCGGTGCCATTTCGTTTGTTTCACGTCAGGGCTCGTATTCCGTGCGCGTGAATTACGGTGCCCCGTGCTCCGTTGCTGCCCTTTCCGGTGGCGACGCGATCGCATGGCGCATGCTTGATTCACCAACGGTTGAATTGATGTCACGCCAAGGCATCGCTCTGCAAAGTCTGAAGCTTCCGGGAACCACGCGCGGGCGCGGTCCGTTACGCCTGCGTGCGGATGGTCGCGAACTCATGACCTCCAACGATCGTGGCCTCGTGGTCATCACTGTGCGCGAGGGCATGCTGGGCGAGTGCCGCGAGATTCCACTCGAAGGCACCGTGAATGACATTGCGCTTTCAGCCGCGGACCGTTGCGTCACCGTCGGTTTCACTGATGGATCGGTGGCACTGATCGATCCAGGCGCAGAGCCAGGAGCGTGTGAGCGTTGGCGGGTGCGCTCAAACACCAAGGCGCCCATGGTGGTAGCGCGCACCCCGGACGGGACGCGGATTGCCAGTGCAGGTGACCAATTGATCCGGGTGTGGGATTCGGCCGACGG
>JBDKKN010000189.1:0-4228 GCA_039796075.1 Planctomycetota bacterium | reverse complement strand
ATTCCGTGCATTTCAAGGCTGGCGGCAAGGAATTTGACTACCAGCGTGAAAGTGAAGCGCTGCAGACCATTGAGTTTGTCAAGCAGGACCTTGCGGCGAACCCCGCGGCAAACGTGGCGGTGCTGGGTGACTTCAACGCAACGCCTTCGATGAAGACGCCAAAGGCATTCGGCGCGGCGGGAATGAAGGGCGCGTACGACTTCCGTGCCAACAAGGACAGTGGCACCAAGGATCTGTATACGACCCATGATTCCGGCCGCGCCATTGATTACATCTTTATGACCAAGGGACTTGCCGATGACGTGATTGACGGCGGCTTCTTTGTGATGGGCACGATGCATCCGCCCAGTGACTACGACTGGAAGACTGACCCGGAGAAGGAGAAGGTTCCGGCCGGTTATGCAAGCGATCACTGTCCGGTGGCAGTGGACGTGATGCCGAAGGATGCGGAACCGAAGGACGGGGCGCCGAAGACCGCGCCTGCACCTGCTGCAAAGCCGAGTTGAGGTTCGACACTCACTCGAGAGCAGCACTGATGATTAATAAATAAGCGGGCGCGGTCCGAAGACCGCGCCCGCTTTGTTGTAACTTGCTGAGTGATGACTCACCGAGTCATCCATCGTTGGTTAGTGCTGGCCAACCATCATGCGGACGAACTGGTGGATCTTGGCATCAGGAGCCAAGAGTTCCTTGATCGCCTTCTTGTCGTCGCGCACGTACTTCTGACCGAGGAGAGTGACTTCCTCGAAGAACTTACGCAGCTTGCCTTCAGCCATCTTCTCAGCGATTTGCTCCGGCTTGCCGGAGGCCTTCGCCTCAGCGACCGCTTCGGCGCGCTTCTCTGCGAGCATGGCGGCAGGAATGCCGTGCTCGTCAACGGCGATCGGAGCAGGATCTGCAGCAACGATGTGCTGGCAAATGCCCACGCCGGTGTCGTGCTCAATCGTGCCGGAATAGACGATCAGTCCAGCCTTCTTGCCGTCATGGTGGATGTACTGCGCGAACGAATCGCCTTCGACCACTTGGCCGCCGCCAAACGAGAGGTTCTCGCCGGTGCGGATGCGGACTTCGTCGAGTTGCTTTTGCATGGCATCCGTCTTCACGGCTGCGCCGACGGCGCCAGCCACAGCAGCCTTCGCCAAGTCAGCGGCCATGGCGCGGAACTCAGGATTGCGAGCGGTGAAGTCGGTCTCGGCGCGCACTTCAATGATGGCGGCCTTCTTGCCTGACACAGCGATGGCAATGCAGCCTTCGCCAGCCACGCGATCGGTACGCGTATCCATCTTGCCCTTGAGCTTCTCGCGCAAGCGCTCCTCGGCCAGCTTGGCGTCGCCGCCAGCCTCGATCAGAGCAGCCTTGCAGTCCATCATGCCAAGGCCGGTGCGCTCGCGCAGGGCCATGACAACCTTTGAATTGATGTTGGCGGTAGTCATTCAGTCACCTCGTGTTGGGTGTTTATGTTGATTGGAATGTGCAACGCGAATTACGCGCCGGTGGTTGCCGACGGTGCTGCGGCCGGAGCAGCAGCGGGGGCGTCGGAACTAGCGGAACGACCACTGTCAGAACGGAACTGGCTGCGGCTGGAACGACGAACCGGGCGCTGGCCGGCAGGTGCATCCAATTCGCCGGAAGCTGCGATCGCTGCGCCCATCTCCTCAGGAGCTGCGCCACTGCGTTCGCCACGACCTGCCAAAGCAGCCGCGCAGAGTTCGCGGATGACGATGTCGATGGAGCGCATCGAGTCATCGTTGGCTGGTACTGGAATGTCAGCCAAATCCGGGTTTCCGTCGGTATCGATCAAGCAGATGGTTGGGATGCCCAGGGCCTTGGCCTCGAGCAACGCGTTGAGTTCGCGCGTGGTGTCAATGACCACGAGCGCGCCTGGGAGTTTGCCCATGGTGCGCAGGCCATTGAGGTTGCGGAAGATCTTCTTCTCTTCGCGCGCAAGCTGTGATTCCATCTTCTTGGAGTAGTTCTTGATGCTGCCGGTCTCGCCGAGACGCTCCAGTTCCTCCAAGCGGCGCAGGCGCTCGCGGATGGTTCGGAAGTTGGTGAGTGTGCCACCGAGCCAACGCTCAGTGACGTAAGGCATCTTGCATTCAGTGCAGTATTGCTCGACGGCGCCGCGGGCTTGACGCTTGGTGCCGACAAAGCACACGTCCTTGCCGCTTGCGACGACCTTGGTGATGAATTTCTTGGCCAACAAAAGACCCTTGATGGTCTCCTTGATGTCGATGATCGAGACGCCATTCTTGGTGGCAAAGATGTACGGCTTCATCTTCGGGTTCCAGCTGGAACGACGCTGTCCAAAGATGACTCCGGCTTCGACGAGTTCTTTAGCGAGTGACTTCTGATCAGACATGTTGGCTCTCCTTACGAGCAACTGCAGCGACACCGCGGGCACGACCGGTGGACGCCGAAACTCGGCGGCCGTCCCGAACCAAGGGCGCTTGGAGCGAGGACGATGGAAACCCCGCGCGGGGTATCCGTACGACGCGGTGTCCACCTGTGGGCCGCGTCGTCCCCACCGACTGGTGGGGAAACGTCGGAAGTTACCGAGAAACCGTGCATTTCGCAATGGCTAACACGGTGGGAAATGTGCTGAATGCGCCATAACTTCAGCGTTATCCGCCATTACCGGGGCAATTGGCGTCAGACAACCTTCGTGCCCACTTGGCGCAGCCACAGGCGCTCGGTGCCATGGCCGGCAAATCCGGTGGCCACCACCACGCGGTCGCGGGTGGTGAGTAGCCGCGCGCCGCGCAAGATGCGTTCCGCCACGCGTACAAAGTCGCGCGAATCAGACGGGTGTGTCATGCGGATGGTACGCACGCCGCGCAGCAGGGCGAGGGTGCGCAGTTCGGCATCCGTGGCGCCGAACGCATAGATCGGAACATTGACATCGGTCTGGCTGATGAATCGCAACGAACGCGGATCGGTCCAAGCGATGATGGCGCGCGAGTGACTTTCGGTGGCCATCTGCGCCATGCTGCGTGCGAGTACGGCGGCGGGTTCGTCGCTCTCTACCAATTCGCGCGAACGGAGTGCGCGTATGGGTTGGTTGCGGAGCCATGATTCGGTTTCCTCGGCAATGCGGCGCATGGCGGAAACAGAGTCGAGCGGATACTTGCCGGCAGCGGTCTCGCCGCTCAGCATCACCGCGTCAGCGCCGCCAAAGATGGCGCTGGCAACATCGGATGCTTCGGCGCGGGTTGGAAGTGGAGCTTCCATCATGCTCTGCAACATTTGCGTGGCAACGATGCACGGGATAGCGGCGCGCTCACAGGCAGCCTGAATTCTGCGTTGTTCAACTGGAACGCGCGCAAAATCCAGTTCAATGGCAAGGTCGCCACGCGCCACCATCATCGCTTCAGCTTCAGCGGCGATGGCGTCAAGCGAGTTGAGCGCTACGGGGCGTTCGATCTTGGCAACGATGCCGGGAATGCGGCTGCGACTTGCCTTTGCGCTGCGGGCAAGTGTGCGGCGCAGACTGGTGATATCGGCGGCCGTTTGCACAAACGACAGCGCTACGAAATCCGCGCCGTGTCGCACGGCCCAGTCGGCCAAGACGCGATCGCGCGCAGTTGGCGCGGTCAGGCTGACGGCGGTCTCGGGAAGATTGACGCCCTTGCGGCTGGAGATGTTGCCGCCAACTTCACACACGCACTCCACCACGCCGCGGCGGTTGGCACGCACGCGCAGTTGCACGGCGCCGTCATCAATCAGCACGCGATCCCCGGTGCCGACATCATCAGTAAACCGTTTGTAGTCAACATGCAGTGTGATTGGTCGCGCATCGGGGTCAATCACTCCGTTGCCACGCACAATGCGTACCGGATCGCCGTGTCGGAGCCGGATGGTCTCGCCACGTTCGATCGTGGTGAGCCGAATCTTTGGACCGGGCAGGTCGGCGAGGATGCCGATTTCCAGCTTGAGTGACTTGGCAACGGCACGGATGGTGGCGATGGTGCGCGCATGCGTGGCCGGGTCGCCGTGGCTCATGTTCAGGCGAAAGACGCTGACCCCGGCGCGCGCGAGTCGGGTGAGCATGGCGGTGGAGTTTGACACCGGTCCAACGGTTGCCACGATGCGAGTCAGGCTGCGTTTCGTTTGAAAGGCCGTATGGGCGCGCTTCATGTTCATGGCGGGAATACTACGATCCGCGCTCCATGCTTCAGAAGATCTTCAAGGCGTACGACGTCCGCGGCATTTACCCCGAGCCTCTTAA